>CAJURF010000046.1 GCA_910588825.1 uncultured Lachnospiraceae bacterium
ATATGCACAATTTTAACTGAAATATACCCACATGTTCATTCATGCGTTTATTCTGATATTTTTCCCAGTGAACCTTGTCCATGGACAGCTCTGATAATTCCGTTTTTGCCGGGTGTGCCTGGGGCATTCCAAGGGAAAGAACCGCCTCCAGACAAAAATCCTCTGGATACCCTAACAGCTCCCGCAGATAATCTTCCGTTGTCTGTCCATCGGCCGCCTCTCTGAGACGCCCCTGAATCCAGCAGCTCCCCAGACCAAGGCTGTCCGCCATCAGGTGCATGTTGGACATGACAATGGAGCAGTCTTCAATCCACACATCAGACATTCCCGGATTGGCGGCTACCACAATAGCCGCGGAAGCGCCCGCAAGCATTTTGGCCGCACCCACACGGCAATCTGACATTTTTTTCAGGGTGTCACGGTCTCTTACCACGATCAGCTCCCATGGGCGGATGGAGCGGCTGGACGCGGAAAGAAGACCGGCCTGCACTACTGTCCGCAGACTTTCCTCTGGAATTGCTTCTTCGGTATATTTTCTGATACTGTGCCTTTTTTGCATAATTTCTAACAAATTCATTTTATTTTCCTCCCCCATGTTGAAGATTTTATCAAATTAGGGTGTATTTATACAATATCTTTTAAAAAATTTTTTCACCTGTGTCCTGACATGAAAACAGCACCAAATCTCCCGTATAATAAATTAGTTAATCTAAATTATACAAAAGAAAAGGTGCTGACTGTATTTTAAACCTTATTCATATCTGCTTCATTCATCCCAATGCTGCACATTATTTCATCAAGGGCTGCCCGCTTATCGCCGGGAAGAGCCGGACACTGGTAATTTTCCATCAGTTTGTCAATCCGTTTATGAATGGAATCATAGAGAGCCTGGTTGGGGTCTCCTTTTGTGTTGGTGTGCAGGGAGACCTGGCTGTACCACGGGTCCAGATGGCAGCGCTCAAAGGTGTGGTCAATGGTCACAAAGGTGCCTTCCTCCTCTACCACTTCCTTAATGGCATCAAAAGCAAGTGCTTCTTCGTCTGCCGGAATCTCGCTGAAATAGTATTTCATTCTGGTAAATGTCTCAATATCCAGAACAAATTTCTCAATGCTCACGGTGTTGAATGAATGCAGGGAACCTGTGGCATGCATCATCAGATTGGCCCGTTCCGTAAATGACTCGAACATACTCATGGCACTCTCCACTCCAGCCTGCGCGGTAAGACCACTGGCATCGGACATGCCGCCGCCGCTTCTGCAGGGTACCTGGTATTTTTTCGCCAGCAGTGCACCGTATTTTGCTTCTTTGACAAATCCCGGGCTGGCGTTAGAAGCCTGCATGTTTCTCATATCGGCCACAGTGGACGCGAAGCCGTAGATCAGCGGCGTGCCTGGGCGGATCATCTGGGCGTACACATTGATTCCGAGAAATTCTGCGTTTGCCAGAGAGACATTTCCCGCGATGGAGATAGGGCCTGTGGCACCTGCCATATTGCCTGGGGCGATGACAAGAGGCTGGCCATTTGCGGCACAGACTTCAATGGTTTCCAGGGTATTTTGAGTAACACCCAGGGGGCTTAACGGTGAAATCAGGTTAAAGGTACAGGGAATGTCTGTGATATTGCCGCCGAAAACAATTTTTATCATTTTCATAATATTTTCTGCTGCCTGTTTGTCCGCGCAGACAGAGAAAAGGGCTTTATCAGAACGGCATAAAGTGGTATAGACCATTACCTCCGCGGCAATTTCGGCATCAATATCCGACGGCTGCGCCAGGATCCCGCCGTTGATGGAAAACTCCTCACTTTCCTGCACAATCGCAGAAAGTTTGAGAAAATCATCGAATACTGCAGAGCGGACTGTGCCGTCCAGTTCGCAGACTAGAGCGCTTCCGTAGCCTGGGGTCATATAGATGTCAGTGGTATTCATGTGCACATTATATTTGGGATTCCTGGCATAAACAGTAAATTCTTTCGTGGCAGCCTCCAGGGCGTCCATAACCTGCTTCTCTGTAAAATAGGCCCTCTCCCCTTCCACGCGCACACCATTTTTACGAAGTGTTTCCCGGGATTCTTCCGTCAGGAATGCAATGCCCAGTTCTTCCAAAATCCGCAGTGTATTTTTGTGGATCAGTTCTACGATTTCCTGATCACGTTTTGCTTCCTGTTGTTTTGTCATGTTCATCTCTCCTTGCTCCTAAATGTCTTTTTACAATTCTACTCTCCCAGACATCCATCCAGCTGTCTGCAGATTTTTTCCTTATCCATTTGGCGGCCGATGAACACCAGCCGGTTCTTTCGGTCTCCGTAAGTTTCATCCCAGCTGTCCTGTTCTTCCAAAGGTAAATCTGTTATCTCAAGTTCATCATCTGCCGCAGCCCAGATACCAATAGGAGAAATCTCAATATTGGAGCCAGCCTGTTCGAACACCTGGGCTGTATACGGCTCCGTTTGAAACCATACAACCCCTTTACAGCGTATAACCTCCCGAGGCCAGTTTTCTTCTACCCATTGTTCGAGTTTCTTCCTATTAAAAGGACATCTTTTATCATACACAAAGGAATGGATGCCATATCTTCCGATACTGCGCCTGCCGCCCCAGCCGGTTTTCGGAATTTCCGGGGATTCGAATAACCGCATCCATGTCATTGAATTCTTCACGGACATCAGCTCAAAATGCCCGGCTTCCAGGACATCTTCCAGATGAACATTGCAGTAATCTGTCTCAATCAGCTCAGCCTTTGGCTGTAATGCCCTAATCACCTGAAGAATCTTTTCCCGTTCTTCTTGTGAAACACAGGACACCTTATTCAAAATAATCATGCTGCAAAATTCAATCTGATGAATCAGCAGACTTTCCACATCCTCCGGCTTTTTTTTGGAAACTCTACCGGGCATATAGCCACTGGCAGCTTTTCGGTGAACCATTGCCACAGGCTTAGCCAGTTTCTTTCCACAGGAGAACTCATCTGCCATATGCCTGGCATCCACCACCGTAATCACATGCTCCAGGCGGGCCAGCACCGGATAAGAGGAATCTTCAGCGGTTCCATCAATTTGGGTAATAGAACTGACAATGGAGGACGAGTCGCCAAGCCCGCTGGCCTCGATGATAATCCGTTCAAACTGTCTGGATAAAATCAGGGAAATCACCTGTTTGAGAAAATCATCCTGCAGAGAACAGCAGATACATCCATTGGTCAAGGCAAGCAGGTTATTTTTCCCCCTGGTAACCACGCCTTTTCGTTCGATCAGCTCCGCGTCAATGTTCACCTCACCCACGTCATTTACAATCACCGCAGTCCGGCAGCCCCTCTCATTGGCCAGAATACGATTCAATAAAGTGGTCTTTCCCGCTCCCAGATACCCGGAAATCAATGTAACCGGCACAACATTCATCTTCATCAACCCGCCCTTCCACTATTTTAATCCGCCATCATATCCTTCACTTCTTTATCTTTCCCATGTTTGATAATGTACACGATAAACATGATCATCATGGCTAACCCCACAATTAATATGGGGAATCCGGCAATGGTCTTCACAATCTTGATGCCCTCCAGGCCTCCTGTCAGCGTAAATACCAGGGAGGTAACGCCCATGATCAGTCCCCACATTAATTTGATCTGGGCTGGCGCTTCGTTTACACCTATGTTATTTTTTATAGTCATCAGTGAAACGGTGGAAGTCATAGAGTCTGCCAGCGTTACAAAGGACAGAATAATCAATACCAGGATAATCGGTTTGATAATAAAGGCGAGGGGAATCGCTTCTATCACTTTCAGCATCATGGCTTCATTTCCATATTGCTGCATATAATCAAACAGACTTGCGCATCCTTCTAAGTTCACACGGCCTGCATATGCCGCGTAATTATACTGAATATCCAAAGAAAGTCCGCCGAAAATAGCAAACCATATAATACCGAAAAATGAAGGAACCACCCAATTAATCACCACAAATTCCCTCAAAGTCCTTCCTTTTGCCAGCTTAATCAGGAAAAGTCCGGTAATGGGGCCAAAGCTGAGGAAATCCACAAAATAGTATTCATCCCACCATTGAGGCCACATTTCACTGGCCTTGTGCCACACACTGCCCGCCACTTCCCCTGCATCTGTAAAAGCGGAAACGGCTGTGATGGATTCGAAAAAATTAGGCAAGAAAGACCCCAAAGATTCTGTCAATAAGTTACAAATCCACTGTGAAGGCCCGGCCAGAAACGCCAGAACCATTAAAATTAAGAACATCCATGCATTTTTGTCGCTCAGCCACTTGATTCCTTTATCCATACCGGTAATACTGGAGGTGTTGTAGGCCACAACGATTACCACACAGATTCCCACATACAAAGGTGTTTCCGCAGGAATACCAAAGACAGTATTCAATCCGCTTCCGATCTGCAAAAGCCCATAGCCCAGTGATCCCGCCACGCCTCCTGTTATGGCAAATACAGTTAATGTGTCGATAATCCCCCTGAACCATTTCTTTTCCGATGTAGCCCCCAGTAAAGGAGCAAATCCGGAACTGATGGAGTAACTTTTGTGAAGATTATAGTATGCATAAGCAATAATAATCCCAAAAATAACGTAAGTGGCATAAGGCGCGAATGACCAGTGCAGATAGCTCTTGCTCAAGGACCATATCACCGATTCCCTTGTATTCGGCGTGATTCCAGTGCTGAGCTGGGGTTCCACCGCAAACCGCAAAGGTTCCACCGCCCCCCAGAACACAATCCCGGTGCCAATCCCGGCGCACAGGGAAATGGCGAACCAGTTCCACAGGCTGTATTCCGGCTTGGCATCCTTTCCCCCCAGCTTCACCTTTCCTATGGGATGTACCAGAATCAACAGCATGAACAACACAAACCCCAGCGTTCCAATGCTTACCATCCAGCTCCCGTTTACCATCAGAGAGGAGAAAAATGCATTTAACATGGTGAGAAATGTTCCGGAATCCACAATGCCGATGGCAATCAAGGTGACAAAAATGATTACCGGAACCAGAATTACAGCAGGCCGGATTCCCCTCTCAAATGCCTGTTTTAAGGTTAAGTTGATTCCCTTGTCAGAAGCTGCGCTCATATTTTCTTCTCTTTTATTTTTATCCATACCTTCTCCTTTATCGTAGTGAATATATTTCAAGGAGTCCTAAATTTTTTTATTAAATCTTCCATAATCTTTCTATCTGTCAAATTCAGAGGATTCAGCAGTTCTTCTGCCTGTTCCTGCGTCAGCAGTTCCTCCTCAACCACAATCTCCGATATTTTTTTATTCTTTTCAACGGCCAGCCTGGCTGTCTTTGCCCCTGTGGGATAACCAAACAGACTGGACACTACTGCGGATAAAGAGACCGAATTTTCTGCGTACTCCCTGCATTGTTCTGCATTTGCCCGGATACCGGATACACAGTTTTCTGTAAACAGTTTGAGGGAGTTGGTCAGAATTGTGGCTGATTCGAAAAGACATTTGGCAATAATCCCTTCCCATACATTTAAGTCCAAATCGCTGCGCTCCACAGCTATGCTGATGGTCATATCGTTTCCGCATATCTGATAGCAGACCTGATTCATCAGTTCCGGTATTGTAGGGTTGATTTTCCCAGGCATAATGGAAGAACCCGGCAGCATTTCCGGAAGGCTGATCTCAGAAAATCCCGCCCTGGGTCCGGATGACATAATCCGCATATCCGACGACATTTTGGAAACGCCTGAAGAGAGGGCCTTTAACGCATAGGATATCCGGGTATACAAATCCCCATTCTGAAAACTGTCAAAATAATTTGCTGAAAGACGGATGTCCCACCCGGTTATTTCCCTGAGATGACGCAGCACAGCATCTGTGTAACCCTGTTCACAGCCCACGCCGGTGCCCACAGCCGTACCTCCAAGGGGAATTTCCAGGCATTCCTCGGAAACATATTTGATAAAACGGGCCTGGCGGGACACAAAGGAAGCATATCCGCCGAATTCCTGTCCCAAAGTCACGGGCAGCGCATCCTGGTAGCAGGTTCTGCCGATTTTTACAACTGACTTAAATTCTTCTGCTTTTCGTTTTAAGACCACACACAGTGTCCGGGTCCGCTCCTCCAGTTTTTCCAGCTTTTTATGCATGGCCAGCAGCAGCGCAGACGGGTATACGTCGTTGGTTGACTGGCATTTATTCACATGGGTGTTGGGATGAACCACATGATAATCTTTTTTTCCCGAAAGAATCTCTGATGCCCGGTTGGCAAGAACTTCGTTGATATTCATGTGGGGAGTGATTCCTCCTCCCCCGGTGAACAGGTCTACCGGAAACTGCTCCTCATATTTTCCTGCTATCACCTCATCACATGCCTGGGCGATGGCCCTGGCAATCCCGGAATCAATGGCTCCAATCTCGCCATTTGCCAGTGCTGCTGCTTTTTTTATCACTGCCAGATAATAGATTAACTCTGTTTCTTCCACATTCATGGTCTGTCCGGAATGGGGAGATGCCCCCATTCCCCGCATAGTCTGGATGCCATAGTAATTTTGATCATCCAGTTCCATATCACCGATGAAATCATGTTCCCATCTTGTTCCCATTACTGCAGGCTGCCTCCCTTTCATCTCTTTTTATATGGGCGGCGGTTTATAGCCGCCGCCTGCATTCAGTTAAATTTCCACTATGTATCTGCCCATATTTTTCGCTGTGGGGTCATGGAATGCGTCGAATGCTTTATTGATTTCATCTAGTGTTATTTTTTCAATCACCAGTTCATCCAGTTTGTATTTCCCTGCAAGATACAGCTCCGCAATCTTGGGGAAATCCTCAAATGGGTTCACATCCCCGTAGAAGCTTCCCTTTAAGACTTTGCCGATGCGGTGGAAACTTCCGGAAGGAAGGGTCAGCTGGCCGTCAGCAGGGTATGCGCCGATCACCACAGTGGTGCCTCCTTTGCGTGTAGACAGCCATGCGTCGGTGCCCACAGCCGGGATGCCTGTGCAGTCAATGGCATAATCCACCCCGCATCCCCCGTTGATTTCTTTCACAGCCGCAGCCACATCTTCCACGCTTTGGGTATTGAGCACATCGGTTACACCGAACTGTTTTGCCGTTTCCAGATTATCGTCTTTGATGTCGCAGGCGATAACTTTTCTGGCTCCGGAGAGAACCGCGCCCTGAATGGCATTGGCCCCAACCGCGCCGATTCCGAATATGGCAACACTGGAACCTGCCCTTACCCCTGCCGCTCTCACAGATGCGCCATAGCCAGTGGCAACACCACAGCCGATCATACACGCCTGAGCCATGGGCATTTCATCTGGTATAACCACACAGCTTAATTCCGGAACCACCGTGTATTCTGCAAATGTGGAGAGCAGAGATGAGTGATAACAGGTTTTTCCGTCCATGGTCATTCTGCTGGTATCATCCAGCAGTGTACCTGCAAACATAGGACCGAAGGCCATCTCACACAAAGTTACCTGGCCGGCTACGCAGTTGGGGCATGTTCCGCAAAAAGGAACCCAGCTCAACGCCACTTTATCGCCTACTTTGCATTTCGTCACATTGGGACCTGTTTCCACTACCACTCCGGCCCCTTCATGTCCCAGTACCTGGGGTATGGGTGTGGTGGGGTCATTTAAGGTATTCAGGTCACTGTGGCATACTGCTGTTGCTTTGATCTGTACCAAAACTTCATTTGCCTTGGGCTTATCTAATTCTACGCCACGGATTTCCACTGGCTTTCCCACTTCTGTCATTACTGCTGCTCTCATTTTCATATTCTGTATCCTCCTGATTTTGCCCTGCATTCTAATGATTCTTGTTCCCTGTTCAACGCTTAATGTGCATACCAGATGGCCTTTGCCTTGGTATATAGTTCCAGGGAACGGGAACCGCACTCTCTTCCCCAGCCGCTCTGCTTATAGCCGCCGAATGGGCTGGCCGGGTCGTAGCAGCCGTATCGATTGATAAATACCATACCTGCCTGCAGAGCATTTGCCACTCTCTGGGTTCTGGCTACGTCGTTAGTCCAGAAACCGGAACCCAGTCCATATTCAGAATCGTTGGCCATGGCAACGGCTTCTTCCTCTGTGTCAAAGGGAATCACCACCAGAACCGGTCCAAAGATCTCCTCTCTTGAGATGCGCATATCGTTGGTGCAGTCGTAGAAGATCGTCGGATTAATAAAATACCCGTTGGCGTTGCTTCCCTCCACATTTCTGTCTCCTCCACAGAGCAGTTTGGCGTGGTCTTCATTTTTACCGATTTCTATGTAATTCATGATGGAATCAAAATGTTCTTTGGACACCTGCGCTCCCTGATTGGATTCCGGGTCGAAGGGGTCTCCCACTTTCCAGTTCTTTGCCATTTCCACCAGCCCGTTACATACTTCTTCATAGCAGGTGCGCTGAACAAACAGCCGCGTAGGTTCGGAACACTTTTCGCCTTTGCCGCTGAACATGGCCACAAAGGAACGTTCGATGGCCCATTTCATATCCGGCGCGTCGTCAAAAATAATGTTGGCTGACTTGCCGCCCAGCTCCAGGCTAAGGGTCTTTAAGTTGGAATCAGCAGAGTCATGCACCAGCTGTTTTCCTACTGATGTACTTCCTGTAAAGGCTGCCTTGTCCACCAGCGGGCTCTTTGTAATATAGGAGCCGATGGAACCTTTTCCCACAATGAGATTTACAACGCCTTTCGGCAGCAGGCCTGACTCGTCAAAAATCTCAAATAAGCGGATCAGCGAGAAGGAGGTTACACTGGAAGGCTTCATAATCAGACAATTGCCTGCTGCCAGCGCTGGAGCCAGTTTGTAGCCTGCCATATCCATGGGGTAATTCCACGGGATAATCTGCCCGCACACACCTACCGGCTCTCTCCTGGTATAAGAGAAGAAATCTCCGTTTACCGGGTTGGTTTCCCCGTAGATTTTATCTGTCCATCCCGCGTAGTAGTCAAAAAAATCTGCTACATTAGTCACATCTTCGCAGGATTCTGTGAATAATTTGCCATTATCCATAGTCTCAATGGTTGCCAGCTCTTCCAGATGTTCCCGGATTAAGTCAGCCAGCTTTCTCATAATGACGCCCCGCTCTCTATTGGTAATCTCTGTTCTCCAGGGGCCATGGTCAAAAGCCTCTCTCGCCGCCTTTGCGGCTTCTTCAATATCCTTTTCATCAGCGCATACATAGGTGCCGATCACTTCTCCTGTGGCCGGGTTAATGGATTCCATCTCAATTCCATGCCCCTGCTTCCACTCCCCGTTAATATAAAGAGCCTTCGTCCTCTTTTCTCTCAGCCATTCTTTTGCGCATTCTAATTTTGGTGCTGCCATAACCTTATTCTCCTTTCTCTTTTGCCGTATCATCCATGGATTCAGCGGCGTTTGATTTATTATCAGTTATTTGTTTTCTGCTGTCTGGCTTTCCTGCTGCCGGCAGTGCTTCAGAAATTTCTCCAGCCCCATCTGGCCAATCATCCGGCTAGCCTTCTGATACCCGTACACTTCTTTGTACCGTACCACCAGCGGGATACTGCTCATGGCATACTGTCTGCATACCAATGAGTTACAGGTTACCCCAACAATGCATTTTTCTGTGAACAAATGTATGGCTTTCGTCAGCCGTCTGATATTCTGCATCAGCAGAAATCCCATCATTTCTTCCCAAATATTCAGATGCATCTCCCCGCTTTCCAATGCCTCCAGAATCACCCCATGATTCCCCTGTACCAGGAAATTGCATTGGATCATCATCTCCGGAACCACCGGATTGACCTTCCCCGGGAAAAAGGAAGACCCTTTTTGCACCGGGGGTACCGTCAGTTCAGCCAGCCCTGTCTCCGGCCCGGAACACAAAAGCCGCAGATCCCGGGAAAACTTACTCATCAGCGCGGACAAAATGCTGACCTCCGTGGAAACTCTTGCCAGGTCGTCTGGGTTCTGGGCAGCGTCATAGGGGGAATCCCACCAGCTGACATTTCTCTTAGTCACGTCCCGGAGAGCATCTATAATTTGTTCCCGGTAGGCATCCGGGGCTCCGGTTCCCGTTCCAACCACGGTCCATCCCAGATTTACCTGTTCCATCAGGGACTTCAGACTCTCCAGCTTCTCCCGGCTTCTTCCTGCTGACGCAAGCACTCCTTTCCACAAACTGTCAACAGGTATCTGCATGCCGTCCTGCCAACAGGTTCTGGCTATGGTCTGAATACTGCCAAACTCTCTGACTTTCTCCTGCATAACAGCCATAAAATCTTCCAGAGCCCCCGCAAGGTCCTCCAGCATCCCATACAGAGTAATTCGAAGAGCCGTGTGGCAGACATCGGATGTGGACTGGCTTCGGTTAATATGATCTACCGGGTCCGCTTTTTGGTCTGTGAGCTCTGCCAGCACTTCATTGATGTTCATATTAATTCCAATTCCGCCGCCTCCGTGAAACACATCCACCGGGAAATTTTCAGCATAGGAAAGTTCTTTCGCCTTTCTGCATGCTTTCACAATTTCGAGAAAAACCTCTTCCTCCAAAATGCCGGCCCGATAATTAGCAAGAGCGCATGCTTCCTTTACCTGAATCAGAGTATGTATGTATTCCGGGAAATCTGCCAGTACCACTCCTGAAAAGGACATATTTTCTACTGTCAGCTTTGTCTGTTCCCCACACATGGCTGCTCCTTTCTAAATCCTCTTCGCAATCATGCTGTCATGTGTACTTCGTGTTTAATGTTCATATTATGAATAATTTGTTCGTGATAACAGCCTAACACAGACTTTCAGCCTTGTCAAACGATTCGTCACATTTCTCTTTTTTATCCAAATTTAGGCGAATTGTTTTGTATATTTTAACTAATCATTTGTGTGATTATTAAATTATTTGGTGATTTATCCGATTATTTCCCGTGTAAATATAAAAATTTTTCACAAATATAAAAGAGTCGGTATATAAACACGATCGCCGTCATGTTCATATACCGAACCATTATCTGCTGTATAAAATTTTATACTCAAGAGCATACGTATTTGCCAAATGATTTGCTGTTTTGCTTGAAACAGTGAAGACTTGCTGGCAAATCATTTGGCTCGCGGGTATATCTAAAACCAGATTCACTTCTCTTTCAAATACTGATCAATCCCTTTAGCTGCTGCCTTTCCTGCACCCATTGCCAGGATTACCGTCGCCGCTCCGGTAACCGCATCTCCGCCGGCAAATACACCTTCTTTGCTGGTTGCACCATTTTGCTCATCTGCTACAATACATTTCCAGCGGTTCACTTCCAATCCTTCTGTAGTAAAAGACAAAAGGGGATTTGGGCTTGTTCCCAGGGACATGATGACCGTATCCACTTCCATGATAAATTCTGACCCTGGTATTTCCCGGGGACGCCGGCGGCCAGACTCATCCGGTTCTCCTAATTCCATACGGATACATTCCAGGCCTGTCACTTGTCCGTCCTCATCGGTGAGAATCTTCGTGGGATTGGTCAAAAGATCAAAGATAATCCCTTCCTCTCTGGCATGATGGACCTCTTCAACCCTGGCAGGGAGTTCTGCCTCACTTCTCCGGTAAACGATATGTACTTCAGCTCCAAGACGGAGTGCCGTCCGTGCTGCATCCATAGCTACATTTCCGCCGCCTACAACAGCCGCTTTCCTGCCTGAAATAATAGGGGTATCGTAATCTTCATGGAATGCTTTCATCAGATTATTTCGTGTCAGATATTCATTTGCGGAGAAAACCCCTTTTGCCGCTTCACCCGGAATTCCCATGAATTTGGGCAGACCGGCTCCGGAACCAATAAATACCGCAGAAAATCCCTTTTCTGTCAGCAGTTCATCAATAGTAATGGATTTGCCCACAATTACATTTTTTTCAATTGAAACGCCCAGAGACTCCACATTTTCAATCTCAGCTTTTACCACCCGCTCTTTCGGGAGCCTGAACTCCGGTATCCCGTAAACCAATACGCCTCCAGCTTCATGAAGCGCTTCAAAAATCGTCACTTCATATCCCATTCTCGCCAGATCCCCCGCACAGGTAAGTCCGGCCGGTCCGGAGCCGATCACCGCAATCTTCTTCCCATTGGATTCTGCGGTTTTCTGCGGATGAATGCCATGTTCTCTGGCATAATCAGCGGCAAAACGTTCCAATTTCCCGATGGACACCGGGCCGCCTTTCTTACCGCGCACACACCTTGCCTCACATTGGCTTTCCTGAGGACAGACCCGTCCGCAGACGGCCGGAAGGGCAGAGTACTGGCTGATAATCTGATATGCCTCCACAGGACATCCCTGTTTGAGTTTTTCAATAAAACCTGGGATATCAACGCCTACCGGACAGCCCTCTACACATTTTGCCTTTTTGCAGCCAAGACATCTTTCTGCTTCCTTTCTTGCCTCATCCTCATTATATCCATAACATACTTCGTCAAAATTCTTTGCTCTATCCTCCGGCTTTTGTTCTCTTACCGGAACTCTCTCTAATAAGGACATAAGTACCTCCTCTCAAAATCTGTCATGACCCGCAATTACCGCAGCCTCCGTGATGGGTATCCCCTTCCTGAATCTTCAGCATGGCCCGTCCTTCCTGGGTACTATACATACTCTGCCGCTGCATAAGCTGGTCAAAATCCACTAGATGCCCGTCGAACTCCGGCCCGTCCACGCAGGCGAATTTCACCTGGCCGTCTACCATCAGGCGGCAGGCGCCGCACATGCCGGTACCATCGACCATAATAGGATTCATACTGACAATTGTGGAGATTTTATACTCTTTCGTAATCAGTCAGACATATTTCATCATAACCAGCGGTCCAATCGCAATGACCAGATCATATTGCTTATGTTCTTCTTCAATCAAATTCCGAATGCAGTCATTGATATTTCCGTGGAATCCCCGGCTGCCGTTATCAGTGGTTATATGCACACGCCCCACTTGACGCATCTCCTCCTCCAGGATAATCAGGGAACTGTCCCTGGCTCCAATCACACATTCTGTTTCAATCCCCTGGCTGTGAAGCCATTTCACCTGGGGATACACCGGAGCCGCTCCAACACCACCGGCTGCGAATAAAATACGCTTCTTTTTCAGGGCTTCAGAATTTTCCTCTATCAGCTCTGAACATCTGCCCAGAGGTCCGGCAAATGCGAAAAACGCGTCCCCCTCCTCAAGTCCTGCCATTTTCCAGGTGGAAGCCCCCACAATCTGAAACACAATTGTCACTGTGCCGGCTTCCCTGTCATAATCACAGATCGTCAGCGGAATCCGTTCCCCCTTATCATCTATGGCCGCGATCACAAACTGTCCAGGCAGACAGGCTCTGGCGGTCATAGGAGCTTTTATATCCATCAAAAAAATTTTTTCCGATAATTGTCTTTTCTTCACGATCGGATACATACCTTACCTCCCTCGCATAACCTCCTATTCTTCGAACAAGCAATTCATAATGCGAACATCATATAGTAAAATATGTACTATGTCAAGCACCTATTATTAATATTTTTTATTGACAATGACATGGAATATATGATAAAATGCAAGTATGATGTTCGTTATATGAACTTATTGTTCGGATTTTATCAATTGTATTTTGTCATTCAAAACTGCGTATTTAAGTATAACTTCTATAGAGGAGAATAATTATGGATTACGCGAAAGAGTCCTTGCGCTTACACTATGACTGGAACGGAAAAATCGAAGTAAAAAGATATTAATGATGAGATGAAAATGGCGGCGGCGCTGGCTCTGGCCGAACTGATCAGCGACCAGGATTTGAATGAGAATTACATTATTCCCCAGGCATTCGACCCCCGTGTGGGAAAAGCTGTTGCCACGGCGGTCGCAGAGGCTGCCAGGAAATCTGGTGTCGCCCGCATTTGACCTCTTTGCAAAAAGATTAGATCATCTGCGAAACTGTTTTCATTGATCGAAAGAAGATATATAAGGGGAAAATTCTTATGGAGAATCTACGAATCATACATACCGAAACCATTCGAGAGACGGTAAAGCAGCTGTTCTGTGATGCCAATTATTTTCTAACAGAAGATATGAGACAGGCCATCTGCCAGGCAGAAGCCTCTGAAACCTCTGACCTGGGCAGGAAAATTCTGGGCGACATGCAGGATAACCTGCGCATTGCGGGGGAGCAGCTTATCCCCATTTGCCAGGATACTGGCATGGCCGTAGTTTTTTTGGAAATCGGCCAGGATGTACATATATCCAGCGGCGATTTGACAGAGGCAGTGAACCAGGGTGTGAGGGAAGCCTATACAGAAGGATATCTGCGCAAATCCGTTGTATCCGATCCCTTGCTCCGTACCAACACCAATGATAATACCCCTGCTGTCATCCATATGAAAATTGTGCCTGGCACCCAGATAACCATTCACGCGGCCCCGAAAGGCTTCGGCAGTGAAAACATGAGCAGGCTGTTCATGCTGAAACCCGCCGACGGACTGGAGGGCGTGAAAAAGGCAATTTTATCCACAGTCTTAAACGCGGGCCCCAATGCCTGCCCGCCTTTTGTAATAGGTGTGGGGATTGGCGGGGATTTCGAGAAAGCAGCCATTTTGTCTAAGTTCGCCCTCGCCCGGGAAGCCGGTTCTCATTCGGACAAGCCTCACATTGCCCGGCTGGAGACAGAGCTTTTGGAATCAATCAACCGCTCCGGAATCGGCCCCGCCGGTTTGGGCGGCCGCAATACAGCCCTGGCTGTCCACATTGAAACATACCCTACGCACATCGCAGGGCTTCCGGTAGCCGTGAACATGTGCTGTCACGTGTGCAGGCATCGGACAGCAGTTATATAGCACACAAAAGTAAAGGAAACATTCGTTATGCAATATACACTTAACACACCACTGACCAAGGACAAACTGCAGAATCTGAAGGCAGGTGATTATGTCTGCCTCTCAGGAACCATCTATTCGGCGAGAGATGCCGCGCACCTGCGTATGCATCAGGCCCTGGCCGAATCAGAAGCGCTGCCCATTCCTTTGTCTGATGCCGCCATTTATTACATGGGGCCCACTCCCGCCCGGGCCTCTCACCCTCTGGGGTCTGCCGGGCCCACCACATCTTCCAGAATGGACAAATATACCCCTGAATTGCTGGATCTAGGGGTGTCCGCGGTGATTGGAAAAGGCAGACGAGCCGATTACATTACCGATTCCCTTGTGAAAAACCATGGGGTTTATTTTGCTGCGGTGGGCGGTGCCGGGGCACTGCTTTCCCAATGTATCACAGAGTCCAATGTTATTGCCTACGAGGATTTGGGTACAGAGGCAGTCCGCCAGCTCACTGTGAAGGATTTCCCTATGATCGTAATTATTGATTCATCCGGGAATAATCTTTATGATGAAGTATATTCTAAAATACCTCCTGAGCTTTTAGAATAACAGAAGACGGGCTGGATTAATGTATTAACTTTTCTTCTATATCCTTATCAGCATTTCTTGAATCCTTACAAATGGGCTTTAAGACTCTTGCTATTGAACAACGCTCACAGGAAGTATGGGATACCCTTCGTGCTGTGAAGTCGGAGTTTATTATACCCGCGAGCCAAATGATTTGCCAGCAAGTCTTCACTATTTCAAGCAAAACAGCAAATCATTTGGCAAATACGTACGCTCTTGAGTATAAGTTTGGTGCCATGCTTGATAAAACTCAAAAGCAACTTCAGACTGCTGATAAAACCCTTACAGATCAACAGGCGGTGGCTCAAAACCATCGTCTATTTTTATGCCATTTAATACATGCATACCTATATTTTATGCATAGACCGACAAAAAAATGGAAAGGATGAGCGGCAAAGATTTCCCTGGGCTTCATAGGCTGCGGACGGAGTCTGCCGTATGGTATAGATTGTAAATTACACGACATTAATATATAATAAAAAAGTGATTATAATCACAAAATATTCAATAAAAGTGTGAAGGAGTGCTTTTATGGAACGACTGATTTTGAATAAACTATTGAACTGGAAAGATTCACCCTACCGCAAACCGCTGATTTTAAAAGGTGTGCGCCAGGTAGGTAAGACCTGGACCCTTAGAGAATTCGGCAGACGGTATTATGAAAATACAGCCTACTTTAATTTTGATGAGAACGAAGAATATAAACAGTTTTTTGAGACCACCAAAGATGTGAACCGGATCCTGCAGAATCTGATGCTGGCCAGCGGCCAAAAAATCTTGCCGCATATTTGGAAGGTATGGATACCATTGCGCCCATTCCCGACGCATTCTTCAATCCGCTTTATGAAAAACTAAAGATGTACTATGTCACCGGCGGTATGCCGGAACCAGTGCTCATGTGGACGGAAGCACGGGATGTTTCTGCTATGCAGGAAGCCATGTCTGGAATCCTTGATGCATATGAACGTGATTTTGCCAAGCATCCCAACATCCACGAGTTCCCAAAGATCTCTATGATCTGGAAATCCATACCGTCTCAACTGGCAAGGGAGAATAAGAAGTTTATCTATAAGGTAGTCAAAAAGGGGGCAAGGGCCCGTGAATACGAAGATGCTCTGCAATGGCTGGTGGATGCCAGGCTGGTTCATAAGATCTATCGAAGCACAGCCCCCGGCCTGCCAGTATCTGCCTATGATGACCTGTCCGCATTTAAGATATATCTGGCAGATGTGGGCCTGCTCCGCCGCCTGGCCCAGTTAGCCCCTTCTGCCTTCGGTGAAGGCAGCCGCCTGTTTACTGAATTTAAGGGCGCACTGACTGAAAACTTTGTACTCCAGACCTTAATCACGCAGTTTGAAGCAGCTCCCCGGTACTGGAGCCAGAATAACCCGCCCTATGAAGTGGATTTCCTTATTCACCGGGAGAATGATATTTTCCCTGTGGAGGTTAAATCCCAGGCCAATACCACCAGCAAAAGCCTGAAGAAATTCAAGGAACTGTTCCCAGAACAAGTGAAGCTGCGTATCCGCTTCTCCCTGGCCAATTTAAAGCTGGATGACGATGTTCTGAATATTCCCTTATTCATGGCTGACCAGGCCGAACGTCTGATTGGTCTGGCGTTGGAACAGCGGCAGACATAGAACATCTTCCCGGATTTCCAAAAACAATCAACCGCTCCGGAATCGGCCACAAACTGTGACGCACGGTTGACATAAAGCATTTTTAAGACACGCTCTAGATTAATGTATCAACTTTTCTTCCATATCCTTACAGATCTTCTGCACAAGAGGCACATACTGCCGCATCTTTTCCTCAGTAAACCGAAAAGACGGGCCGGATACATTCAGAAAAGCATAGGGCTTTTCCTGGTAGAGAATGGGAATCGAGAATCCATTTTCCCCCACCCCGTTCTCCTCCAGGGTAAATCCGCAGTTCTCCCTGCGGCACTGTTCTATCTCTTTGCGGAGTTTGGCCGGGTCAGTAATGGTGTAAGGGGTGGTCTTTTCCAGCGGCTGGCTCAAAATCACATCCAGTTCTTCCGGCTCCAGAAAACTCAAATAAATTTTGCCGTTGGATGATGAGTGAAATTGGGAGAGCATCATGCTATAATCCCGTATCAACACAGCATTATCCGAATGCAGCTGGTAAATGGTGAGCATTCCGCCAAACCTGGGTACGGTCAGCAGGATATCTTCGTTGATCTCATCTAACAATTTGTCCATATATGGTTTAGCCAGACGGATCAGTGGCGCGTAATTGTCCATAATATCAGAACAAAGTCTGGAAGCATTATACCCAAGCAGGTAGCCCTTGGAAATGGGGTCTTTCTCAACAAAACCACAATCCTCCAAGGTTACCAGAAGCCTCCACACAGTTGTCCGGTTCAGACCGGAACATTCCACAATTCTGGCAATTGACACAGGCAGCGTCTCATCTGCTATGATCAGTAATATATTAAGTGCCCGCTCCACAGATTGTACGCTATTATTCGTCGAGGTACCGTTCATTGCTGTATTCCTTTTCTAGTGTATATTTGAAATTCATGTCTGAAATATGCATTCCCTGTATTGCGGATATCTCTTTAAATTTCATTAAGAAACTGCAAATAAGGAATACAATAAATCCTATGGAATCATAACACTTTTATTGCAATTCGTCTATACTTATATGATGTTTTTTAGTTTTGGTTCAGTGATTTTTCAGGCCTTATTTTCGCTTTAACAGGTGCTTGATTAAACAATCTTGAATATTATTTTGCATATAAAAAAGAGACCGCCGTAAGGATCATACCTTCTGGCAGCCTCTCTCGCTGAGTTATACTCAAGAGCATACGTATTTGCCAAATGATTTGCTGTTTTGCTTGAAACAGTGAAGACTTGCTGGCAAATCATTTGGCTCACGGGTATATATCATTGGTTACTGTCCAGCACCTGTACCTTTTCGATAAGATAATTCACCTTCACTTAATAGGCCCGATTGCTGTCTGCTGCTGGAATGGCCTGATTTAGTTTTTTACCAGCTCAATAAAATTCTCCAATGATAATTACAAATCCCTTGACATACAGTTAGGAACTGTAGGAAAATAACTGACTAATCACCGATCCCTGTGCAGATTAAAATTCGCATAGGCAGGAGCCCCGTGCTCGTGAAGATCCAGCCCCTCTCTCTCCTCCACTTCACCGGCCCGCAGTCCCACTGTCTTATCAATAACAGTAAAGATAATCACTGCCAGGACCAGCACATAAGCCAGAACAGACCCCACTCCAATAATCTGGGTGACAAGACTGCATTCCGGGGAAAATATTCCGGTAAGGATGGTTCCCATCAATCCGCAGAAGCCATGTACCCCGATAGCGCCCACCGGGTCGTCAATCTTCAGGATTTTATCCACAAATTCAATCACCAGCACCACACAGACACCGGCAAGCACGCCGATGATAACTGCCGCCCAGTTAGATACCACGTCACATCCGGCTGTTATGGCCACCAGACCTGCCAAGGAGCCGTTGAGGGTCATGGACACATCCGGTTTTCCGTATTTTACCCAGGTGACAATCAATGCTGCCAGTGTAGCCGCTGCTGCCGCCAGATTGGTGGTCATGGCAATGTCTCCCACATTTGTGGCAGCCCCGGTGGTAGAGCCGCAGTTAAACCCAAACCAGCAGAACCAGAGAATAAACACTCCCAATGCTCCTAACGGAAGATTATGCCCGGGAATGGCGTTTACTGTGCCGTCCTTCTCATATTTTCCGATTCTGGGCCCCAGAATCTTCGCCCCTGCCAGAGCACACACGCCGCCCACCATATGTACTGCTGTGGAACCTGCAAAATCATGGAAGCCCATGCTGCTCAGCCATCCCCCGCCCCAGATCCAGTGTCCGGTAACCGGGTAAATGAAGATGCTGATTGCAGCGCTGTAGATGAGATATGACATAAATTTCGTCCGCTCTGCCATAGCGCCTGATACGATTGTGGCAGATGTGGCGCAGAATACTGTATGGAAAATCATGAATACGCCAATGGGCAGTCCGTTAAAATACCCATCCCCGTCCGCCAGCTGCATGGGAGAAAAGAACCCTGAACTGCCCACAATGGGCCCATCGCCGCCAAACATAATGGCAAACCCTATCATAAAGAAGAAAATGCTCCCCAGCACAAAGTCCATCATATTTTTCATAATAATATTACCTGCATTCTTCGCGCGGGTGAATCCTGTCTCCACCATGGCAAATCCTGCCTGCATGAAATAAACCAGAAAGGCTCCCAGCATGGTCCAGGTCACATTCACCAGCAGCTCCGCCGCATCTGCCAGCTCCATACCATTCTTAATCAGATCCGATAAATACATAATAATTTCCTCCTCGTTTTCATTGCAGATTCCACAAATAGTTTGTTAAAACACCTTTTGCAGTTCTTACAATGCATCCTGCCCATGTTCTCCCGTCCGAATACGTACTGCGTCTTCCACATCGTATACGAATATTTTTCCGTCTCCATAATTTCCCGTCTTGATCTGTTCCACCACCTGCTCAATAATCTCGGAAGCTGTCTTATCGTCCACCACTGTTTCCACTTTCAATTTGGGAAGCAGATTGACTTTGTATTCTGCCCCCCTGTACAGGTGGCGGAACCCTTTCTGATTTCCATAGCCCATGATATTCGTAATCATGACGCCGCTTGCCTTGCTGCCATCGAGAATAACTTTTAAGTTCTCCAATTTCTCTGGCTTGATTACAATTTCTAATTTTTTCATTTACTCTCCTCCCGGTTCAGCTTTCTGATACTCCGGGGAAACCACCTGACTGGGCGGATTCTCCGCGGGTACCCATAAATAAAAAACGAGAATGCCCCAATTTTCCGGAACATCCTCGTTCTAATTATTACCATAATTTAGTTTTTACTGCAGCCCTGTCTCTATACTTCAAAGAGCAGGTCGCCGTAAGACGGCATAGGCCACATAGATTTATCCACCAGCATTTCCAGATTGTCCACAGGTGTGCGCAGTGCTTCCATAGCAGGAATCACTTGGTGGTAATAGAATTCCGCCTGTTCTCTTCCCTCTTCCATGGAAGAACCCTGTTCTGCCAGTTTTCTCAGCTCTTCCAGGCTTCTCTTGGTTTCAGCCAGAAGTGCGGAGCATTTCTCCAGTAATTCCTGCTGTACGCTCACATCCACCGGTGCTGCCGCTGTGATGGTATTGATGGAGCCTGCCAGTTTTGTCACGTACTTAATCACTGCTGGAATAATTTGTTTGCTGGCAATATTGGTCATGGCTCTGGCCTCAATATTGATGGCTTTCGCATACTGCTCATACATGATCTCTGCCCTGGATTCCAGCTCTGCCTGAGTATATACCCCGAAACTTTCAAATAATTTCACGGCTTTGGGCGTTACCAGTGATGGTATCGTCTCAACCATAGACCTTTGATGGGGAAGTCCTCTGCGCTCAGCCTCTTTCACCCATTCCGGCGCATAGCCGTTTCCATTGAACACGATTCTCTGGTGTTCTGTGGCATACTGCTTGATCAGGTCATGGACAGCCATTTCGAAATCTTCTGCCTTTTCCAGCACATCACAGGCTTCTTTGAAAGCCTCTGCCACAATGGTATTCAATACAATATTCGGTGAGGCAATGGAATCTCTTGCGCCTACCATACGGAATTCGAATTTATTTCCTGTAAAGGCAAATGGCGAAGTACGGTTCCTGTCTGTGGCATCTTTTGCCAGGTCCGGAAGGGTTTTCACCCCAGTCTCCAGGGTGCCGCCTTTGATACTATGAGTTGCTGTACCTGTGCTGATCAGCTGCTCTAACACATCCTCCAGCTGTTCTCCCAGGAAAATGGAAATGATTGCCGGAGGCGCTTCATTTGCTCCCAGTCTGTGGTCATTTCCCACATCTGCCGCGGATTCTCTCAGCAGGTCTGCATGGATATCCACCGCTTTTAAAATACAGGTGAGAACCAGCAGGAACTGAATATTCTCATGGGGTGTTTTCCCCGGCTCCAGCAGATTGATTCCATCATCTGTAATGATTGACCAGTTATTATGTTTTCCTGAGCCATTTACCCCTGCGAATGGTTTCTCATGGAGCAGGCACTTCATACCGTGCTGGCAGGCTACTCTCTTTAATGTCTGCATGACAATATGGTTATGGTCCACCGCAATATTTGCCTGGTCATAAATGGTGGCAATTTCGTGCTGTGCAGGAGCCACTTCATTGTGCTGTGTCTTGGCCGTCACGCCCAGTTTCCACAGTTCCTCATTCACATCCTTCATATAAGAAGCGATTTTCTGACGGATGGTCCCAAAATAATGGTCATCCAGCTCCTGTCCTTTGGGCGGCATAGCCCCAAACAGAGTCCGGCCTGTGTAAATTAAATCTTTCCTCTGCAGAAATTTCTTCTCATCCACCAGAAAGTATTCCTGTTCCGGCCCCACGGAAGGCGTCACTTTCCTGGAGGTAGTATTGCCGAACAATCTTACCAGACGAAGCGCCTGTCTGCCGATGGCCTCCATGGAGCGAAGCAGCGGTGTCTTCTGGTCCAGCGCCTCCCCTGTATAAGAACAGAACGCTGTGGGAATGCACAGAATTCCTCCTGCCGCATCATGGCGCACAAACGCCGGAGATGTGCAGTCCCAGGCTGTATACCCCCTGGCCTCAAACGTAGCCCTCAAGCCCCCGGAAGGAAAGGAAGATGCATCCGGCTCTCCCTTGATTAATTCTTTTCCGGAAAAAGACATCAGCACTTTTCCGCTCTCCAGAGGGGAAGAAATGAAAGAATCGTGTTTTTCCGCAGTCACCCCTGTAAGCGGCTGGAACCAATGGGAATAATGAGTAGCCCCTTTCTCAATGGCCCACTCTTTCATCTCATGGGCTACCACATCTGCAATTTCTGATGTCAGCTCTTTTCCCTCTTCAATGGTCTTTTTCAGCTCCCTGTAAACTTTCTTTGGAAGCCTCTCCTGCATCACTGAATCGTTAAACACATCTTCGCCGAAAATCTCTGATACTTTAATTTGATCACTCATTATTCTCTCCTTTTCCATGGATAACCCGTGAGCCAAATCATTTGCCATAAATTCACACTATTTCAAACAAAACAGCAAATCATTTGGCAAATAAGTATGCTCTTGAGTATATAACCAAGTACACACTGCTTACAGCCCTGCCCTAAAGCACGCCTCCAAACGCACTTTAATAAGCAAAAAAGGCATTCCATCCTAGAACATGCTTGAAACATTCTCCAAACATGCGCTAATGGAACGCCTTTGTCCTCTCACGCCTGCCATAATCTTAATTCCATAATTGCTATAAATAAGATACCGTAAATATGGAACAATTGCAAGAGTAATATTTCATAAAAGATATTTTATTTTCCCTGCTTTCTTGTGAATCTCTACAACAATTCTTTCCATTCTTTGAGGAATATGCGCATGGCCTGTTTGCGATTCTCAATCCGTACCTGATTGTGGGCCCCGCCATATTCGCCGTCCAGCGTCCAAATCACCGGTTCCTCTGCCTTGATAGTCAGTCTCCCGGTTTTGAAAGAACGAATCATCTCTGATTTATTTTCCGCCATGAGAAGGGATGCAACAATCTCATTTAATTCCAGAGGATTTTTTGGCCTGCGGATTAATGTTGCCTCAAAAAGACCATCACTCATATCCACATTCTTTCCTGTCAAATGCTTAAATCCGCCTACAGACCGGGAGTTTGTGATCATGCCGTAAATGAACTCCCCCTCGAAAGTTTCTTCCTCTGTCTCAATGACACAGTAATAGGATTTGATATCCAGAAGACGCTTGACTCCCTCTAACAGATAGGCCACATGACCCAGCACATTTTTCAGATCCTGGCTTGTCTCATAGGACACATCAGTAAACAGTCCGAATGCCGCCACATAGACAAAAGTATCTTCATTAAAGCTCCCTACATCGCAGCGGCAGATTTCCCCATGGGTAACCGCTTCCGCAGCTTTTTTCATATCTTTTGGTATCCCCAGGCTGTTGGCAAAATCATTGGTGCTTCCCGCTGGCAGATACCCCAGCGGTGTTTCGCTTCCACAGGCCATTAATCCGGAGACAACTTCATCCAAGGTGCCGTCGCCGCCGCTGCATACAATAACATCCGCCTGAGCCTGGTATTCGATCACTCTCTCATAGGCATCCCCTTTTGCCTGTGTGGGATATACAATGGTTTCGTAGCCTGCCTTTACAAAATGGTCGATCAGCTCTGACAATTTTGACTTAATCAGGCCCTTTCCGGACTTAGGATTATATAAGAAAAATAATTTTTTCTTCACCCTCATCACCTCTCATCACCCTGGCCGCTTTGCCATAAACTCCTGGATTTCTTCCACTGCCTTGGGAATATCCTCCGTCAGCACTTGACAGCCGTCTTCAGTCACCAGAATCGTGTCCTCAATGCGGATTCCAATCCCCAGTTTCTGAAAATAAAGCCCCGGTTCCAGTGTAAACATCATATCTTTTTCCAATACCGCATGTTCATCTCCCACATCATGGGTATACAGTCCGATGTAATGGCCGGAACCGTGATAATAATAACGGGAAATTTCCTCTTTCTCCCGAATCATCCCCAGCTTCAGCAGTTCTTCTGCCATTACATCTTTACTGATATTCTGCAGTTCATCCTTTGGCTGGCCCGGCTTCGTCCGTGCAATTGCTGCTTCCAGACCTTTTAAAACCACCTGATAAAGCTCTTTTTCCCTCTGGCCGAAAACACCTCCCACCGGATAGGTTCTGCTCACGTCTGAGGCATAATATCCCCATTCCGCCCCAAGATCAAATAAAATCAAATCTCCCGCCTGCATTTGCCGGTCATTGGCCACATAGTGGAGTACACAGGCATTGGGACCAGAGGCGGCAATGGTAGGAAAGGCATGTCCTGCGTGATGACTTTTTAAGACATAATCAAAATAGGCTTCTGCCTGGTATTCATACATCCCGGGGGTTAAGTGCTCCAGCATATATCGTACCCCCTCACTGGTTATCCTGCATGCCTCCCGGTGAAGGGCAATCTCCTCTTTTGTCTTCACCTGCCGCATTCTGCTCATCTGGGGAAATGTATTATAAACATGCAGATAGGGATAACAAGACTGCACTTTGGATGCGAATTGCTGTGCTGGATTCTGGCGAAATCCTTCCTCCCAGCTGGCAATATCAATATAAAAATTTTCAATCAGGTTCTTTCGCCCAAAGACAGGGATCATGCTTTCAAACTTTTCCAGATATTCTACCTGCTCGATACCCGTCTGCCCACTGACACTTTCTTTCGTGTAACTGATTCCTTCCCATCTCTGTTTCATCTCATCTGGATGGTCAATAAAAAGCACTTCCCGGTAGTTTCCTTCTTCTTTCACAGCCATAAAAACTGCCCGGGGCTGTTCAAACCCTGTCAAATAGTAAAAGTTTGCATAGGGGGTAAAAGGAAACATTTGATCTCCTCTATCCTCTTTGCGTTCCCCGGAAAAAACAAATCCCATGGAATTGTCTTTCAATAAATCCGCATAAAGAAGTCTTCTGCTCTTATGAAATTCTTGACTAATCATAGTTTCACACTCCCTCAGCTGCCGCCCGTATTCCCAATCCGGGCTTTCGCCCTCCTTGCTCATACCGGTCAGCCTGTCAATGTCCTTGTGTCTGTCCAAGCAAGCCTGCACATCCACCTGACCGCTTGACAGGACCTTCATAGTAAAAAAGGAACGCAGCTATGCCGCGTCCCGTATCTCTCTCGTTTATACCAGCTCTAACAATACTTCCATAGCTGCATCGCCTTTTCTGGGTCCGATTTTCACAATTCTTGTGTAACCGCCATTACGTCCAGTATATTTGGGTGCAATTTCTGAAAACATTTTGTCTACCATGTCTACCTGCACGGTATTTCTCTTTCTTCCGGCCGCTTTCTGCGGAACTTCTTTCACCGGATAGAATACTTTCAGCATCTGTCTTCTGGCATGAAGTCTGGAGGGAGAATCTTTCTTGATTTCTTTCTGCACTTCATCATAGACTGTAACTTTCTTACCGTCCACAACCTGTTTTTCCCTCTTGCCTTCTGCATTCTTTCTGGGAACCTTTGCTGTCACAGTTACTGTCTCGAAGTTATCCTTCTCTCTGACAGCCATGGCAATCAGTCCCTCTGCAATTTTACGGACTTCTTTCGCCTTCTGTTCTGTGGTAACAATTTTTCCATGATACAGCAGGTTGGTCACCTGGTTTCTCAATAATGCTTTTCTCTGGCTGGACGTTCTGCCCAGTTTTCTATATTTTGCCATCATTAACCTCCATCTGTGGGACAAACGCGTCATGCTCTTCGGTCTTACTGACGGGTGTCAGGCATCCACTTTTATTCTAGTCTTCTGCAGGCTGAAGCTGCAGACCAAGTTCTTTCAGTTTTGCCAGGACTTCCTCCAGAGACTTGCGCCCCAGATTCCGGACTTTCATCATATCATCGGAAGTGCGGTTGCACAGTTCTTCCACTGTATTAATTCCAGCCCGTTTCAAGCAGTTGTAGGAACGAACAGACAACTCTAATTCGTCAATACTCATTTCCAGTACCTTCTCCTTTTCATTGTCCTCTTTCTCTATCATCACCTCTGCTGTCTTGGCATTTTCTGACAAATCAATAAACAGGCTCAAATGCTCGCTTAGTACTTTAGCAGCCAGGCTCACCGCTTCATCCGGATCTAACGTACCATTTGTGTATACATCAAGAGTTAATTTATCAAAATCTGTAATCTGGCCGACACGAGTATTCTCTACTGTTAAATTCACACGCTCTACCGGCGTATAAATTGAATCAATCGCAATGACTCCAATGGGCATATCATCTGTTTTGCCCTTTTCAGAACTCACGTAACCTCTGCCTTTGGTAATGGTAAGCTCCATCACCAGCCTGCAGTCCTTGCCGCCGTTTAAAGTGGCAAGAACCAGATCCGGATTCATAATCTCAATATCCTGATCCACCTGGATATCAGCAGCAGTCACTTCACCCTTTCCTTCACACTCTATATAGGCAACCTTCGGTTCGTTATCTGTACTCCTGTTCCGAATTGCGAGGTTCTTCAAGTTCATGATGATTTCCGTCACATCTTCCTTCACGCCAGGAATGGAACTGAACTCGTGAAGCACTCCGTCAATTTTCACCTGACTGACTGCAGCCCCCGGCAAAGAAGAAAGCATAATACGTCTCAGTGAGTTTCCCAGCGTGGTGCCGTATCCCCTCTCCAGGGGTTCCACCACAAATCTGCCGTATTTTTTATCTTCGGAAATATCCGTAATTTCAATCTTAGGCTTATTAAAATCAAACACTATAAGACACCTCCTTGGGTGTTACCTATTATTTAGAGTATAACTCGACGATAAGCATCTCGTTCACAGGAACATCAATTGCTTCTCTGGCAGGAACTTCTTTGACAATTCCCTTTAATGCTTCCTGGTCGGAATCCAGCCATTCGGGAACCAGTCTTCCTCCGGTTATTTCCAGAATGCCTTTGTATCTCTCAGAACCTTTGCGGCTCTCTTTGATCTCAACCACATCCCCTGCTTTCACCAGGAAAGAAGGAATGCTGACAATTTTTCCATTTACTGTCACATGCTTGTGTCCTACAATCTGTCTGGCCTCTCTTCTTGTTCTGGCAAAACCCAGACGGAAGATTACGTTGTCCAGTCTCCTCTCCAGCAGAATCATCAGATTCTCACCGGTCATGCCCTGCATTTTATCAGCTTTTTTATAATAATTCCGGAACGGTTTTTCCAACACGCCGTAGATGAATTTTGCTTTCTGTTTTTCACGCAGCTGAAGACCGTATTCAGAGATCTTACGGTTTGCTCTGCGCAATTGTCTTGTGGATTTTTTATCAATCCCCAGATAAATGGGATCCAGATCCAGAGATCTGCATCTTTTCAGTACTGGCACACGATTTACTGCCATGCTTAGATACCTCCTAATTTAATATCTATATAAAAGTTTCTCGTAACCAAATTATACTCTGCGTCGTTTTGGCGGACGGCAGCCATTATGGGGAACAGGTGTCACGTCGCGGATACTGGTAACTGTCAGACCACATGCTTGAAGAGCACGGATCGCAGCTTCCCTTCCTGAACCAGGACCTTTCACCATAACATCAACTGATTTCAAACCATGTACCAAAGCAGCCTTCGCAGCAGTCTCCGCCGCCATCTGTGCTGCATAGGGAGTAGATTTCCTTGAACCTTTAAAGCCCAGACCGCCAGCGCTTGCCCATGACAGAGCATTTCCCTGGGTATCCGTCAATGTAACAATTGTATTGTTAAAAGATGACTGGATATGTGCCTGTCCCCGTTCAACGTTTTTCTTGA
>CAJURF010000047.1 GCA_910588825.1 uncultured Lachnospiraceae bacterium
TTATGCCTCCTCTTTGAGACGAATCATTGACCTGTTTCGCAATTACCTATATATTTTTTGTTTACGTTATTAATATCAAATGTCTGTGGATTTATCATCGTATTTCTGTTTCAGCTGTATTTTATTTTACCATCTGCGTCACCGTAATTGAGAAATGTTGCCGCATGTACACACATGACGCTACACAGTGAGAATATCATCATGCATAAAAAACCTATAAGTTTTTTCATTTTATACCTCCACATTTAGTATAGTAATATTATAAGCACATGTACTTTATTAATATAATACCAAGAGGTAAAATATCTGTCAATAAAAATCTCTAAATATTGTTTGATTTTTCTTCAAATAGCAACGCGTAGTCAATACATTCACTAAAAAGATAACAGGCCTTCTCCCTTTTTATAAGGGAGAAAGACCTGTCTATACATCAAAACCATGTATTCAAATCAATTTCCTAAGTTCATCCGCATCTTCCTTTGACAACTTCTTCCCGCCTGTAAAAGCAGACACAAAGTTAAAAATAGAGTTATCAAAGGACTCCTGCACCAGCCCCTGGACACAAAGCCGCGTATATTCTTCTTTTGTATAAGCCGGCGAATAAAAATAAGCCCTGGCGCATCGTTTATCTGCGAGAAGCAGTCCTGCCTTCTGCAGATTCGCCAGATACGTATTCACCGTCTGTTTCTTCCAGTTCTTATTCAGCTTTTCATTGGCAAGGGTCATAATTTCCTTAAAAGTCAGCGCACCTTCTGCCTCCCAGAAAATTTCCATAATCGCCTGTTCTGTATTCGATAATTTATATAACTTTGAATGTTTCACCTTCTGCCGCCTTTCTGTGATTCAACCGCAATCTTTCAATTCTCAATGGGGACACACTTTATAAGTGGGTGCATTAATAAGTTTTCCTCTTTTTTTATCGCCACATTTCACACATATTCTGGCTCTGTAATATTTGATCTTACATCCGCCTTTAGCATTCTTCACATGCCTCACCAGCTGGCCCTTTCTCCTCTTAGGATGGGAACACGTGGAATATGTACTTTCTTCCCCTTCCGTCAAAGGATATATTTCCCCGTCCTCGCTTTGAAAAAAATAATCATACGGAACTTCTTCTGCAAATATCTTTTCCAATTCATCATCCATTATAAATATAAGATCTTCGCTGAAATCATATTCTTCGTCGGCCTCATACTCCTTTGGCGGCGAGTACGCAAAGACTGTCAGGCTGCCTGCCAGGCACATGGCTGCCACTATGATACCTGACAGCAGTTTGTAAACCTTTCTATCCTTCTTCATCTCCAGAATCCTCCTCTTCATGTTCCACTTGTCCGCAAAACCAATGGCAGGAAAACATCCGTAATCTCTATCTGCCGCATAATCCAGCACCAGATTGCTATAGCTTCGGCGCATCCCGTCATCCGAACATTCAAGCACACTCCTGTCACAGACCATCTCACTCACTGCCGTCAACTCAAAATACAGAAAATATACAACCGGATTAAACCAGTGGATAGCTGTTGCAATAAGTGCCAGAAATCTGAAAAACAAATCGCCGTTCTTTATGTGCGTCAGTTCATGTTTCATCATATATTCACGCTGCCGGGGATCGTCCAATCCGCTTTTGGGAAACACAACAACGGGAGAAATCGCTCCGAACGCCATAGGGCTCTGGCAAAATCCAGAACACACAAATTTGACCTTTCTTTTTATCCCCAGTTGTTCCTTAATCTGAAAAAACTGTTCCTCCCACACCTGGCTCAACGGTTCACTGGAAGTCTCCCGGTATACTTTTCTGAACTGCATATATTTTATCAACTGCCGTATCATTAATATGCAGGAAATAAACAGCATTCCCGCCACGATCAGGTACAGCAGTTTCACTTCAGGCGCAAACGTCCGCTTATCCCCATTTACATGGATGAGATTGGTTCTGTCCGCCACCACAATTCCCCTGGGCTCCCAAAGCCTGTCAGCAGCCGGAAAAAGTGCGCTCACTCCCGACATAATATAATATTTTTGCCGTGGCACAGGAACCAGATATAAGAAAAGCGCAAATTTCAATATAAAACTCGGGCACTTTAACGAAAAATGCTTTTTTATCAGAATATAAAGCATCAGATAGCACACCATCACCGTGCTCCCTGCCAGAGACATTACGATTATTATGTTTCTGAACACAAGTCCTATCCCCCCTTTTCTGATGTTCCCGCTGAAAATGCCAGTCCCTAACATTGTTTCGCTTATAAACTACTTTCATATAATACATGTATTTTCTCTGTTTGTCAATAAAAATTCAGCCCAAAAGAAAAAATCTGTAACAATTTTTCAAAAACCAGAAACCTAACGGCTGGCAAGTGTATCCTCCACATGCCAGCCGCTGATTCTTTTACTCAAAACTATCCCAGGTAAAATAAGGTTTCTGAAATATCCCGACAAATGCACACATCAAAAACAAAAGCCCCAGGCAGAACACGCCGATCATCATCAACATAATAAACGGCAGACAGATTGCCTCAATCGGGTTGCTGCACCGGGTCCAGCACTTAATCAGCACCGCAACACCTGCAATTGCGAATCCTCCTCCCACAATCAGCCCTGTCAAAATGACTCCGGCGGTCATCTCCACTCCTTCAGGGCGGACGATAAAGAAGTACAGATAAAGCGCAGGCGCGCCAATCCCACAGTAAAACAAAATCGCATCAAAAAAAGAAAATCTCTTACTCCAATGGGGCTTCAGCGGCAGATAGAATACCAGCCCCGGCAGCGCTAATATGCCGCAGATTTGACTGAAATACTTTGCAAGCTGGTTTATGTCCATTCCTTATATCCTCCCTGCTTCAGCCATCACTCCACAAACTTCACCGCAGTCCCATAACACATCACTTCCGCCGCCCCTTGGGTAACCGAGGACGAGGCATAACGGACTCCTACCACAGCGTCCGCACCCATACCGGCGGCATCGGCTTCCATGCGCTGGGTGGCGATTCCCCTGGCATTGTCCATCATCTCATTATAAGAGGTCAGCTCACCTCCCACCAAAGTCTTAAACCCAGACATCAAATCCTTGCCAAAATGAACACTCTGCACTGTAGTCCCCTTGGCAACCCCCAGTTCCTGCAGTTTCCTCCCGCTGATTCCATTCGTTGTCACCACTAACATTTCCCAATTCCTCCTCATACATTTATCATTTTCCAGAGCTTCAAATGTGCTCCATACAATTACAAAACCCCCATTTCACAACCAGAGTTTGGGCAGCAGAAACAAATAAGGAGCGAATTCAAAACGGTTTTGAGCTCCGTTTTGTTTCTGCTGTCCAAACTCGTGACTTCTGAAACACTTTTCCAATTGTCAATTAAAACTGCTCAATAATAATACCATCCCGGTAAGCCTGCAGCAGACGGGTCAGCTCCTCGATGCGCTCCCGCAGCTCATTTCCCGTATCTGTATCCCCCACCAGCTGCCGCCGCACAGCCAGTTTCACAGCCACCCGGTTGGAGATAATATCCGCCTCTTCCCGTACTGCTGCCTCCGTGGTGGTAAAAGGCTCATGGGCCGCCAGCAGCAGTCCATAAGAATTATAGATTAACGTATACCCGGCAATTCCCGTCTCTTTCTGGTATGCCCGGGAGAATCCGCCGTCAATAACCAGCACTTTTCCCCCGCATTTCACCGGACTCTCCCCAGATGCATGGTGCACTGGCACATGTCCGTTGATGATATGGACATCTTCCCCCTGCAGACCGAATTCTTTCAGAATCCGGTTCATAACGTCTTCATTTTCCTGGAAACGGTAATAGGGATTCTTCCCCTCTTTATGTGTCTCTTCCTCTTTAATGAAATACCTCTCAAAGGTAGCCATTTTATCTTTGCCGAACAGAGGGGAATTGGGGCCGCACCAGATATACCACATGATATCCTCGCCCTTTTTCTTCTCCTCCAAATCCTGGGCAAAAAAGGCTTTCCTCACATAGAGTTCCAGAGCATCATACAGGGCCTTTCCCTTATATGCCTTGTCATAGACCTTTGCCTCCTTAAAGCTGCCGTCTTCATTCAGGGGAACGCACCCATGATACATGAGATTCCCGTTGAATACCTTATACAGACTGCCCTTTTTCAAAAGGAGCATCATATGCTGCTGCATTTTCTCACATTTCACAAATGCTGACTGAAGCCGCTCCATCACCTCCGCCTCCTCTGGAGACAGGGCATAGGGGTCTTTCGGGTCAATGGTTGGAAAGCTGGTATCCAGCAGAGCATATGTTTTCCCGTTGAGGGTGATGGTTCCCTTTTCATAATCAATCCGGTGGAGCAGGCGCCGGTTCTGCATCTGGAAACAGGGCCTGCGTGCTGCCAGCTGGCCCTCCAGCTTAAACTGAATGATAGAAATGGCCTTATGCATCTGCATATTCAGCTTGGCCTCCTCCAGATTTCCCGTGCTGTTTCCCTTGGTCTTAAAGCAGGTGCAGGGGTCATCCTGATAGGTAGTCATGGAAAATGTGGCCAGGGGAAGCAGATTGATCCCGTAACCGTCCTCCAGAATATCCAGATTCCCGTAGCGGGCACTGATGCGCACAATATTGGCGATACAGGAAAGCTGCCCGGAGGCGGCCCCCATCCATACAATGTCGTGGTTCCCCCACTGGATATCCAGGGAATGATAATTCATCAGCTTGTCCATAATAAAATGCGGCGCAGGCCCCCTGTCATAAATATCCCCCAGCACATGGAGATGATCAATTACCAGCCGCTGTACCAGCTCTGCCAGAGCGATGATAAAGTCTTCCGCCTTTCGAATATCAATAATCGTGGTCACAATGGCGTCGTAATAAGCCTCCTTATCCAGCACCTCCTGTTTCTCCGTGATCAGTTCCTCGATCACATAGGCAAACTGGCTGGGAAGGGCCTTTCTTACCTTAGAGCGGGTATACTTGGAAGCCACAGTCTTACAGATTTCAATGAGACGGTACAGGGTAATCTTGTACCAGTTCTCCATATCCGGTTCTTCCTTCTTCACCAGCTCCATTTTCTCCCTGGGGTAATAAATCAGCGTGGCAATGGCCTTCTTATCCGCCGTGCCCAGGGTATGGCCAAACACATCGTCAATCTTCTTTCTCACCGCCCCGGAGCCATTGCGCAGCACATGGGAAAACGCCTCGTACTCCCCATGAATATCCGTCAGAAAATGCTCCGTCCCTTTGGGCAGATTCAAAATCGACTGTAAATTAATAATCTCTGTAGCCGTCTTGGCGATGGTGGGATACAGCTCCGCCAGACGCTGTAAATATTTTAACTCTTCTTTCTTCATCATACCTCCTCCATGAATCATCCCCTCACCAAAAGCTCTCACCCCCGATGAAATCAGCTTCTGAATACACAAATCATAAAATCACCGCAAATCTACACAGACAGCAGATTGTCAAACAAGGATATCTGATTGGACTGGGGGATATCCCCAAACAAATGCATCTCCTCCATCAAATCAATCACTGTCTTACTCACCTTGGTCCGCTGGCGGAAATCGTCAATGGACAAAAATTTCCCTTCCCTTGCCGCTTCCACCACCGCGTCCGCCGCCTTATCCCCCAGCCCCTCAATACAATCCAGAGGCGGCCTGAGTTTTCCGTCCACAATGGCAAATCTGTGGGCCTCGGATTCATAAATATCAATGGGCACAAATGAAAATCCCCGTGCATACATTTCCTGGACAATCCGCATATCCTTCACGGTGTCCTGCTCCTTTTTCGTCAGAGAATCCCCTTTTGCCTTGAAAGACTGCATATGGTACTCCAGCTTATCCTTTCCCTGGCACATGAGTTCATAGGAAAAGGACGTGGCGCGGATGCTGAAAAACGCCGCGTAATAGGCCAGCGGGTGAAAAATCTTATACCAGGCGATTCTGTAAGCCATCATCACATAGGCAGCCGCATGGGCTTTGGGAAACATGTAGGAAATCTGCTTGCAGGACCAGATATACCAGTCCGGCACATTGTTTTCCTTCATCACTTCCTCCCACTCCGGTTTCAGGCCTTTTCCTTTCCGCACACTCTCCATAATGGTGAATGCCTGGCTGCTCTCCACCCCCTGATTGATCAGATACGTCATAATATCATCTCTGGTACAGATGGCTGTGGAGATGGTGGCTTTCCCCTCCTGAATCAGCACCTGGGCATTGCCCAGCCACACATTGGTGCCGTGGGACAGCCCGGAAATCCGGATTAGATCAGAGAAACAGGCGGGCTTAGTGTCCAACAGCATCTGAATAACAAACTCTGTGCCAAACTCCGGAATGCCCAGTGCCCCCAGGGGACACCCCCCGATGTCCTCCGGCGTAATGCCCAGTGCCTCTGTGCTGGAAAAAAGGGACATCACATCCGGCTGGTCCAGAGGCACGTCTTTGGCGCTGGTTCCCGTCAAATCCTCCAGCATACGAATCATGGTAGGATCGTCGTGCCCCAGAATATCCAGCTTCAGCAGATTGCCGTCAATGGAATGATAGTCAAAATGGGTGGTGACAATGCCGGAATTCACGTCATTGGCCGGGTGCTGTACAGGCGTAAACTTTTCAATCTCTTCCCCCAGGGGAAGCACGATGATTCCTCCCGGGTGCTGTCCCGTGGTTCTGCGAATCCCTGTACATCCCTGGACAATCCGGCTGATTTCACAGTTGCGCTTTCTCATTCCCCGCTCTTCGAAGTAATTTTTCACATACCCGAAGGCGGTCTTCTCCGCCAGGGTGCCGATGGTCCCCGCCTTGAAGGTCTGCCCTTTTCCGAAGATTTCCTCCGTATAGCGGTGGGCTGACGCCTGGTATTCCCCGGAAAAATTCAGGTCAATATCCGGTTCTTTATCCCCCTTAAAGCCTAAAAACGTCTCAAAGGGAATGTCAAACCCGTCTTTTTTCAGGGGCTGGCCGCAATTGGGACACACTTTGTCCGGCATGTCGCACCCCACCCTGCCCACAAAGGCTTTTACCTCCGGAGAGTCGAAGTCGCTGTAATGGCATTTCTTGCAGTAATAATGGGGCGGCAGAGGATTTACCTCTGTAATCCCCGCCATGGTAGCGGCAAGGGAGGAACCCACAGACCCCCTGGAGCCCACCAGATATCCGTCCTCATTGGACTTCCACACCAATTTTTGGGCAATGATATACATCACCGCATACCCATTGGAAATAATGGAATGCAGCTCTTTGTTCAGCCGCTCCTCCACAATCCCTGGCAGGGTATCCCCGTAAATCTCATGAGCTTTGTTCAGGCAGATATCTCTTAAATCCTGGTCTGAATTTTCAATCACAGGCGGGAATTTGTCCGGATGGATGGGGGAAATCTTCTCACACATGTCCGCTATCTTATTGGGATTGGTAATCACCACTTCCTCTGCCTTCTCGTCCCCCAGATACCGGAATTCCTCCAGCATTTCCTCTGTGGTCCGCAGATACAGAGGCGCCTGGTCGTCTGCGTCGGTAAATCCCTTTCCGGCCATGATGATTCTCCGGTACACTTCATCCTCCGGGTCCATAAAGTGCACATCGCAGGTGCCCACCACCGGCTTTTCAAACTGCTCCCCCAGCTTCACAATTTTCCGGTTGATCTCCATCAAGTCTTCCATGGAGTCCACTTCCGTCTTATCGCTGGCAATCATAAATTTGTTGTTCCCCAGAGGCTGGATTTCCAGATAGTCATAAAAGGACACCAGCCGGGCAATCTCCTGGTCCGGGGCATCGTTTAACACTGCCTGGTACAGCTCCCCGGCCTCACAGGCACTGCCGATGAGCAGGCCCTCCCGGTGTTTTAAAAACACGCTCTTCGGCACACGGGGACTGCGGTGGTAAAACTTAAGATGGGACAGGGAAACCAGTTTATACAGATTCACCCGCCCCGCCTCACTTGTGGCCAGGATAATGGCGTGATAGGTAGGCAGTTTCTTAATCTGGTCCTCTGACACACTTCCCTGCCGGTTCAGCTCCTCCAGGTCGTTAATCTCCCTCTCCCGGCACATGTCCACAAATTTTACGAAAATCTCCGCTGTGCAGGCCGCGTCATCCACTGCCCGGTGATGATTGTATAGGGGAATCTGCAGGGCCTTGGCAACGGTATCCAGCTTAAACCGGTTTAGCGCGGGAAGGAGGAATCGGGCCATTCCCACTGTGTCCACAGAAGTAAAATCAAACGGAAGCCCCAGCCGCTGGCAGTTTCTCTCCACAAATCCCACGTCAAAAGAGGCATTATGCGCCGCCAGCACAGCCCCCTGGCAGAACTTTAGAAATTCTGGCAGCACAGTCTCAATATCCGGCGCATCCATCACCATGGAATCCGAGATTCCTGTCAGCTGTTCAATGCGGTAAGGAATGGGCACATGAGGGTTGACAAAGGTGGAAAAGCGGTCTGTAATCCGCCCATCCTCCACCAGCACTGCCCCGATTTCAATAATCTGATTGGCCAGGGGGCTGAAACCCGTGGTCTCCAGGTCAAACACCACAAACCTGCCGGAGAAATCCTGCCCTTTCCCGTTTTCCACCATACCTTTTGTGTCATCCACCAGGTAGGCTTCCATGCCGTAAATCACCTTAAAGTCCGACTCTGGAGGCACGCATCCCCCCCAGGCATCAAAGCAGTGGAACGCTTCCGGAAAGGACTGTACCACCCCGTGGTCTGTAATGGCAATGGCCTTATGCCCCCACTCGTAAGCCCGTTTCACCAGGTCTTTGGCATCGGTTACCCCGTCCATATCGCTCATCTTAGTATGACAGTGGAGCTCCACCCGCTTTTCTGGATTGGTGTCCATCCGCTTTGCCGTAAAATCAGAGATTTTCCGGATTCCCCTCACCGACCCGATGGTCAGTTCCCCGTCAAAACGGTCGATGGTGGTGACTCCTTTGATTTTCAGAAAAGCTCCTGTATGGACAGATTCTTTTATCTGGGGAACCAGCGCCCCCTCCAGAAACATTTTCACCACAATGGTGTCTGTAAAATCCGTCACTGCAAAAATCAGGATCTTCTTTTCCCCCCGGATCTCCCGCTCGTCAAAGGAAATCACTTTTCCCCGGATAATCACTTCCCCCATCTCCCCGGCAATGGTCTCCAGGGGAACCGCCTCTCCTTCAAAATCCCTGCCGTAGACCAGGCTGGGATCACTGGAGCGTCTGGCCGCCTCCTGGGCCGTTTTCCCGGCTGACACCTTCTTCTTGGGCTGCCTGGTTTCCTCCCCCACATTCTCCTTGGAAGCTCGGCGGATCACCTGCTCCACTTCCTGTTGGATTTTCTTTTCCGCATTCCTGCGGTATCTGCTCTCCTCATGGGCTGTAAATTCCAGCTCCACTTTCAAATCCATGCCACAGCGCTCGCAGAATACTTTCTCCAGGTATTCTACCAGAACTTCCCCTTTCTCCCGGGCCACCATGGAATCCGGAATCCGAAGGCGCAGGCTGTGCTCCTGTGAAAATTCCATCTGTGACGCCTGAAACAGGTTGTGCTCCAGCTGGTTATAAGCCTTCAGCTCCAAGAGCATACTGGATTTATAAATATCCATAAAATTTTCCGGCGTATACTGACGGGACAGAAGAAAACGCTCGATGATTTTCACTTTCACATCCGTCTGTCCGAAAAACTGGCGGCGTATCTGTTCCTCCAGTTGAAAAATATACTTCTTATGAATCCACCGGTCGCTGGAGAGATAAACTCTCAGAAGGGTCCTCTCCCGGTTACAGGTCACCCGGGTGACAAAAGCCGCCTCCAGCCATTCCCGCACATTGCCATCCACTTTCAGATTGGGAAATACTTCGAAAAACTTTTTATCCATTTTTACCAGCCCCTATTCTTTCCAGTGCAGCAGTTCCTCTTTCAGACAGCCCAGAATTTCTGATTCCGGCACCTTTTTTATAATCTCTCCTCTGCGGAACAAAAGGCCCACACCTTTACCCCCGGCAACGCCGATATCTGCTTCTCTGGCCTCTCCCGGGCCATTGACGGGACAGCCCATCACCGCCACCTTAATGTCCAGAGGCATGTCCTGGACCATCTGTTCCACCTGGCTGGCCAGGCCGATTAAGTCAATCTCCGTGCGGCCGCAGGTAGGACAGGAAACCACTTCCACTCCCCTCCTGCGCAGTCCCAGGGTTTTCAGAATCATTTTTGCAGACTTAATCTCCTCCACCGGAGGCCCGGTGAGAGAGACCCGGATGGTATCCCCGATTCCCTGATAGAGAATAATCCCCAGCCCTACAGCGGACTTGATATTTCCTGAATACAGGGTTCCCGCCTCCGTGATTCCCACATGAATGGGATAACGGGTCTGCTGCGCCAGCAGCTCATGGGCTCTCACACACATGTTCACATCGGAAGATTTTATGCTGATCACCAGATTATCGTAGTCAAACGCTTCCACCATACGCACCTTGTCCAGAGCGCTCTCCACCAGCCCTTCGGCTGTGACTCCCTGGTATTTCTTCAGCAGTTCCTTTTCCAGTGAACCGCTGTTCACCCCTACCCGGATGGGAACCTGGCGCTTCCTGGCCGCCTCCACCACAGCGCATATCCGCTCCCGGCCGCCGATATTTCCCGGATTAATCCGTATCTTATCTGCCCCGTTTTCCATAGCAGCAATAGCCATGCGGTAGTCAAAGTGGATATCTGCCACAAGAGGGATATGAATCTGCTGTTTGATTTTTGCCAGAGCCTGGGCCGCTTCCTGGGTGGGCACGGTACAGCGGACGATCTCACAGCCTGCCTCCTCCAGCTCCAGAATCTGTTTTACTGTAGCCTCCACGTCCTCAGTCTTGGTATTGGTCATAGACTGAATCCGGACAGGGCTGCCTCCCCCGATTTGACAGCCTCCGATGGTTACCACTTTTGTATGCTCTCTGTGCATGATTTCCTCCAGTCCCCGGACACACTCCAGAATATGCTATTTCTGGATTTCCAGCAGTTTATGTTTCAATTCGTTCTCCATCTTCTGTAACTGAACTTCCGCCTCTGCCCTCTTTTGATGGCCTTCTTTTTGAATTTTCAGCACCTCGTCCAGAGTCTGAATCAGGGACTCGTTGGTGTGTTTTAAAGTCTCCATGTCCACGATTCCCCGCTCAGACTCTTTCGCAGTCTCGATAGTGGCCATTTTCAGCGTATCCGCATTTTTCTTCAGCAGTTCATTGGTCATATCAGTCACCGCCCGCTGTGCCCTGGCAGCATCGTGGGAATGGGCAATTCCCAGCGCCAGCACCATCTGGCTTTTCCACAGGGGAATGGTGTTTACCAGAGTGGTCTGAATCTTCTCCACCATCATGGTATCGTTATTTTGAACCAGCCTAATCTGGGGCGCTGTCTGAATGGAAATCATCCGGGTCAGATCCAGATCATGAATCTTCTTCTCAAACCGATTACACATACTGTCCAGATCCTTCGCCGCCTGGGCGTCTTCCGGCAGGCCGCTGGCCTGGGCTTTGTCCATCAGCTCTTTTAACTGGGTACTGCGGACTTCATTTAGCTTTTTCTTCCCCGCCAGTATATACATGGATAATTCTTTGTAGTAATTCAAATTCAGGGCGTACATTTTGTCCAGTGTGGCAGTGTCTTTCATCAGACGCACCTGATGTTTCTCCAGGGATTCCACAATCCGGTTCACATTTACCTCTGCCTTGGCATACTTGGCTTTCATGGCGCTGATTTTATTGGCGTTCTTTTTGAAAAAGCCAAGAAATCCCTTTTCCTCTTCCTGATCGTCAAATCCTTTCAGCTCCTGAACCAGATTCAGAATCAAATCCCCGGCTTCCCCCAGCTCCTGGGTCTCCACATTGGACAGTGCCGCCTCTGAAAAATCTGCCATTTTCTTCTGGGTGCTCGCTCCATACTGAAGAATCAGATTGCTGTTGGTCAGGTCAATCTGTTTTGCAAAATCATCCACCATTTTCTGTTCCTGGGGAGTCAGCTTGGGCTCCTCCACTTTCACCTCCGGCTCCTTCACTGGTTCCTCCACAGGAAGGGACGGCTCTATCTCCGGTTCCAGTGTCAGTGTGGGAACCGGCATCTCATCTGCAAAAGCATCAAAACTTTTCATTTCCTCGCTCATATCAATTTCTCCTTTGTCTTGGATTGTTATTTCATTTTAAAGTCATCGCCTGTGAGACCCTCCTGGGCCAGCAGTGTCTGAAGAACGGAAATATCCGTGGATACGTCCCATGCCGTATCTTTAAAGATGGAATCCAGCAGCTTTTCAAACGCCTGGTTGAGGGTATCCAGGGTCTGCTCAATTTCCCGTTTGGAATTGGTGATATTCTCCCCCTGTACCGGCTGGGCGTCCAGTTCCGCATAGGCGTCCAGCAGTTTCACCGTTGTGGGCAGATAATACTCCATCATCCGTTTCAGGTCCGGAACCACCTCCGGGTGATTCTTCACCCGTTTAAAAATATTCTGCACAATCAGTTCCATCCGGGATATTTTATCTGAGATCTCCTTTCCCGGAATCAGGTCATTGCACTTTCGGATATGAACCAGAAAGGTGTTCCCCTCGTCCAGAACTTCCTGCACTTCTTCGGGAACCCCGCTTTCCTTTTGTTCCTGATGAATTTCCTCCTTGGGCGGCGCTGTCTGCTGGCGCTGGCGTTCCTCCAGCTGGTGCTGGGCAGTTTTGTACTGGTCGTACGCCTGGTTGGTGGTGATGAGACAGGTCTCCTGGCTGTCCAGATGTCCTTCCAGAAAAAGCCCTTTATTCAGCATCTTTTTCACGTCTTTTCTGATAAAAGATACCGTTCTTCCTACACTTCTCGCCAGCTCCTCCAGCTGACAGTAGCCTCTGCCCCGGATGCATTTCACATACTGGCGGAACCTTTTCGCCAGGCCGATCTTTTTGGAGCCTCCCCAGCAGATTCCCCCGAACAAAATGGTCAGGAAAAATAAAATACTGTTAGCAAGATTCAGCCCCATGGCCGCATCGGCATTCAGCGAGGGACTCATCAGCGCCACCAGCAGACAGATGATCAGTGCCACACCGGTGCCTGCCGCTGTAACCCCTCCCACAATGGCCATGACATATCCGGCCGCTGACATGCCGGAAGGATTCTTATAAGGCCCCGGCGGAAGAACCTCTCGTCTGACAGCAGCCTGTCTGGTCTTCTGCACATAAGACCGCTGGGCAGGCCGCATCCGGTTCATCTGATTCCTCCGGGAAGCGCCTTTGGTCTGCCACCCGTACTGATAGGGTTCCTGATGCCCAGATGCCTGCCGGGCCTGTCCATCGTCCCGGATTTCCCAGTAATTGCCATTTTGCCCACCGGCTTTCTCCCCGTCATGGATTTCCCAGTGTCCCCTTTGGGAGCCGCCTCCCAGCATATTTCCCAGATTATCCACTGCGCCGTTAATGGCCTGGTTGATACCCTGGTTTAATTTGCTGAAATCTCTGGAATTGATGGCGTCCTGTACCATATCCTTTATGTCATTTCCCAATTGATTCCAATCCTGATTCCCCATGCTATCCTCCTAAAGTCCAAAGTTGAGAACAAATGAATTCTTATTTCCATACATATTATAATGGAAAGGCGGGCAAAAAGCAATGATAAGCAAAAACGCCACCAGCCCTTTGTGGCTGGTGGCAGCAATTATGCTATTTGGTTCTCCAGATTAATATCAAGCCCAAATTCTTTCAGGTCCTGACCTCTTACGTCTAGTTCTGTTCTCAAAATATCCAACATTTCATAGTATGCCAGGCGTCTGCCTGCTGCAAGCATATCGCTTTTATCTGCTCTGCCTCCGGCTTCTCATACTTTCTAATTGCGCGTTTCAAAGATGCTGACTCCTGTCTGCGTACATCGCTTTCAGCAAAAAACTGCAAATTCATCATCCGCACAACTCCATTTTTTTCTATTATAATCAGAAATCTCTGCATTTGCAATGCCTTTTCATTTTGTTTTACAGTATCTTTACTTTTCTAAAAAATCCATGTATCATGGACAAAAGAACACACCTGAAACATAAAAGGAGACAGCTGTGAAAAACACATCATTTGAAAAACCTTATCAAATACTAATCGTAGAGGACGACCAGGGGCTGAACCAGGGGATTGCACTGGCTCTGCAGGAAGAGGGCACCATTTTCCACACCGCCTTCTCTCTGGCGCAGGCAAGGGAAATCTGGCAGAAAGGAGACATTGACCTGATTCTGCTGGATATCAATCTGCCGGACGGAAGCGGGTATGACCTGCTGCGGGAGATACGGCAAAGCTCGGAAACACCTGTGCTTATGCTCACTGCCAACGACCTGGAGGTGGATCAGGTGACCGGATTTTCTCTGGGAGCGGATGATTATATCACAAAACCTTTCAGCCTGATTGTCCTCCGGGCAAGAGTGGACCGGTTCAAAAAGCGTGCCCGGGGTCGGATTGCCCCTGATGATTATCAGAATGCCCGGTATCATTTCCGTTTCCGGGAGATGATTTTTTTCGCAGACGGCAAGGAAGTGGTCTTGAGCAAAACAGACCAGAAACTGCTCCGGATGTTCACCCTGCACCCGGGACAGATTCTGTCTCGGGAACGGCTGATAGACGCAGTATGGCCTGACAGCGCCGGGTATGTGGACGAAAATGCCCTGTCCGTGGCTGTCAACCGCCTGCGCCATAAGCTGGAGGGAAAGGAAAAGAAATGTCCCATTCAGACCGTCTATGGCCTGGGATATGTATGGGGTAAGAAACATGTTTGAATTTGGTACAGGAAAAACCATGAAACGGTTAAATCAGATGCTGGACGATGCCATAAACGGAACTTTTCAGGAATCTGCTTTCAACGAGACAGAACTCTCCCGCCTGGAATCCCGCTGGAAACAATATCTGTCCCTCTCAGGAAAATCCGTGGCCCAGGCAGAAAAAGAGCGGGAAAATCTGAAAAAACTGGTGTCCGACATTTCCCACCAGACCAGAACTCCTTTAAGCAGCATTCTCCTGTATGCGGAACTGATGGAAGACGCGGCAGAAACCGAAAGCACAAAAGAACTGGCCCGCCAGATTCTCTCCCAGACAAAGAAGCTGGAGTTTCTCATACAAGCCCTGGTGAAAATGTCCCGCCTGGAAACAGATATCCTAAAGGTAGTCCCCAGGCAGCAGCCTGTCCGCCTGCTGGTGGAACAGACCATAGAAACAATCATTCCCAAAGCCGAGGCAAAACACATACAGATTGTCTGCGCCCAGCTTTCGGACACAGAAGCCGTATACGATTTAAAATGGACTGCCGAGGCATTGGCAAACATTTTGGACAATGCCATAAAATACTCCCCTGTCAGCAGCACCGTTCTCGTAGAAATGAAAAAATTCCAGCTCTACACCTGCATTTCTGTGAAAGACCAGGGTATGGGCATACGGGAATCTGAAAAAGCACAGATATTCGGAAGGTTTTACCGCAGTATGGATGTCCAGCAGGAAGACGGCATCGGCATTGGTCTGTACCTTGCCAGAGAAATTCTCCAGAGAGAAAACGGATATATCAAAGTCCACTCCCGCAAAGGAGAGGGAACCTGCTTCAGCCTGTATCTTCCCGCCGGTGCAGATAAGTCTATTTTATAATATATGCCTCCACAATCTGTCCGATATACATGGTATGGGAATCTCGGTTTGCCATGGGATTGGTTCCGTCCACATCCTGTGGATACATAGAGGCCCGGATGTCCTTTGGCAATGCGGATAACTCCTGTCTCTGTGCATACAATATTTTACATTCCAGTGTAAGGGGATATTCCCGCACGCCAGGAGTGTGAAGCGCTTCCGGTTCTTCCAGCGTCATCCCCGTCTCCTTCACTTTATCCACATTGCGGCCGGACTGGGACCCGCACACTTTGGCAATCTTCGGCACCGGCTTATCCAGCGGAATGCTCACAGTGAACTCCCCTGTCCTGTCAAGCTGCGACTTGGTATAACGGTTTTCCCGTACATACACCACAAACGTGGGAACCCCCCACGTGGTGCCCAGATTCCCCCATCCAATCACCATAGAATTAAATTTCTCCCCTTGGGTATTCAAAAGAATCCCCTTGGGGAGCGCCTTTGTGATGGTCTGTGCGTAATCCGCAATCTCAATCTTTTCTTTCATTGTCATATACCTCCTTATATTCAAATGATTTTCACGCAATTGCAAAACTGACATTTCACAGCCAGAGTTTACTCTGTCCAAACTCGTCACTCCTGAAACTGTTTTTCAATCACCCACGAAACTGTACCGCCAGCCATTTTCCCCAAGGGGAAAGGTCAGAACGTTTCCAGCCCCCAGTTTTTTTACAGGAAGGCTTTAAAAGCGCAGAGCTTTCATTCTTATTAGAAAGATTCCATCCCACATAACTGATTTTATGCCTCTTTAAGAACTTTAACCACTGGTTCCCCTCTTTTTTATTCAGCGCGCCATTACCGGATGCATCGGAAATGCCGAATTCCGATACAAATAAAGGAAGTCCTTTCTCCAAAGCACTTTCCGCCTTCTTTCTCAGGTCTGCTCCATGGGTCCCGGCATAAAAATGCAGAGTATACATGACATTTTTATACCCTTTCAGCGGACTGGCCGCGGCAGCGTCCACATCCTGGGACCAATTGGGGGTTCCGATAAGAATGACCCCGTTTTTGTCTCTGGAGCGGATTGCCTTTACCACTTTCTTTGCATAGGTTTTTATGGTGCTCCAGGAAGTCCCTCCGTTGGGTTCGTTGCAGATTTCGTATATCACGTTGGTGTGGTTCTGATACCTGGAAGCCATTTTCTTGAAAAATCTTACTGCCTGTTTTTCGTAAGTTCTGGGGTTCCCGTCACTTAATATGTGCCAGTCAATGATCACATAAAGCCCTGCCTTTTTGGCATACTGCACCCCTTGGTCAATCCGCCGCTCCAGCGCTTTTCGGTTTTTGGCATCTCCGGTACAATAGCCGTTGTATTCGCTGGTGTAAAGGGCCAGGCGCACCACGTTGGCGTTCCAGTCTTTTTTGATGCTGTGAAAAGCTTTTTGATTCACATATTCCGGAAACCAGGACAGCCCGTGGGTACTCACTCCTTTCAGCTGGACCTTCTTTCCCTTCCCATTAACCAGCTGAGTTCTTTTTACTTTCAGCGCAGGAATTTTCGCCGCATGAACCGGTGTGCTTCCCAAAAAGAGCGCCCCTGCTGTCAGAAACAACAGACAGCTGAGATATAGATATTTTCCGCAATATTTTCTCACTGAGTCTCCACCGCCTTTTCTTATCCTTTTATTTCGTCCAGCTCCTCCATATTCATACCCATGCTGGTCAACAATGCTTTTAGATCCCTATATCTTTTCCGCATTGATTGATATGTTACCGATTCTTTATCTTCCAGAGACAGCATCCAGTCCTGAATTCTGGAGAATTCTTCAAGTGATATTTTCATGATTTCTTCTTTACTCATTTTCTCGAACACCTCCATCTTTACACCGCCTTTTCTTATCTATTACATCTATTATAGCGGCAAACAAAAAAAGTGTAAAGCCTTATGTACTCCTGTCTGCTATCCGATAATTACTATAAATTATGTTATGAAATAGTACGACTGTACATTTTCATCCAGGAGGTGACCTTTTGAACCCTTTAATATCCATAAACCAGCAGACATTTTATTATCAGGTCCAGGTTCCGGCCGGCACTCCCAGCCCAGATACCCCCTCTGCCATCCCCGACAAGACAGTACTGTCTGAAAACGAGAATCCAAAAAGCGGCCAGAACAGCCAGAAAATCCCAGGACGGCGCAATTTCGATACCTACGAATGCCAGACCTGTAAAAACAGAAAATATCAGGATGGTTCTGATGACCCCGGAGTTTCTTTCAAAACGCCCACACATATCAGCCCGGAAAATGCTGCTTATGCCATACGTTCCCATGAAATGGAACACGTATCCCATGCCCAGGCCAAAGCACAGCGGGAAGATGAAAAAATTCTCTCCCAGTCTGTCACCTATCACACCGCAATCTGTCCGGAGTGCGGCAGAACCTATCTGTCTGGAGGGACAACCCGGACAGTATTTCAGAAATCTCAGGATTTTTATAATGGAGTGCCTGAACAAAAGGGCGCTTTTCTGGATATGACTGCTTAACTTTAAGAAAAGGCTGACCGATGATGATTCCCACCGGTCAGCCTTTTCTTGCAGCGGACGGTGCAGATGATTTTTCAAGCACGCTTTATTCCCACATAAATATGGATTTCTGCATGATCCATGCTGTCGTCCTGATATTCCTCAAAATCACACTGAAAGGTTCTGGGCAGATCCATCTGCCAGATTTCCTGCCATGCCTGGCCAACTGCCTGTACCATATCACCGTGAATGATAAACCGGGCATACCGTCCTGCCGGAATTCTGCAGACAGCATAACTGCCCCCGTCCGGCTCCTCTGCTGTCTCGCAGGCCGCCATCACTGTATAATCCCCCTTCTCATCTCCGGAATAATCTGTATAAATCCCCAATGCCTTTGCATTCACTTTTCCGGGAATGGACTCATAAATCCCTTCTTTAAAGAACTGATTCCAGACACCGCCGATTACTGATGTCACATCCGATGATGTATTATTGGTCCGTGCCGCCGTCCCAACGGCAATTTTTTCCTCCAGCTCTACAACCTCATACTTCATTTCCTGTCTCCTTTCGATTTTTCAAACACATTCTCATAAATGGCTGACTTAAATTTTCGTTGTCCCATTCATTGTATCAAACCAAAGGTGACATCTGTATGTCATGATTCCCGATATTTTTCCCGTATGCCCTCTGCAAATTCCAATATGTCCTTTCGAAACTCAGCGGGCTCCAACAGCTCTGCTCCTCCTCCAAATGACGCAATCCAACAGATAATGCTGGTTTTATCCGTAAACCCAAAGGAAAAAAGCAGACTCCCGTCCGGCTGTTCTGTAAAACTGTCAGGACCGTACTCCTCCACAAGACGCCATTTATACATGGGCTGTATGATTGCTTTCACCTGATATACAGAAGGAAACACCCGCTCCATAGCCAGTTCCGGCAGAGGCGCTGTCCGCTTTTCAAAAGGTTCCCCCAACTGCAGATTTGTCATGCGGTTCAGCTTGAACAGGCGGAAGTCCTGCCGCATGATACACCACCCCCACACATACCAGCCTGCCCACTGAAAAATCAATCTGCAGGGCTCGATCGTCCTGGCTGACTCTCCCTTAGGCGCATAATAGGTAAAGGAAATCTCCCTGGAAGAATCAATGGCATGATGAATTTGTTCGATTTTTGGTGTCAGAGTATCTCTATACCAGGAAGAAAGATTGATACAAATATGCTGGCCGCCTGTCAGAAGATTGGATGCCCCCGCTGAGAGTTTCTCCATCAGCTGTGCATAACGATTGGTGCCGCTGACACTGTCAAGACTACGAAGTCCTGCCAGAATGGCCTGCATATCCGAAGTGCTCAGCAGTGTCCGGTCTATCCGGTAGCCTTCCATAATGGAAATGCCGCCGTTTTGGCCTGGTGCCGTGGCAATGGGAATTCCCGCCATACAAAGAGCCTCAATATCCCGGTTGATGGTACGGCGGGAAACTTCAAACATTTCTGCCAGATACGGCGCAGTCACTTTATCCTGCTGTAAAAGAATGGATAGAATACCGATCAAACGTTCCACTTTCATTGGCCAAGCTCCTTTTCAACGCTGCCCGTCTGTGACGAGATTTTCTGACACTTTAACCCTGTAATAGACCAGCCCCACAATATCCGCCAAAACCCAGCCGATGGGCACGGAACACCAGATTCCCACAACTCCTATGGCTGGAACCGCAGAAAGTACATAGGCCAGCACCACCCTTGTCCCAAGAGAAATAACTGTCAGCACCACCGACATTCCCGGTTTCCCCAGTGCCCGGTAAAGTCCGTACAGCAGAAACAGGCAGCCGATGCCACAGTAAAAGGCCCCCTCAATCCGCAGATATCGGACTCCCTCTGCTATGATGGCTGTCTCCCTGGCGTTCACAAACATCAGCATCAATGGACGGGCAAAGCTCCACACCGCCCCTGATACAATCACACAGAAAATCATTGCTGTGGCAACAGCGCTTTTTAGTCCTGCCCGTATCCGCTCTCCTTTTTTTGCCCCGAAATTCTGGGCGATAAATGTGGAAAAGGCATTGCCAAAATCCTGCACCGGCATATAGGCAAACGCATCAATTTTCACTGCTGCGGCAAAAGCTGCCATGACCACAGCTCCAAAGCTGTTGACCACCCCCTGTACAAGCAGAATTCCCAGGTTCATCACTGACTGCTGGACGCAGGTCAGCACGGAAAAACCAGCGATCTCCCTCATACACTTCCACCGGACGCGGCACTCCCCTCTTTTGAGTTTCAGATACGGCACACGCCTCCAGGAATAAACGGTGATGCCGATTCCGGAAAGATACTGGGCAGCCACAGTTGCCCCCGCCGCACCAGCTGCACCCCAGCCAAGCCCGATAACAAACAAAAGGTCCAGAATAATATTCAGGACAGCCGAGAGCGCCAAAAATCCCAAGGGCACAACAGAATTTCCCACCGCCCGCAGCAGAGACGCAAAGTAATTGTAGAGAAACGTGGCAAAAATCCCGCAGAAAACCACAGCCAGATAACTGCGCATATCTCCCCACACTTCCCCGGGAACCTTTAAAAAACCCTGTATACTGTCGAGAAACAAAAAAGCAAGAAGATTCAGCACTGCCGTCAAAAAAAGAATTAACAGAAAAGAAGCGCAGATCCCCTCTTTCAGCCCTTTCTCATCCCTCTCCCCAAAACGGATAGAGAAAAACGCACCGCTGCCCATACACAGCCCCAAAAGAATGGAAGTGAGAAAAGTCATGAGTGTAAAAGAAGACCCCACAGCAGCCAATACATTGGGACCGAGAAATTTTCCTACAATCAATGTATCAGCCACATTATAACACTGCTGAAGAAGATTCCCCAATACCATGGGAATGGCAAAACGCAGCATGGATTTTATCACAGAACCCTGTGTCATATCTGTATTCATAATTACGAAATCTTCTGCAGCCTCTCACTGTGCTCTGCTATCACCTTTTTTACAATAGACACGTCCTGCTTGATTGACTCATAAGTTTCCACACTTTCCCTGTATTTATCATATGTAGTTGTATAGCATGATTCAATTGTGTCTAACCGCGGCAGAATTATATTCTCCTGGGTGAGTTCAATCCTCTTAACCCTGGCTTTCACTTCTTCAAGGCCTGCTTCCACTTTCCTGAGTCCTGTTTTTAGTTCATCAACCTCTTTCTTTAATATATTGACATCCTTCTTCAGTTCACTGACCTCTGTTTTTAACGTACTGACCTCTGTTTTTAACACACTGACGTCTGCTTTTAACGTACTAACGTCTGTTTTTAACGTACTAACGTCTGTTTTTAACGTACTAACGTCTGCTTTAACTTCCCGAAGTTCCTCTCTGATTCCCTGAATATCCTCTCTAACAGGTTGAATCATATTGGATATGGCAAGTAATAATTCGTTATCTGTCATAAAATCACACTCCCTTGATTGTGTACATTTTCAAGTTTTTTATAGTATAACACAATGCAAGTGTAAAGTCTAGGGGATTATCCGTGGATTTTCTCTCATGTGCTTTCTCGCACAACAATCTGACAAAACTGTTAGATTCTCGAAAGAATGTGGAAAGAATCTTGTAGTATAATCATCTTATCAAAAAAAGTTTTTCCAAAAAAATTGAGATGAAAACAAGGGAGGATACCTATGTATATTTTACAGACCAGCAAATTGAAAAAGTATTACGGAAAGGGCGAAACTCTGGTAAAAGCACTGGACAATGTGAGCCTTTCCATTGAGCAGGGAGAATTTGTCTCTGTGGTGGGGACTTCCGGAAGCGGAAAATCTACCCTCCTGCATATGCTGGGCGGCCTGGACCACCCCACTTCAGGAACTGTGGAGGTTGACGGCCAGGACATTTCCCAGCTCAAAGACGAGGAGCTTACCATTTTCCGCAGGCGCAAAATTGGATTTGTGTTCCAGAATTACAATCTAGTCCCGGTTTTGAATGTCTATGAAAATATTATTCTTCCCGTGGAGCTTGATGGAAATCAGCCTGACAAAGCCTATGTGGAAGATATTCTGAAAGTGCTGGGACTGGACAGCAAAAAATACAGCCTGCCCTCTCAGCTCTCCGGCGGCCAGCAGCAACGGGCGGCTATTGCCCGGGCGCTGGCTGCCAAACCAGCCATACTTCTGGCGGACGAACCCACTGGAAATCTTGACTCCGCCACCAGCCAGGATGTGTTAAGCCTTTTGAAAGTCAGCAGCGACCGTTTTAAGCAGACCATGGTCATGATTACCCATAACGAAGAAATCGCCCAGCTGGCAGACCGGATTGTCCGCATTGAGGACGGAAAGATCAAAAGCGACGGAAGGATTCAGGAGGACAGACACCATGCATAAAGTGAAAAATCGTAAAGTCATCCGCCGTCTGGCGGACAAAAGTTTCCAAAACAGCAGAACCCGAAATATCATCGCCGTGCTGGCCATCGCCCTGACCACCACTTTGTTCACCACACTGTTCACCATCGGTATGGGCGCCATTGAGAGCTTTCAGCTCTCCACCATGCGCCAGTCCGGGGGAGACAGCCACGGTGTGATCAAAAACCTGACCCGCAAGCAGTACAACAAGCTGAAAGAACACCCCCTTATCAAAGAATCTGCTCCCTGCATTTTAACCGCCGATTACGTGAGGAATCCGGAGTTTCTGAAACGCCATCTGGAATCCTGGTACATCCCGGCTTACCATTATGAACACTGTTTCATACAAATTCTGAAGGGGAAGGCGCCGGAACTTGCCAACGAAATTCTCCTGGATGAGACTTCTATGGACCTTCTGGGGCTGAAGGCAGAGCCTGGACAAAAAGTAACCTTCCAGTTTCAGCTGAAGCAGAGCAGCCCGGACATAATCAAACGCACGTTCACCGTCAGCGGCGTAATCCATTCCGACCCTGCCTTGAATGTGGGATTTGCCATTGTGTCAGATGCCTACCTGAAAGAATATGCCCATGAACTTGTCTACACATACGACCAGGACTACTCCTCTACGGGAGCCATCCGCATGGATGTAAATTTTTCAAATTCTTTTGGAATACAAAAGAAACTGAATAAAGTCATCGAAGACTGCGGTTATTCCACAGAGGAAGAACAAGAGTATTTCATTGCCAGCAACGCCAACTGGGCATATATCAGTGACGGCGCTGAAAGCGACTCTGTGACCATGACTGCCCTGGCCGCAGGACTGCTGCTGATCTTCCTCACTGGATACCTGATTATCTATAATGTATTTCAGATATCTGTGATCAAGGATATCCGCTATTACGGCCTGTTGAAAACAGTAGGCACCACCGGACGGCAGCTGAAAATGATCCTGCGCAGACAGGCACTTTTATTGTCTGTACTGGGTATCCCTCTGGGCATCCTGGCTGGCTTTTTCATCGGAAAACAGATTGTCCCCCTTGTGATTGCAATCACCATCTTTCAGGAGAGCGCACCGGTCACCTTCCATCCAGTGATCCTGGCCGGCGCAGCGGCTTTTACCCTCCTGACTGTACTGATTTCTATCGGGAAGCCCTCGAGAATGGCGGCAAAAGTATCTCCTGTGGAAGCCGTGCGCTACACTGACAACACAAAATCATGCGTTAAAAAGGCATCTCTTACAAAGCGCACCACCGGCAGCAGAATACACCGAATGGCACTGGCCAACCTGGGACGAAATAAAAGCAGAACTGCGGTTGTCATACTCTCCCTCTCGCTGGCAGTGGTCCTGCTAAACAGTGTGTTCACCATCACCAACGCCTTTGACATCCATGTATACCTGAAGAAGTTCGCCACCTTTGATTTTCTCATCGGAAACGCCCGTTACTTTGGCCTGGATCAGTATCGGGGAGCCACTGACGACACCATTGATGAAGAAAATCTCTCCGAATCCTTTATATCAGCCTGCGAAGCACAGGATGGATTCGAAAAAAGCGGGCGGATTTACTGCAATACTGCCACAGCCCTAAAGGCCGATTCCTACCAGCCGCCAAAACAAATGCCAAGAGATGAGAACGGAAATCTTTATTACATCCGAAACGGACAGAAAGTCCCCCTGGAAGAAGACAAATGGGGCACTTATCGGGGACGAACCGCTTTCTATGGACTGGAGGACCTGCCTCTGGACGCAGTTGAAGTGTGGAAAGGCGAAAAGGATATGAATGTCATCCGTGAAAAACTGGCTGGCGGAAACTATCTGCTGAGCGCTGTAGACACCGATGACAACAATCAGGTGATGGAGGAAACTATCTGGCATCAGCCAGGGGACAAGGTGACACTGGTTCTTCCCGACGGCACCAGCCGTGAGTTTGAGATCCTCTCATTAATTAAAACCAATTACTATGGGCTGACCTGCCGGCGGGGATATGAATTTGTATACTATACAACGGCAGATATCTTTAAAGAAATGATATCTGAAAAATACCTGATGACCTGTGCCCTCAGCGTGGAAGACGGAAAGGAAGCTGAATTTGAACGGTTCATTGAAGATTACACCACCACACAGGAACCTGCCATGTCATACGAATCCAAACTGACTCACATGAACGAATTTTCCAAACTGAGCGGCCTGTTTATTTTAATCGGCGGTGTGCTCACAGCTATTATCGGCATGGTGGGAATCCTGAATTTTGTCAACACCATTTTGACAGGCATCGTATCCAGAAAAAAAGAATTCGCTATGATGGAAGCCATCGGCATGACCAGAAAACAGCTCTCCCAGATGCTGATACTGGAGGGACTGTTTTACGCAGGCATTACCATCGCGTTCTCCTTCATCCTGGGGATTTTGTTCTCTCTCACAGCCTGCCGGGCGGTCACCGGGGGAATGTGGTTTATGAAATACCATTTCGTCATATGGCCCATGCTGGCGGTTTTCCCGGTGCTTTTGATTCTGGGTGCCCTGATTCCGTATCTGGTCTATCTGCCCCAGAGAAAACAAAGCCTGATCTCCTGTCTGGTGGAAAACTAAAAAAGCAAAACCGCTGTAAAATAATTGTCTGTTTCAGGATTCATAATATTTTTTGCCCCTGTTTATCAGCTATTTTCCGTTGATTTCAGGGGCTTTTTCGTCTCCTGTTCATACCTGATTAAGTGGTATGCCATGGCTTCCCTCTTTCCAGCTATTTCCACGCCCGGCCGGCATGTGTATTTTATTCAGTAATCTGTTGCTAATTCGACTCCAAGCCCCCTTGGCTATTTTCCGCCCGATTTCATCGGTACAGCTCTTGCCGGACTTAATGTAATATAATTAGTTGCCCTGGAAACGCCGGACAGCTCCACAATCCGTTTCCGCGTCATTTCCTGCCTTGTCAGTTCAGCTGCTAACTTTACTCTGTCGATTCTCATGTTCTCACCTCCTGTTCTTCAATATCGCAAAATATAATGTTTATCTTATCTCTCTTATATGATAATATCAGATTTCCCTAATATAAGTACATAAATATAAGTTTTATCTTTTATTTTACTGTAATTTGTGATATGATTTCTTTTAGAAATGAGGTGATTAGAGTGACGACTGGTGAAAAAATTCGACAAACCAGAAAAGAAGCAGGGCTTACTCAAAAAGAATTAGGAGAAAAATTAAAAGTCTCACAAGCGGCTATCGCTCAATACGAAAATGAAAAATCCAATTTGCAGCTTCACACTATACGCAAAATTGCAGATGCATTAGACTGCTCTGTAAATACATTAATAGATGGTTGGTCAGCTTATCCATTAGATGAAAGAAAAGATTTTTTCCTATACGGGGGGAAAATAGCCAGTATCAGCTCAAATATAAAGCAACTCACATTTGAAGCAATGAATAAAGTTGAAGAATACACAAAAGACTTGCTTGAGATACCTAAATACAGAAACAGCTTGACAGAACCGGGACCAGACGAACCGCCACAAGAGCCAGACAGCTCAGACACCCCCAAATAGCCCCAAACCTACCCCTATTTCCGTTCTGGCGGCATTCGGGCATAGGATAACTCGTCGCCATTAAGCTGGCGAAGGCAGACCGACACCAGTGTACCATGACAATATAATATGCTTACCAGGGGAACCGGGGGACGTGCTCTCACCCAATCCGAGTACCTTACGGAGGGTGGTGATTATTATGAGTACAAATCAATAACTTGGTTCTTTAACCTGCTGTGAACTCTCACAAGTCTTTAAAATAAGGGATTCCTTTGAACCACATAACCGCTAAACCTCCATGAAATCCCGTAAAATCTCATAGGGTGGTGGCAAATGGGTGGCACCGCCACCATGCCGCCGCCCCTCTAAAAATCATATCATTTACGCACCAGGCTGACAATCCCATTATTTTGAATATTGAAAATCAAATCAGCATATGCTATAATGCCTGTAGGCAAAAGAACAGAGCAGGCCACGGCAACAAAGAACGAACCCCCAAATTGTACCGCTAATACAATTTGGGGGTTCTTCCTCGTTTACGGTGAGGTCAGCCGACTGGGCTAGTTACCGTCTATTCATCTCCATCTAACCACTTACAAACGTAGTAGGCAACTACGCCTGCCATAACGGAAACTACAAAAGAACAGAACACTTCCACGACAACACCCCCTTTCTGTCACCAGTCTAGGGGCGGTAACGCAATAATTATATCATTTACGCACCAGGCAGACAAGACTGTTCTTCCGGCAGCTCAATCCCTTCCATGACCGCGCGGGCCTCCAGGACTGCGATATAGTCCGTCATTGCCCTGATCTGCATCTCATACGTACTTCGTGGACACACCGGATTAAAAGTTAGTTCTCCATTATCCCATTTTCCAAGCATCTCTTTCAGCTTCTGGTAACGGATGACGTTCTGGAAGTATTCTGCTTTAAACCGCACCTGATAGTCCCTGCTGGTCATCATTTTGATGGTATCTTTTAATTCCATACGCTCCCTCCATTCTACAGCGCAATCATATCCCGCAGAGTCTTAGGCCCTGCAACACCATCCACGCCGCCGCAGATGCCCGGTTCAACCTTTTCGCGGGCCTTCTGGTACTGTTTGATAGCGAAAACTGTGTTGACGTCACAGTGCTTGTCCAGCTTCAGCGGCTTGCCGTCTTTGCCTTTGAACTCTCTGGCCAGCAGGATTTCTTGTACCAGCAATACATGATTCCCCTCTTCCCCTTTTTTCACTGTTGGAATTTCAAACATATACTTCCCTCCTATATTCGCCGTATTTCCGCCTTTAATCGCTGTTTTAAAGCCTGTCCATGTGTAATTGCCCGTGTTGTATACAAACGGATTCGGGCATGTTTTTCCATTAACATCGTAGTGTCGGATCACGTGGCTTGCAT
>CAJURF010000048.1 GCA_910588825.1 uncultured Lachnospiraceae bacterium
AATGGTCATAGACCGCCTGTGTTTATGAGCAATAATCAATCACGCTATATATAGATGATGGTCATTCCCTTTTCCCTGAGATCTTTTAATATTTTAAAAAGTTTTTCTGTCTCGTAGGGGGACAGCACCGCCGTGGGCTCATCCAGAACCAGGATATCCACATCTGCGCTCAGAGCTTTTGCAATTTCAACAATCTGCTGATAGGCCACGCTTAAATCCCCCACCGTTTCCCTGGGGTCAATGTCAAATCCGATGCTTTCGATTAACTCCTTTGTCCGTCTGTTCAGCTGTTTCCAATTGATGAAATGTCTGTTTGCCCCGGCCAGATGGCTCATATAGATATTTTCCGCCACTGTACAGTCCGGTGCCAGGGCAAACTCCTGATAAATCACATCAACGCCCTTTTGCTTCATCTCAAAAACGCTTTTCGCATGTACTGTCTCCCCGTGGATGCGCAGCTCCCCGGAGTCTTTCACATACATGCCGGACAAAATCTTGATAAGGGTGGATTTTCCGGCACCGTTTTCCCCCACAAGGGAATGTATCTCTCCTGGACAGAAACGGACACTGACATTTTTTAGAGCGTGGACACCGCCGAAACTTTTATTGATGCCATTCATCTCTACACTGTATTTTCCACTCATTTTTTGCCTGCTTTCATAGGTATCTCTAAGACTCCAGCAGTACACCGGAACTGATATACTCTGCCGCATTGTCTTTTGTGATGCATCCGCCTTCCACAAAAGTCTCACTGAGGAATTTTGTCTCGCCGTTAAAGTAAGCCTCCGCTGTCTCTGTGGCCAGATTCCCCTGACGGACAAAGCTGTTCAGACCAGTACAGTAGGTGTCGCAGTCCTGGATCAATTCCACCGCGCGGACTTCCGCGTCTGCAGTAGAGCAGACCACCACCTTATCCTCAAGGCCGTTGTCCACCAGCAGCTGATAAGCAGGAAGCCCCATCACGTCTGCCTCTGTAATAATCAGATTAAAGTCAATGTTACGTGCCAGGAAATCTTCCAGCTGGCTCACTGTCTGGTCTTCAAACCAGTCTGTGTACATCTGATAGACAATGTTGAAATCACAAGCCCCGTCGCTGATGAGCTTGGCTTCTGTGATCCCCTTGATCACTCCCTGCCTTCTGTCCTGACAGATGTGCTCGCCTTTTACTCCGGAGATGATCACTGCATTGATTTCTTTGCCTTTAATCTTTGACGCCGCCCACTGGCCGCAGAGTTCTCCATTTTTTCTGTTATCCACAAGAATGGTGGTCAGAAGGGACTGGGTGTTGATCTTATTATCCAGGGCAATCACCGGGATTCCCTGCTCCACCACATGGTCCACCGTTGCGCTGACTGCCTCCGGGTCCGCGCAGTTCACAAACATTAAGTCCAAATCCTGGGCCGCCATATCCTCAATATCCGCCACCATCTGGGTTACGTCCCCATTGGCATCTGTGGAATAGTAATTCCACCCCAGGTCTTTGCAGTTTTTTGCCACCGTTGCCTCCAGCTGGGTCCAGGAATCATAGACAAGAGAATAACTGGCAAATCCGATGGAATAGGTGTCTCCATTTTTCGGCTCCACTGTGCTCCCTGACGCTGTGTCAGCCGATGCCTCTTTCTTCTCCCCGCCATTTTCTTTTATCTCTGCTGTCGAAGATTTTCCCGAACTGCAGGCTGTGAGACTGAGCGCTATAATTCCTGCCAGCATTGCCGCCATGATACGTTTTGTCATTTTTTTCATTTTGTACACCCTCCTCTTTTAGAATATGTTTAAAGAATCTTTCTCTACAGCTGCCTGAACTCTCTCACCGCCTGAACCAGTGCCTCAAAGTTCTCAAAACTGGTATTGCGCATAATGTTAATGGGGGCAAGAACCATATTTCCATGTCTGCCCAGACAGTCCACCACATATTTCACATTGGCCCGCACCTCATCCGGCGTACCGAAGCTGAGTGTCTGCTGGCAGTCAATGCCGCCATAGAATACCAGATTATTTCCGTAACGTTTTCCCAGTGCCTCAATGTCCATAGCCGCCGACTGTACTGGATGCAGGCCGTCCAGCCCGATCTCAATCATGTCGTCCAGGAACAGAGAACAATCCCCGCAGGAATGATGCACCACGGAAAGTCCCGCGTCTTTGTACACTTTCCATATTTTTTCCAGGCGGGGCTTGTAAAATTCCCTCCACATCTCCAGGGACATCATGGGCCCCCGCTGTGTGCCGTAATCATCGCCGCTGTGTCCAAATGCGATGTCGTACTGAATCAGGCTTTTGGATATACCGATGCGGTAGTCCATAATCTTATCCAGCAGTTCTTCCACTTCGTCCGGGTATTCATAGTGGGACATAAGCCCTGCCTCGAATCCCTGCATCAGCCAGCATTTCTCAAACATCCCATAATACTGGCCCACGGCTGCTGCGTAGCCTTTTGAGTTGTAATAATCCAGATACTTCTCCACCTCATAGAACTGTCCCTCCTGATTGGGGTCCGGGACTTTCAGTTCTGATACCTTTGTAATGTCTGGAATCACCACATTTTCCACAGGACGCTCACCATCATGGTCTGTTCTCCAGCCGATGCCCCATCGGTCATACACCACGTTTGGGTCCTTATCGTCCCGGCGGGCAAATCCATGTGTCAAAACAAAGTCCATCAAATCTGGGTCATAGACAAATTTCTGCACCTCGTCCATCACATTGCAGTACATAATATCACATCCAGTGTACTCCAGTAATTCCTCCGTGGTCATCCCGTAGTGGTCGGCAAAACGCTTCATGGTCCGATAATCTTCATACATGAAATCTACAGGAAGCATGTCCGCCTTTTCATGGCGCAGGGTTGTCTGCACCCGCTCTTTTTTAGTCATTATGTATCCCTTCCTTTCTCTGTAAATATATTCTTTACGGTATATTTACTGATTTTATATGTGAATCGCTTTAACTTTTTATATAGTTTAACAATATATAGTCAAAGATTCACCCTATTTTCCTTTGGGAAAGGTGTAAAAAACTTTTTTCATGGAGGGAGCGGCGGGCTGTGCCGGCTGAATGCAGGGAAAATCAGGAAATAATTCCTATTTCTATTAAGAAAAAACTGCAATGAAAAGCAGGAGACAAAATAATTATACTTGAAGAGAACGGAAAGTTTTATTTAGAAAATTCCTCAAAAAGAAGCTGGATTTGATACAGAGGATGGTATGCGGGAATATATGAAAGAAATACAGGCGGCAAGGACTTCTCTTGAGTTATCCTTGCCGCCTGTATTTCTGCCAATTATGTTTACTGATCATACGCCCTGACAGCATCTACTTTCGGCTGCGAAGAACATCCCGGTACGAATTCATTGGTCAAAAAAGCGTCCACCAGTTCTTCCCTCAATTTACTGCCCACAGTAAAAGCCCCCATACAGGCAATGTTCGCATCATTGCTCAACCGCGCCCGCTTTGCCGAGTAGACATCAGACAGCAGCGCCGCATATGCGCCCCTGACTTTGTTGGCCGCCAGAGAGACTCCGATTCCCGTGCCGCAGATTAAAATCCCACGGTCATATTCTCCGGATGCCACGGCATATGCCACCTGAACAGCCACATTTGCATAAATTTCATCGTCGCTGCCGAAGTCAGTTACCTCTCCGTATTCTTTTTCATTTATAAACCGAATCATGTCTTCCTTGGCCTGCTGTGCATTGGGGTCACATCCGATTGCTATTTTCATATGTATTCCCTCCCTTTTTGTATCATATTAACAGCAGCGCTGGTTATTTATGACTGTCTGGTCTTTGAAAAAGGTGTGGAAAACTGAGTCTTTTTGAAAGCTAGTACAGCGTTGCGTAAATATCGGTGAATAATGTGCCTGATATTTTTGTCAGGACAAGGCGGAGGAATGAGGCGATGCGGTGGCATCGTCGATTGACGACAACGCAGTACTGGCAGAAATAGCGGGTACAGAATTCACTGGTATTTATGCAATGTTGTACTAGGTGACTGAGGCATAAAAAGCCATGGGAAATAACTGACACATTTAAGAAGTCTTTCGAATCATATCCTGTACGTACTCTTCGATTTCACCAAGTTCTTCTGCGTCTGCCATACTCTCATAAGTATTTCTGTCAAAAAGAAGACCCTTTTTTGTTTCAAGAAATGCAAAGCGCGTACAATCCCCAAAACCATACTCTGCCAGGTCTCTCTTACTTAACTTTGCGCCATTTTCTTCCCAGACAGAATTTTCATCAAACATATACGGCATAAAAATTCCCGTCATTCCCACCCGCATGGCGGAAACAGTCCCCAGCAGTGTCTTTTTTGGCTGAGCGTTTACGTCTATATGCCCTGTTGGGATCATAACCGCCACTGTGCTGTCCACGCCGCAGGGACCGCGGTAGACTTTTTCCACTTTGATTTCTGCAATTGCACAATAACTTTTCGCCCTATTAAACCTAAGATCCACATTCCTGATTTCTGATACGGTTCCTTTGAATACCGCGGTATTATCCTCCCTGAATAATTCTTCCTCCGTCAATTGGACCAGACGTTCGCAAGCCTCTGATTTTGGATCATACTCTGTATACCGCGCAGTCACATGGACAGAGTTGTCCGATAACTTGATTTGGCTGGCCCTGTATTTTACAGCCCAAATGCCTGCTGTAAATGCCAGTACAAGACAAACCGCCGCAGCTGCTATAAGTCTCTTTCTTTTCATATCTTTCCCTCCCTTATTCCATGTACAACAAACTGATTCCGGGCATTCATCAAATCACCGGACTGCCTCTATCACACTTCCCTTGTCCAAGCATCTTTTTTCTGGAAAATCTGCCGTTTTGGCAATCCGCTCATGGAGAATCTTCCAGATTCGGGATACCATGTACAGATAGCCTCCGGTATACTCATAGATCCACTGGCTGAGCGCGGGTATGTCCATTCCCCCTGTCTGGGATCGCACATGCCTGTCACATGAAATTCTCTCATTGCTCCTGCCTCCTGGATATACTATGGTAAAATCATACGTACTTTCCATTCATTCGTCAAGGAGAATTTGCAACTTTCGCTTATATTTATATAGGACGTGTAAACAAATTATTTTTATCTATTTACTTTTTTGAATCTCGTGCTATAATAAATTGTGGATTTGCATTATCATATTTTTATAAAATATTTAAAATTTAGCATAGATACTGCCAGGGAGGTATGAATTATGATTATTACAGATAAGAGAATAAGAGAACTGGCAGAATCCAGTGAACTTATTACTCCTTTTGCCGAAGAAAATCTGCAAAGTGAATCTTACGACGTTACTATTGGCAAAGAAATCACTATTATGAAAAAAGAAATACGCTGTCTCGACATTTCAAGACAGGATGATATTGACGGTATCTATCAGCATATTGATATCTCTGAAAAAGGTTACACGATTTCACCCAAAGAATATCTGCTTGTTTCCTTAGGTGAAAACCTAAAACTGCCAAATAACCTTACCGCACATCTTCGTCCCAAAACAAGATACATAAGGCTGGGATTGATTGTCAGCGGACAGCATTGTAATTCAACCTACACAGGCCATTTGCGGATTGGCCTGTTTAACGCAACTGACTATCCAATACGGATTCATACAGGATACACAATTGCGCAGTTTGTTTTTGAAGAATTAGAATGCGTTCCTTCATCGGAAAAATTATATGAAAACAAAGAAAATGCACACTATCAAAATGAAAACGGCGGATTCCGGGGAGCCAATTTTGATGATAGTTATTTAGATGCTTTATGGGATAAAATACTGGCTTAATTATGAGTGAATTAGATAAAGTACTTGATGCTCTAATGAAAGATAAAAAAGAGTTAATTATTCAAGAAGCACCAAGCGACGACCGCGACGAATTTCGTGCTTTATTTAGAGAAAATAAGAAAAAGGAAATTATTGAAGAAATTAAAGAAGAGTACAAACAGACACTGATCCAAGAAGCTGATATTGAGATAAAGAAAGAAGTAAACCGTCAGAAAATTGAGGACTTGAAATCATTAATGTGGAGTGGTTTTCTGCTCGCTTTCATTGTCGGTTTGGCGGTTAATCAGGCAACTGATATTATTGGCTATTATAAAGGAACAGTAACAGCTGATAAAATATGGCCTGCCATTATAATAACCGCAGTACTTTGCATGATATGTTTAATTGCGTACTTATATAGTTTTTGGAAAAACGCAGTGACCCTATTTGATGATTTGAAAACAGAAAAGCCCAAATAAGGATTTTCTACAGCTTAATGCATGCAGGAACTATACAATGTATTCGAGCGGAAAGCTGAGAAAAAGGAATGCCTTTTCTCAGCTCCCCCTTTCCCAATGTTGCAAATGCCGGCGTTTCTAAGGCAATCTGGCTAGAGCGTGTTTGAAAATTCATTCACGCCACCCATACGCCCCACTTTGCGGCAGATCTGCCCCTTATTCGGTTGCTGTAGCCCGCTACAGCGCCCTCATGCGGAACAAATCTCCCACAAACTGTGACGCACGGTTGACATAAAGCAATTTTCAAACACGCTCTAGGATGTTCCATTCTGCGCTTCAAATCCAGATATACAAAATTCTCATTGACAATACCAGCGACGTCACTGTCCCCGCATCCAATATGTGTCAGAAAATAATACGTAAGACCCACATCCATAAAATAACATCTGGCCTTAGCTTTAAAATCCAAAATTCTGCACTCTGGTATTTTCCCTGCATAACCCAGAACCCCTGAACTGTACAGCCAGTCCAGGGCCCGGTTGACGGAAGCCTTACTTATATTACTGGAATAATCTTTTACAACAATATTCTGAAGTTCCTCGCTCAAACTGTCTTTATCCAGGCCTTTCTTTTCTTTTACCAGGACGCGGGCCACACATGAAAAAATGTTGTCATACATTTCATCCTCCAGAATATCTTCAAAGTATCGTTTGCTTTCCTGAATAAAGAGTTTTATAATTTTGAACAGTACATTCTGACAGTCATCCACGCATCCCGTTTCCAAATATTGCAGTACAACTGCCGGATAGCCGCCAATGACTGTATATACATGGTATAATTCACTTAATTTTTCATATACAGCAGCATTGCTGCCCCCAAATAAATCCATTTCCTCATATAACGAATACTGGTTCATGGCCATGAGAAACTCTTCAAAATTCAGCGTATGAATCTCTATAGATTCCAGATCACCTGCAGAATACTTGAATTCTCTATCCAAAATCCTGCCCAGATAACTCCCTGTAATAATAAAATCACTGCTCAGACTGCGGGTAAATTCACGGACCCTGTTATAAATTGCCGCTGACTCCTGTATCTCGTCAATGATAACAACAGTGTCCGGAGAATCTGCAAAATCAGGCTGGTGTCTTTTGAGCAGTTCATGAACAGGATTCTCGCAGAACAGCCCATTTTTCATTTCCCGGCGCAGGTCATGATACCGTTCAATAAACAGCTCTCCGGAAAAATCCAAAAGGTTGACATAAACTTTATGCTTATACTCCCTGTCCGCAAACTGATTGACAATATATGTCTTTCCCACCTGGCGTGCCCCTGAGACCTCCAATGTAGAATGCCCGGCCTGTCTTTTCCATGAAAGCATCCTCTCGTATACCTGCCGTTTCAAATCCATACTTTCCTCACTTCTTCCACATCATCACCTTTTGGCACAATCTATCCCCCCAGTTATCTGCATGACTCCACAATCCGTTCCAATTCCCCCAGATATTCTTCAAACACCTGCAGTGCATTTTCCACCGGTCCGCTTACAGTCATGTCCACACCGCAGATTTTCAAAAGATCAATACAGTCCATGGAACTGCCGCCGCTTAAAAATTCTTTGTATTTCTCCACAATGCCCGGCTCGCCCGCCAGTATCTTGCTGCTGATGGCAATGGCTGCTGAGAATCCGGTGGCGTACTGATACACATAAAACGGGGTATAGAAATGGGGAATTCTAGCCCACTCCATCTCAATTTCCCTGTCTATTTCCATATCTGTACCATAATACTCCTCATTGAGCTCGTAATAAGTCCAGCAGAGATTATCTGCCGTGAGCCCTTCCCCGTCTTGTACCATCTGGTGCACTGTTTTTTCAAATTCCGCGAACATAGTCTGCCTGAACAAGGTTCCCTTGAACTGATCCAGGAAATAATTGATCAGATACGCCTTTTCCTTTTCGTCTTCTGCCTGCTTTAGCAGATAATGGATCAGCAGAGCCTCGTTGCATGTGGATGCCACCTCTGCCACGAAAATCCGGTATCCCGCATAACAGTAGGGCTGTTTTTCATCGGAGTAATAGCTGTGCAGGGCATGGCCCATCTCGTGGGCGAGAGTAAATACATGGTTCAGGGTTCCGTTGTAGTTCATGAGTACATAGGGATGGGTCCCATAGGCACCCCAGGAATAAGCGCCGCTTCTTTTGCCCTGATTTTCATACACATCGATCCATCCGTTGGAGAATCCCTCTTCCAGCAGACGGATGTAGTCTTCCCCCAGAGGCGCCAGTCCCTTTTTCACCAGCTCTTTTGCCTGGTCAAAGGTATAGGTGCGCCCGGGACTTTCGGCCAGGGGCACGTATAAGTCATACATATGAAGCCTCTGAACTCCCAGCGCTTTCCTGCGAAGCTGTACGTAACGGTACATGGCGGGCAGATGGCTGTGTACCGTTTGGATGAGCTGGTCGTATACGGATACAGGGATATGGGTCCCGTCCAGCGCCGCTTCCCTGGAAGATCCGTAATTGCGCATCCGCGCGAAGAACAGCTCTTTTTTTACACTGGCCAAAAAGGTGGCTGCCAGTGTATTGCGGAATGCATCGTACGCCTTGTAAAGTGTGAAAAACGCCTCCTGTCTTACCTGGCGGTCCCGGCTCTCCAGAAACTGTACATACCTGCCGTGGGTCAACTCCTGCTCTGTGCCGTTTTCATCCCGGATGGTTCCGAACTTCAGGTCCGCGTTGTTGAACATGGAGAAAATGGTCTGGGGTGATTGGCCCAGTTCTCCCGCTTTTGCCAGAACGCCCTCCAGCTCCTTTGTGAGAATATGGTCTTTCTTCCTGAGCTTTTCTTCTATAAATCTTTTGTATACAGCAAGTTCTGGTTCCTCCCGCAGAAACTGCTCCATCTTTTCCCCGGGAATCTCAAGCAGTTCCGGCTCCACATAGGATGCGCTGTCCTCCACCTGGGTCATCAGCGCCTGGGCCCGGTCTGACATATTCTGATAATTGGCATTTCCCATGTCCTGATGCCATTTCTGGCTGGCGTACACATACAGCCGCTCCATCCGCAGCATCAAGGCGTCCTGGGCCCTCAGCACGGCCAGCAGATTTTCTGCCGATACGCCCAATGTCCCCTGATATGCCGAAAAACCGTCAAGCTGTTCTTTAACTTTCAATGCATCCTGCTCCCATGCCAGGTCGGTGGCATATAAGTCCTCCAGACGCCAGCAGTCTTTCTTATCTAATTCTTGTCTTTTGGGATTTTTCCTGATTTTTGATTGGTTTTCTTTCATTTCCTTACCTCCACATCAAGCCCGATGGAACCTTCTGTGTGCCCCGGCAGTTCCATCACAGACACCTGCACCTCAAACGCTTCCAATGTGTCACCCTCTTATAAAATATTTCCGGTATAAAATTTTCAATCCGCTCTTTTGCCATCTTTTCTTAAAACACGTGTTCCACAGCCAGAGATTGGAAAAAATTTTCTTAATAACACTTATTATACAATTAAATGAAAAAGAAAACAAATGCTAATTCATTGACTTTCTTTTCCGCATTTATTATACTTTTTTTAAATACTTTCAACCGGCAAAGGAGAGAATGTTCTATGAAGCGAAGGAATAAAAGCTATCTGTATATGACCATAGGCCTGCTGGCTCTTTATCTGGTACTGCTGACCCTCCTTTATCTCTCCGAACACACAGCCAGCCGCGCAACCATACGCACCTTCAGCGATGCGTTCTGGTATTCTCTGGTCACACTGACCACGGTAGGCTATGGCGATGTGACTCCGGTAACCCCTCTGGGCCATGCAGTAGGCGTTGTGTTCCTTCTGCTGTCCGCAGGGATCATCGTCACATTGCTGGGCGCCGTTATGTCTTTTGCCGCCAGTGAAGGCCTTCCCCTCCTTCTGCTCAGCTTTCAGCGGAAGAAAAACTGGTACTATTTTGCTGATTACAGTGTGGAATCCAATACTTTAGCCGAAAACATCTACAGAGAAGACCCGGACACCGTTATCATTTACGGCGAACGGACAGCCAGCCAGATGGAGTTTCCCGACTATCCCTGTCTGTTTATCAGTGCTTCTCCTGCCAGAATTGTGGCCCACAAGAAGAACATGGGCACCAAATGTAAGATTTTTTTTATGAAAGAAAATGATATCGGCGTGAATATCCGTGCCGTGGATATACATAAACTTCCGGTGGAAGTCTATGCCAGAACCACCAACGGGCAGGACCATCTCTCGGGAAATATCAGATTTTTTCACAGCTATGACTGCTGTGCCAGGCAGTATTGGCGTTCCAAACCCCTGTGCAGCCACGAAAACACCATTGCGATTATCGGATTCGGGAATTACGGACGATGCATCCTGGAACGGGCAATATTGACAAATGTAATCTCCGTTGAACAGCATGTGGCGTACCATATTTTCGGAGACTCCACCGGTTTCCTCGCCATGCACCGCTGTCTCCATAAAATGTTTTCCATTGATGAACATTCTGAGAACACCGACTCTCTGATTTTCCACGAGGGAAACTGGGAAGGATACCATGAAATTCTGGAGCAGGCGGACCGTATTATCATCTGTGATGACGATGAGCCCAAAGGCTGGAGTATATTCTGGCGGCTGGATAAATATTATAAAATACAGGGACATATCGACCTGCACAGCAACCGGAAAGCCCCCGGAGTGTCTTATTTCGGGACAAATGAAGACATCTACACCCCGGATCAGATCATGCGGACCTCCCTGAATCAGGCGGCTGTTACCATCAATGAGATATTCCGCAGGTCCGTCTCATACCCTACCCTCAGCTGGGACGAGCTGGATGATTTCCACCGGGAGTCCAAAATAGCCGCCGCTGACCATCTCCTGATGAAAATCCGCATTCTGCTGGAAGACGAGGACATCACCGAATTTAACGCCGATATGGCAGAAAAGGCGTATCAGAAATATTGTGAAGCCAAGAAGAATCCCGCTGTGCAGGATATGTACCGCAGACTGGATCATATGCGCTGGCTGCGCTTCTATACTTTCTATAACTGGCATTACGGCCCTGCACGGGATGACGGGGCAAGACAGCACCCTATGCTGAGCCCCTATGACTACCTGACCCAGGAGCAGAGACGGGAACGGGACGCCGCATGGGAACTTTTGGGCAGTATCTCCGGTGAGCTCTGATAAATGGCTGCTGCGCCAGGAACGGCCGGCCTCTTTGCGGCGCCTGCGTCTTATTTGGGCGTGTGCGGCCCACATGATACGCAAAAAACATATTCCGAAAGGATGAGTGAAATTTATGGGTATTTACGTGAATCCTGGAAATACCGCCTTTCAAAAGGCTCTGCGCTCAGAAATCTATATTGACAAAACTGAACTGATCACTGTCACCAACAGCAGAATTGACACAGGCAATTGTTATATGTGCGTCAGCAGGCACGGCGTTTCGGAAAGTCTATGGCCGCCGATATGCTTACCGCTTATTACAGCAAAGGATGCTGCTCAGACGGCCTGTTCGCCGGATTTGAGATAGAAAAAACCGCTGATTACCAGACACATTTAAACCGCCACTGTGTCATCCGTCTGGACGTACAAAGGTTTTTGGAAACGAAGCGGGACCTTGATACCTTTATCGCTGAGATGGAGCGGGCAGTTTTGGAAGAATTGGCCCGGGAATTCTCCGGCTGTGATGGTTTCGCCCCAGATACCCGGCTGAAAACCGCTCTGGATAAGATATTCTGCCAGACAGGAACCGGGTTTATTTTTATCATTGATGAATGGGACTGTGTATTTCGAATGGCAAAAGAATGTGTTCGTATACAAAAAGACTATCTGGATTTTCTGCGGGGGCTTTTCAAAGGCGCCCAATACGTGAGGCTGGCTTACATGACCGGAATCCTTCCCATAAAGAAATACGGGGAACATTCTGCCATTAACATCAGAGCTGCTGGACCAAAACTGAAACTTATGAAGCTCTGAAAGTGTACATTGATATCAATTTTGATGGGCTGAAGGAGTCTGTGGTTAAAATGATCGGAAATGGCCGCTGTCAGATTAATACACGAAAGTTCCTACCGCAAGATACATAGAGGGGTACGCTTTACACCAACACAGCCCGACATAATCAAAATTGAAAAAATCATGTTAGGTGAATTGCAGAGTGCAGAAGAAACAGCCGCTTATCAAGAAATTCTTCCCCCATCCATTTCACACACAACATCTGCCAGACTCATGGTTGATGTCCTGTGTGATACCAATACCACTGTCCTGCGGTCACAGGACTCTTTCAGAGATTTCAATATAATCCCCTCATTCAGCGAATCCAGATTGCTGGTGGGCTCATCCAGGCTGAGAAACGGCGCGTCGTGAAGAAATGCCCTGGCTATGCCGATGCGCTGCTTCTCCCCTCCGGACAGGGTATCTCCCAGCTCCCCCACCTGAGTATGGTATCCATGGGGCAGTGTCATGATAAACTCATGGATAGAAGCTTTCTTCGCCGCCTGCGCAATCTCCTCTTGTCCCGCTCCCGGCTTTCCAACGGCGATGTTATTGGCAATAGAATCGTGAAACAGATAGGTCTCCTGGGCCACATAGGACTGCATATCCCTCAGATTCCCGGTATTGATCTGTTTCACATCCTTTTGTGATACTGCCACCCGTCCCTCCTGCACATCCCAAAACCGTATGAAAAGTTTTAAAAGCGTGGACTTTCCGGAGCCGCTTGCCCCGTGAATCCCCACCACCTGGTTTTTTGGTATCTGGAGGGAATAATCCTTTAAAATCTGTTCTTCCTGGTAAGAGAAGCTCACATGTTCCGCAGATGCTCCGTGAAAGACAACCGGCTCTTTTTGGGATACTTCCTCCACCTGGGGCTTTTCTTCCAGAAGGGACAGCACCCGCTCCGCGCTTGCCTTCCAGAAGCTCAATATCCGATGTGAGAATGGAGATTAAGTTTCCCTTATCCTGTGTTCCAGTTTGGCCGGACACAGCCTGCGAAGCACTGCAAATACCCTGTGGCGGATAATGGCCAGCAGCTTAAACGCGATAAAGTGATTGCAGTACTGCTCTCCGTAATGGAGAATCCCCCGCAGTACAGCAAGAACTACCAGCAGAACAAAGAAACTGCCCGGTTTTGCTGCCCCGAAAAGAATGCCGCTGCGCCTGGCCTGGGCGCTTCCTGTGATTTTCTTTCCTGAGTCCCTCTGTCCTGCCGCTCTCTTTTGAGTGTCTCTCTTTCCAATATCCCTCTTTTCTGTGTCTGTCATTGCGCCGCCGCCCTCCTGTCTGTCCTGGTCTTTGTATCCGGACATGAATATTGCTCCAGTTCATTCTGATACTGATACAGCTTTCAATAAGCTCCCCCTGCCCTCATCAAAAATATAAACTTCTGAGTCATGGAGCAGAGCACGGGCAATGGCAAGCCTCTGGCACTGGCCTCCGGAGAAATTGCTTCCCCTTTCCTGAAGCATGGTATCCAGCCCCTGCTGTTCTTTCAGGAACCCCAGCAGGTTTACCTTTTCCAGAGCTTCTTCCATTTCTTCTCTTGAGGCGTCAGGTTTTCCCAGGCGCAGGTTTTCTTCCACTGTGCCTTTAAACAGGTAACTTTTGAGTTTCCGAGAACACACAATATAGCAGGGAGGTGATTGCTATGTGTGTTGTTTCAATAAATATTCCGGAAGAAATATTATTGGATTTACATGAAAATGAAGATGATTTTGCAACATATATGAAATGTGTGCTTGCTGTAGATTTATATACAAACAAAAAAGTGGCAGTAAGGTAATCGTCAACACTACGCCTTTAATCGCATTATGCCACGTCGGGCAGCTTGATGTATTGAAGAAAATGTATGGAGAAATTTTGATTCCACAGGCAGTATACCGGGAGCTGTCAGAAAAGAAAGAACGGGACTCCGGATGCTATATCCAAAATCCCGTTAAGCAGATAAACACTGGACATTACTATCTCCCAATCAAAACCTTCTTCCCACAAAAAGCAAATCCATACTTCCGTATACGTTCCTCAGGAATCCCTTTTGCCGTGAGCGCCGCCGCATACTCCTTTTCCTGGATCTGACGCAGAGCTGACTGTACTGTATCAAGAAGTTCTTTCTCCTCCGAATCCTGTACTTTAAATTCCAGAATCACCGCATCATCCGCTTCTTCTCTTGGCTCCAGCATAATATCATACCTCCCGAATCCGCTCTCCCGGTTGGAAGTAATCGTATATCTGCCGCTGAGTTCCACCATCAGTCCCAGCACAAATCCGTGATAAAAACGTTCCGGTTCTTCCTGGGACGGTTTCTTCCCTGTGTCAAAGTAACTGAACATCTCCAATGTCACTTTATTCATATATGCATTCATTGCTTTTAGGTCATCCAGCAGGAACGCACGGATAAAGTCGTTGTAGTCATCGTTTCCGGAGAACCAGTCCTGAACCATATGTTCAAACATAATGCGGACTTCTTTATTGGTCAGCTTCAGCTCATAGAATACCTGTCCTGTACGTTCAGCAAATGACGTATCCGTAACTTTTAAATATCCGCTGGCCAAGAGCAGACTCCAGACGGCGTTTTTCTTCGTAAAAAGCTGATTATAGACAATCTGCTCGTCAATCTCCACATGAATGGCGCCTCCCTTTAAAAGGTCCTCAAAATCCTTTTTTACATTGGGCTTTCCTTCCCGGATCAGTTTTTCCACCAGAGAGTTTGCACTGGTATTCGCCCAGTAAGCTCCTATCTTTCCTTCGTCCAGAAAATTAATGACCGACCATGGATTATAGATATCACGCCTTCTCCCAAATGTAAATCCATCATACCAATCTTTCACACGCTGTTTCTGATTGGATAACCCGTACTCATCCAGTGACTGGAAAACTTCCTCCTCTGTGAAGCCAAAACACTCCTCGTATTTCTCTGATGTTGCTGTCACCACTTTCAGATGATTCAAATCTGAGAAAATGGATTCTTTGCTGGCCCTTGTAATCCCTGTCATAATGGCGCGCTCCAGATAAGGGTTCGTTTTAAAAGCGGCATTGAACAGGCCTCTGGTAAAAGAAACCATCTCACTCCAGTAACCGTACACCCAGGCTTCCTGCATAGGGGTATCGTATTCATCCAGAAGAATAATGACCCTTTTTCTATAATAACGTCCTAAATACTCTGTCAGCGTCCCCAGGGACGATGTTGCCGCATAATCCTCCATGTCCGCACAGACATTTCTAAAAAAACTCTTTTCTTTGTCATTGAGCAGAGTGCCTTCCAGGAGAAAATCATATCTGTTATAAAGCTTCTCTATAATATAACAGATTTTTTTCCTGGCTTCCTGAAAAGATGTTTCTTTTACATTGGCAAAACTCAGAAAGACTACCGGATAATTTCCCTGCAGATTACGGTAGCATTCCGTTTTCCAGATCGAAAGGCCTTCGAATAAGTCATCCCTGCCAGCATAATCCAGAGAAAAAAACTTCTCCACCATGCTCATATTCAGGGTTTTACCGAACCTGCGGGGGCGGGTAATCAGCGTCACTTCATCGCCGGCCTCCCACCACTTTCTGATAAAATCCGTCTTGTCCACATAAAAGTTGTGAGCTTCCCTGAGCTTTTCAAAATCCTGATATCCAATCCCAACTGTTCTGCCCATTGATTCTCCCTTAAAAATATACGGCTCCCTGCGGTCTCATTTTCCCTTTACCAGACATCTCTTCTTGAAAAAAGATAGACCAAAGCATAACACCTGGTCATAATCAGCCTCAAATTCCTCGGCATACGTCCTGGCATCAATCTGCCGGAGTGCTTCCTCGCAGTCGCGTCCCAGCTGTTTCCATGTTTTAGAATATTTTGCCTCAAAAACTGCCGCCCGGCCGCCACAGGGATCCATCACCACCACATCGCTGCGGCCCTCTCCATGCTCTCGATTAGATTCCACCATATACCCGGCGCCTGCAAAAATTCCAGCTAAAAACGCATGATAATAATCCTCTTTATAGTCATGATAGCTGATTGTCCTGCGCAGCAGCGCATTCATTTCCTCTGTCAGCACCTGGCAGTCCCCGCTCCAGACCGCCTCAAAAAGCTCCCGCCTGTTCCATAGTTTCGCTTTATCCAAAAACCATGTCTGAACCGTACTCTGAAAAATTTCCCCAATCTCCGCATTGGGTATTGTCAGCGCAGATACACCATCCGGCAAAGTGTCTGTCAATTCATCATCCCTTATTTTTGTAAGATATCCTGTGAAATAGAGAATGCTCCATAGATTATCCTCAGAAGAATGCAGGTAGTCATAAGTATGAGATTCCTCTATCCCCTGGGTAATATACCCGCCGGACATGAGCGTTTCCAGTTTTCCTGTGATACTGCTTCCCGCATAGTCAATAAACGAACGGATAATGGCATTGTCACTGGTGTTTTTCCAATAACCCGCCGGCTTTGCCGCAGGGTCACGCTGAAGATCCCTAAGGTAACACATCACATCCCAGGGACAGTACACATCGAATGTCCCAAAATGGTAGCCGTCATACCACTTTTTTATGCTCACCGCCTGATCTGTGATACCTGCATCCCGCAAAAGCTTATCCACGTCTTCTCCGGTGAATCCAAAATATTCATTCAGCCCGGAAGAAGCAATGGTATCAGAAACAAAATTGTTCGTTCCTGTGAATATACTTTCCTTGGCAATCTTCAGGCAGCCAGTCAGCACTGCAAATTTAAGAAATATATTATCCTTGAGCGCTGTACTCATCAACGCCTTAATTACTTCCAGCATTTCTGCATAATAATCATAGCTGCTTGCTTTCGCAACAGGAACATCGTACTCGTCCAACAAGAGAATCACTGGTTTTCCATAATATTCCCTCATCGCCTTAATCAGCAGAGCCAGACTTTTCTTCACTTCTGCCGTAGACGCATTTCCCGTAACAATCCGCCGGATGATCTCTCTGTCATAGACATTCACCTGATCGCTGTCCAGCAGATACAAATGCTCCTTATACACATCGGAAATCGCTGACACAAGCATTTCATACGCACTTGCAAAATTAAGGCCGTCTACATCCTTGAACGATAAAAATATCACAGGATATTGATTCATCCATCTGCCGCAAAGCTCCCCGCTGCTTCCTATCTCCAGTCCCTCAAATAATGCACGGCTGTCCTTTGTGATATCAAAAAAGCTGGACAGCATACTCATCCCCAGTGTTTTTCCGAAACGGCGGGGACGGGTAATCAAGGTGACCGCTGTGGATTCTGTTTTCAAAATCTCTGCAATCATCCCGCTTTTGTCTATATAGTAATATCCGTTTTCCCGGATCTGTTCAAAATTGGAAATTCCTACTGGAATTTTTATATTTTTCATCATAAAATAATGCAATAATTTCTTTTCCCTCTTTTTATTTTTCATGATAACACGGGACGGTCTTTTCCACAAGCACCTTATACCAACGTCTCCATCAAATGCCGCTTATTCTCCGAAACCCTCTGCAACTCCATCTCAAAATCCTGTCTGTTTTTCTGCACAATGGTCTGCAGTGTCAGTCCGGCAAAAAAAGACTGAATGGCGGCAATCACCGTAAACCCGCACACAATCAACGTGGGAAAATTGGGCACCAGCCCGGTTTTCAAAAAAGTATGTACAACAGGTATGAAGAATCCCGCGGAAATCAATACCAGCAACAGGGCAACAGCGCCAAAAAAACCTGCCGGCCTGTAAGTACGGTACATTCTGGCAATTGTCCGCAAAATCTTGATACCGTCAACATATGTATTCAATTTGGATTCGCTCCCCTCCGGACGATCCCGGTAATTGATCACCACATTTTCCACCGCCATATTTTTGTCAACTGCGTGGATACTCATTTCTGTTTCGATTTCAAATCCTTTTGACAATACGGGAAAAGTCTTTACAAATTCATAACTAAATGCCCGGTATCCTGTCATGATGTCTTTGATATCGTTTTTGAATAAGAAATTAATGCTTTTTCGAACTAAGGAATTCCCGACCCCATGAAAAGGCCGTTTATTTTCTTCAAAATAAGTGGAGGACAGCCGGTCCCCCACCACCATATCCGCCCTGTCCGCAAGAACCGCATCTGACATTTCCCTGGCAGCTTCCGCCGGGTAAGTGTCATCTCCATCTGTCATAATATAGCACTGGGCATCAATCTCCCGGAACATCCGGCGCATCACATTCCCTTTTCCCTGCTGGCGTTCATCGCGGACAACAGCCCCGGCTTCTCTTGCTATCTGGGCTGTATGGTCTGAGCTGTTATTATCATATACATAAATGACAGCTTCCGGTATAATTTTTTTTAAATCAGAAATGACTTTCCCGATTGTTCTTTCTTCGTTATAGCAGGGAATCAATACTGCTATTTTATCCATATGTAATTTCTTCCTCCTAACCCGACAGTGTATACCGAATGATATCAAGAATCGTAATCCCGTTGAGCACCAGCAGGAGCATATAATAATACATTCCCCTCTCTGAATGAGAGACAATATATCTCACATCTTTCTTCTTTTTATCATTGGAATACATGACCAAAAAAGCTGGAAAAATGATCAGCGGTATAAAATATCTTCCCTGAATTCCTTCAATCAATTCACTTTTAAAAGGTGTCCATTGGACATATAAGCTTGTGAAAATCAACCCTGTGCCCCCAAGGAATATAAGAAACATAATCAGCTGGTCAAATCTGCGGGGTTTCACTTCGAGCCTTTTGTAATTACAGATTTCATACAGAAAAAATATGAGAAAAACCACCCACACAAAAGGCGATATTTCTATATTCAACGCCCCCATAAAGGAACCAAACATGGTCTGTATCCAATGATTCCCGTATTCTATAATGCTCTGGATGACGACTACATAGAACTTATCTATATTTGTCAGAACATACTGAATCTGTTTTCCAGCATTTACCCCAGGCTGAAATTCCATCAAAAATCCGGAACACATTTTCAGCCAGATTAAGTTGAAAATCATTGCAGCGCCCATAATTCCAAATTTAAAACCTGCCCATGCTTTACGCCCGCCTATTTTCTCATTGGGTATCAGAAAGATGAGAAGTACCAAAACAATATAAACGATTTTACACAACGCGATCAGTATACTGAGCACTGCAAGAGTGAAAATATCTCTTTTGCGTATCCTGTCTTCGTTGTTATAACTTACGTATAAAACATATGCGGTAAAAGCCAGGCACAAAGATGTGGTAAATCCATCTGTTGACATGGAAACCATCTCCTGCATAGTCATGGGAAAGACCATGATCATAAAAAGGATTTTCCTGCCAAACGGGATTCGATACAGCGCCCAGAGGCACAGAACCGTACTGGCCAGAAAATTTCCGAATTTTCCCCCGTAAAATATTTTTGACACGTTATTGGTAAAACATCGTGCTATCTTAATCCCCACTGCATGAGGAAGGTAGCTCACAGGCGCATACAAGGCGGTATTGCTGAACGTGAACATCTCTTTATTTTCCCAGTCCAGTTCCTTGTCCGGTTCCATATAATCATCCACCTCTGCCGGAAGATAATTACCTCCGATTGTCCCGCCATACAACCCCTTTGATACAAGATCTCCACAGGAAATTTCAAAAGCCCTTCGAAAATGATTGTCTTCATCCGGAGCCATACCCGGGGTGCACAGCCACATATAAACACATCCCAGGATGATGAAAAGCCCTGACATGATGATTCTTTCATCTACGGCCAGTAAGATTAATATACCGAACAAAAACGCAGTAATAAATGCCGCGGCCACAACACATCTTTTTGCCGGCATATCTGTAAAGTTTAATTGGTAACAGATGGTTTTTCCATATAGATAACTGCCGTTGTGATAGCATAAACCACCGCTTTCTGAGGATAACCAGACAGCCACTGCATTATCGCCTTTAAAGTCATCAGACAGTTCTATGCTGTACTCTCTTTCTGCATGTGTCTCAAATGGCTCCTCCAAAACAAGGGTCTGATAGCCATTGTCTTCCATACTGGCAGTGTCGATTTTCCATTGATCAATGAGTGTATCATTTTCGAAGAGCGTAACTGAGAGAGTCCCCTTATTCTTCTTGTCATACGTGCCAAACTGTATGGAAATTTTGGTCAAATGAATATTTTTATCTACTCTGAATTTCTGCGTAATCTTATCAGAGGTTTTAAATTTCAAAACCTCCGCCTCTTTCATCCGCCTGGTTGTTCCGTCAAAAGAGTGTTCTGCGTGGACAAAAAAGAAAGAGGAAATGAGAAAGAACAAGATTACTGACAACAGAATGTCTTTGTATTTTATTAGATTGTGTAAGACTTTCACCTGTTTTCCCCCGAAGCGCCAAATTATCTGTAGTATATATCACCATTATAATAGGTCAATTTCACCCTAAAGTCAATAGAACAATTATATACATAACAAAAAAACCTACGCTTTTAATAGGTCAATAAATCCCTAAAGTCAATAGGTCTGTATGACATAATCAAATTGCCGTTCTGTTATATAACGCCCTAAAAATACTCATAATAAGAATGGAGGTTTGTGAGAATGTCACGACTGAAAGAATTACGAAAGGAAAAAGGATATACTCAAATCAGGATGCAGCATTTGACAGGTATTGACCAGAGCGATTACTCAAAAATCGAAAACGGAAAGAGGTACTATACATTCGAGCAATGCCGGAAAATCGCTCTGGCATTGGATACGAGCATGGATTATCTGGCCGAATTGACAGATGTAAAAACCCCATATCCCAGAAAAAGCAAAAGCCAGGTCAGATAACCAAACGGATTCTATCTGACCTGCTTTTGCTTTCATCAGGCTTTACTGCGTCTTCCCCTTCACAGCCCGCAAAGCCTCAAACCGGACTGTGTCAATAAATTCTGCCACGAACTCTGTCTCAGGATGCATACAGATGTCATCCGGGGTTCCCATCTGCTCCACCCGTCCCTGATTGGTCACAATCACCAGGTCAGCCACTTCCATGGCTTCCTCCTGGTCATGGGTTACAAAAATACTGGTGACTCCCACCCTCTCAATCATCTCCCGAAGCCAGGTGCGCAGCTCCCGGCGCACCTTTGCGTCAATGGCCGCAAAAGGCTCATCCAGAAGCAGCAGCTGAGGATTGGGCGCCAGAGCTCTTGCAAAAGCCACTCTCTGGCGCTGTCCTCCAGACAGCTGATGGGGATAGCGTTTCCCCAGGTCCTGCATGGAGATCAGTTCCAAAAGTTCTTCCACCCTGCTCTTTATCTCTGCTTTACTCTTTTTCTGCACTTCCAGGCCGAAGGCAATGTTGTCTGCCACTGTCATATAGCGAAACAGCGCATAATTCTGGAATACAAAACCAATCCCCCGCTTACTTCCGGGGAGTTCATTCACCCGGGCCTCATTGATGAGAATGTCGCCGGAATCCGGCCTATCCAATCCAGCAATCATTCTCAAAATGGTGGTTTTCCCACTTCCGCTGGGTCCCAGCAGGGCCGCCAGGCATCCCCTCTCAATCCCGAAGCTCACGTCATTGGATGCCTGAAAACCGTCAAAAGTTTTCATAATATGCCGCATTTCTACATACATAGTCGTTTCCCCTATCACTTTTTCTTCCATTCAACCAGATTCCTGGCAATCAAAATCAGCACTGCCAGCAGCACCAGGATAGACGATACCGCAAAGGCTGCTGTAGTGTTAAACTCATTGTATAGAATTTCCACATGCAGCGGAAGTGTATTGGTCTTCCCCCGCAGATGGCCGGAAATTACCGATACCGCGCCGAATTCCCCCATAGCCCTGGCTGTACACAGAATCACTCCGTACAGCAGTGCCCACTTAATATGGGGAAACGTAATCCGCCTGAAAATGGTAAAACCGCCGGCCCCCATCAGTGCAGCCGCTTCCTCCTCATCCTTTCCCTGTGCGTTCAGCACTGGAAACAATTCACGAAAAACAAACGGAAAAGTGACAAAAATAGTTGCCAGGACCACCCCCGGAACCGCAAACACAATTTTAATATCATGGGCTTTGAGGAAATCCCCCATCCACCCAATATTCCCGAAGGTCAAGATAAACACCAGCCCCGCAATCACCGGGGAAATGGAAAACGGAATATCAATCAGGGAGGCCAGCACCTGCCTGCCCCGGAAATAAAATTTCGACAACAGATACGCGGAAAAAATTCCGAATATGGTATTTACCGCCACGGCTGTCACTGTGGCCAGCAAGGTGAGCATCAGCGCCTTCACCGTATATTCATCCAGCACTGCCTCCTGATATGCCGCCCATCCGTCACCCAGCGCATTGACAACCACCACAATCAGCGGCAGTATCAGCATAACAAATAAAAACAGCACGCTGACCCCGATGAGCATATATTTGATCACAGGCCTGGAGCTCTCCCTGGGCGGCTCAATTACTTTTTGAATGGAATGAATCCCGTCCCCGCTCACATCCTGATTGTACATTCTCTGCTTCTTTTTTTCTGACATTAATTTTCTCCAAACCGATTAAATCTTAAGCTTTGCTGAATCTCTGCATATAAATCTGTACAGAATTGATCACCAGCATCAATAGAAAAGAAATCACCAGCAGTACCAGCGCAATGGCTGTGGCATCTGCATATTTATACTGTTCCAGCTTTGTCATAATCAACAATGGAGCAATCTGGGTCTTATAGGGAATATTGCCCGCAATAAACACAACACTTCCATATTCACCGATGCCCCTGGCAAGGGCCAGTCCGAACCCAGCCAGCATAGCCGGAAAAAGCTCCGGAAGAATCACCCGGAAAAAGGTATACAGTTTTCCTGATCCCAGCATGGCCGCAGCCTCCTCGTACTGGCGGTCCAGTTTTTCCAGTATAGGCTGTACGGCCCTCACCACAAAAGGAATCCCTACAAAAACCATGGCGAGGGTAATCCCGATGCGGGTATAGGCAATCTTCACTCCGATTTTATCAAAAAGCCCCCCTATCCATCCCTGGTCGGAATAGAGATAAGTCAGGGAAATACCCGCCACAGCGGTGGGCAGGGCGAAGGGAAGTTCTATCAGGCCATCCATCAGCCGTTTGCCCGGAAACTCATAACGCACCAGTACCCAGGCGAGAATCACGCCGAACACTACATTAATAAGCGCCGCAAAGAACGCACAGGAAAAACTCACAATATAACCGGACACCACCTGTCTGGAGGTAACCGTTTCTATAAATTCTCCAAAACTGAGCTGGGCGGCACTGATAAAAATCGACGCCAGGGGAATCAGTACCAGGCATCCCAGCATGGCCAGCGTCACGCCCAGTGAGAGGCCAAATCCCGGAATTACCTTCACGCCCTTTTTATTTTTAACTTTTACAATCTGCTGTTCCATCTATTTTCATCCCTCGTTTCATGCCGCCTGCCTATTCCTCATAGATCTGGTCAAACACAGCTCCGTCATCAAAATAAGTCTCAAAAGCCGCGTCCCAGCCGCCAAAATCATCAATGGTCACAAGATTCATATCCAGATCAAACTGGTCGGAAAATTCCTGGAGAATTTCTTCATTGAACGGACGATAATAATTCTCCCCTGCCAGCCGCTGAGCCTCATCGCTGTACAGATACTCCAGATAAGCCTTCGCCGCTTCTTCTGTGCCGTGGGCTTTCGCATTGCTGTCCACAATGGCCACAGAAGGCTGTGCCAGAATACTCACACTGGGGGTTACGATCTCATACTCGTCAGGATATTCTTCCATGGACAGATACGCCTCATTTTCCCAGGCAATCAGCACATCTCCCTGTCCGTTCTCCACAAAGGTGTTGGTGGCGCCCCTGGCGCCGGAGTCCAGAACCAGCACGTTCTCATACAATTTCTTCATAAATTCTTTTGTGGCTTCCTCGTCCTCTCCATCCTGTTCCTGTTGATAAGCCCATGCCGCCAGGAAGTTCCAGCAGGCACCCCCGGAAGTTTTCGGATTGGGCGTGATCACTTCCACTCCATCTTTCACCAGGTCATCCCAGTCCTTAATATTTTTCTCATTTCCCTTTCTAACCAAAAATACAATGGTGGAGGTGTATGGCGAGCTGCTGCCTTCAAATTCATCAATCCAGCCGCTGTCGATCAGCCCCGCATTTTCAATGGCTGTGATATCGTGAGCCAGCGCCAGGGTAACCACATCTGCCTCATTTCCCTCTATCACCGAACGTGCCTGGGAACCCGACCCCCCATGGGACTGGGTAATGGTCACATCCTGGTCAAACTGGTCACTGAACAATTCGTTATACGCCGCATAAAATTCCCGGGTGGGGTCATAAGACACGTTCAAAAGCTCTATCCCCCCACTGCCGCCGTCGTTATCCCCGCCTCCACAGCCAGTAAACAATGCCGCAGCGGCTACCGAAACACTTAACATCACTGCTGTTATTTTCTTCTTCATAATCCGACTCCTCCATAATCCCTTATTTTCTTCTAAAAGTGTAATTTTTTCCATTCATCCAGCCTTTAAGCAAACGTTTTCTTTAAAGGCAACTTAAAAATCCTGGATAAAACTACATTTCTTTTCCCAATGCTAAAATACTATCACAGAACCATGTTGTATTCAACCAAATTTTGAGCAAACGTTTGATTCTAAATACTGCCGCATTCCCCCTCCCCTGACTGGCAGACATTTCATGAAACGTGTCTTATGCCAACTGTCCGTCTGCGCTTTTTTTGCACAATAAAAGCACCGCATTTTCTGCGATGCCTTATAGTCGCGAAAGGGGGACTTGAACCCGTTCCTATTCAAATTTAATAACCCCCGTACTTACAGCATTTTTTTTCGGAAAGTCTTATAATTACGGGGTTTGCTTCATTACTCTCTTAAAAATTTTTTTCTTTAGCCGCCTATAATTTCATCTAAATATCAAAGCCATGCAACACGGATGCAAGCCCGTCCTCCCTTATCTTTTCTCAGTACCTTTTATTTCTGGTCTTTGGCTGTCGCTATCTTGTCCAGTAATTCTACAATCTCATCTGTAGTATACTCTTTCTTTTCTCCCTGAGTGAAAATCAATCTCAGCTCGTAAAGGGTTGACATTTTTACTGTCTGCATTTCTTTTTCTGTCATTTCCATGTTTTTCTCCCTTCTCCGCTTGCCCGGTTATTGTCCTCCGTTCCCTTTGGACAATTATATAATACACCATTTTTAAAGTATTTTCAATGGGTTTTTACATTATTTTTAAGGTTTTTTCGTTATAATCATCTTCTACATATTTTATGATGTTCCCCGGCTGCATATCCAGCAACTTGCAGATTTTCTCAAGGGCAATTATTCCCACCATTTCCCCACGGCGCAAAGATTGTATTGCATTTTCTCCTAGCAACTTTTCTTTACGCAGTCTTGTGGTATTATACCCACATTCTTTCAGATTTTCCAGCACATCAAATTTATAAACAAACATTTTTCACCTCCAAAGATGTACTCAGTTATATTATACATTACTTTTTAATTTCTTTCAAGAATTTTACATTATAAATAATGCACATTTTTTTGTACGGTTAATCACTTTATTTTTGGTGTATTTGCATGTTGATTTCATGGTTTTTCACCTCCCCACTACGCTTATATGTTTTTCGGTTAAACCGAAATCTAATGGTAAAAAAATAATTCTGTCATAAGGAATTCCGTACACTTCCTCAATCTCCCGCAAAACCGGAATATCCAGATAGCTTTTTCCTCTCTTATAATTTTCAAGAGTATCTGTGACGGCGATACGGTAATCGTTAGGCAGCAGCCGGATGCAGAAAACGCCATGGATGATATCCGCGGCAACACTATTCACGTGCACCACTCGCTCGTATTTGGCGCGGACAAAAAATGGCATTTAAATCCGCATTCCATTACGGTCATGTTCAATCGTGCGCTTAATAAAAACAATATATACCCGCGAGCCAAATGATTTGCCAGCAAGTCTTCACTGTTTCAAGCAAAACAGCATATCATTTGGCAAATACGTATGCTCTTGAGTATAACTTATTTTCGTTTTCACAATCTCAGACGTTACTCAGCATCCATCCGTCATGCTCTGGGGGCCCAGATGCGTACATCATGGCAGACGGCGGCTGGCGGTCCGACAAGGTCCTGAAATCGGTGTACAGGCACGCTATGGATGACCGAAAGAAAGAGATGTCGGATATAGCGAACTCTCATTTTTCACAACTATGCAACACAAAAAAAATAAAACACCGCATTTCTGCGATGTTTTACAGTAGCGAAAGGGGGACTTGAACCCCCGACACCACGGGTATGAACCGTGTGCTCTAGCCAGCTGAGCTATCTCGCCATATT
>CAJURF010000049.1 GCA_910588825.1 uncultured Lachnospiraceae bacterium
TTTTCCCATAAGATTTGTAGAGATAAGCGTAAGCCAGTGTCTTGGAAAAGGTATCGATATCCAGGTGGTCTTCCGGGGATTTGTATTCCAGAATATTATGACCTCTGAACAAGAGGCCAATATCATTGGAGATGTGGAGAGAGGCCTCTTTTTTAATGATCAGGAGGTCAATCTCCAGAGGCTTTGTGTTCAGATTGTATTCTTTTTCAAAAACCAGGCCATCTCTATAGTCCATGAACTCCAGGTTCATAGCAGCAATGAAACCGGGATGCCATTGAATCTTGGAATCACGCATCAATGTCTCCTTTTCTCAATTATACTCAAGAGCATACGTATTTGCCAAATGATTTGCTGTTTTGCCTGAAACAGTGAAAGCCTGCTGGCAAATCATTTGGCTCGCGGGTATAATACCATAACCATGTTTCCAAGGCTGTACCACTTTCATATATTCATAATTATTTAATCGAGAGTTAAAAGTAAAAAAAGATAACCTGTTTGTGTGGAAACTATGTATAGTATCTTAGGATTACCACCATCTAAGAAAGAGACCAGCCACCAAAAAGGATTATCTTAAGAGTAATTCTATCATATTATCTGGAGGCTGACCATAGGATATGATGAATTTTTCATAAAAATTTTATACTTTAATACTGAACTTTTTACGGGCGTCATATGAGGCAAAGCAGGACATCCGTCCCTGCTGGTTTGAACTGTCCGAGTGCTCATGAACTGGTGTACCCGCATTCCTCCAAATACCGATCCATGATGAATTCGGCAGATTCTGCCCACAATACATTTTCTGTACTTTATAATATTTTGTAAGTTTCAGATTTATAAAAGCGCATCGCTGCTTCCTCAAATCCAATCCCAAAGTGTTCCTGTAGTAATTTTATAACCCCTCGAATTTGAACACAGACATTCATGGTAATGTCTTTTCCGTTGAATCATAATTACATTATTCATATATTTTCCTCCTTGTAAACTTTAGATATTCCAGTGATTTCCTGGTGTGAAAGGATATCTGATTATTCGATTTGCTGTATTTCAGCCGTTCTATTGCTTTCTCGGCTGTTAAGGCCATTTGATTATCAGCCAAGTACAGTGATCTTATACAAAAATACCACCAGCCGTTTCCAGCTGGTGGTAAACTTTTTAATTCTTAATTGCTTCTATTGTCTCATTCGTTTCTTACGGAAAATAGCCGTTCCGCTGATTGCTGCCGCTGCCAACAACAATACTAATGTTCCGATAGGAGTCTCATCACCGGTTGCAGCGTTTCTTGCGTTGGTGCTGATACCGCTTCTTGTGGCTGAAGTAGTCACTGTGGAACGTATATACGGAGTAGTCGATGGCCGGTTTGTCACTGTAGCAGTTGTATTTCTGATATAGAAATTCACGCTCTTAGAGGCTGTGGTGCCGTCGTCTATCCAAGTTCCGTCTGCGCGGTAAGTTTGTCTATTATAATTAACCTGCAGTGTAAACGGAACAGAAGATGTTCCTGTTGTGTTAATCAGGAAAGAGCCTTTATATCGATATTCACCAGGTATATAGCTGTCGCCGGAGCCGCGTCCGGTTGTTTCCTCACTATATTCAGTCCAGGATCCCTTTGCGCTGCTTCCATTGCTGGAGACAGAGGAACTTGTGGTGGAAACTTTCCAGTCAGTGGGAATATATCTGGTTGAGCCCTCAACTGGATTCAGTTCCTGTGGCTCTTCCGGTCCATAGCCAGCACCTGTTGCATAGAATTGTAAGGTGGCTCCAGAACGGTAAGTAGTGTTGCTGTCAATATAGTATAAACCATTGTCTGCCTCGTTTGCTTTGTCTGGTTCGGGTGTTGGTGTAAGTGTATCTATCGCCGGAGGTGCAGGATCTTTTATACGATTAATATTCAAAACTCTTCCATTAGTCTTTGCCGAATAAGAATATCCACTTTCAAGTTTAGGAAGATACAATCCAATCCGCCCATCCCCAGAAGAATACACCTGATTTTTATAATCTGCTCCGGAATTTCCACTGATTGTATACAATGCATTTACACTTAATCCGGTAATTATCTGCTGTTCCAGTTTTATATTGCCGCTTACCGCTACAGGATTTGTAATGGGAGCCAGAATATTTCCGCCTTTTACATGCACAGTACCATTGATTTTATTTCCAGAAAGAACTCCCGGCCCGTCAATGGTTACATTTCCACCGGCAATATGAATACTGCTGGTCTTTCCATTCAGCACATTAATATTAGAAAATTCTCCATTGCCGCCAAGATAAAAGGCTACCTGGCCATTTCCGAATACATTAATTGCCGAGTTAGCAGAGGTGGTGATATGTAATCCGTTCAAGCTTAAAGAAGGACTTTGTGCGCTGTTTACACTGATACTGCTCCCATCTGTTGTTTTTCCGGTAACTGACAGAGTTTTATTTGTGGAAATAGTCAGCACGCCAGTCTCAGTATTATACCAATAATCGTTATCGGAGATACCGCCACCCACTGAAAACGGGTCTGCATAACGGGCTTTTGGCTCAACAGGAGTTTCTTCCTTGGAAGTACTGTCTGTTTCAGAAGTACCATCTGTCTCAGAAACATCCTCTTCCCCAACCTCCTCATCGTCCGTCAAATCAACACCCTCATTTTCATTTTCCTGTACTGCAGTTTCTGTATCATCGGATGTCTTCTCGTCTTTTTTCACTTTATCAACTTCGTCCGCCTTATCATCTTCTTCATCGTCCATCTCACCCGGCTCTTCCTCCTCAGGTGCGGCAGATGCCTTACTGAGCACACGGCTGAAGGAAGCACTCTTGGAAACAGTATCATCGGAGGAAGCGCTGTTGCCGCTGGCTTTCTTATTCTTCTTTGTAGATTTATCTTCTTTTTTATCTGCTGATTTTTCCTCTTTTTCAGAGTCTTCGGTGCCGCTTTTGGTTGACTCCGTCTGACTGGCTTCTTCAGAAGCAGCCCACGACGCAGCTGGTTCGGATAATACCATGGCTCCGGCCAGCATCAATGTTAAGAAAGTCTTAACTCGCTTATTCAACATATTTGTTCCCTTCTTTCTGTAATTAAGCTAGAGAGCTCTTTAAATAGTTTAACGTTTTAAATATATGTATTATACTAATTTTTCACGAATAAAACAATAGCAGTTTCTATAAATTTTCTCTTTTTCATATTCATTTAATAATTCATGGCGAAGACCAGGGTAAACTCTCCCCTTTATATTGCAGTACCCCTGCATACGCAGATGGTCCAGTGTATGCTTGAATTTCCGTACATTCCCCATGCAGGGGTCGCTGCCGCCGCTGATAAACAATATGGGCAGTCCGGGGTTTCGGCAGTTCCAGCCTTTATTCGAATAAGTCTGTTCCATCAGCTGGAAAAGTGTCCGGTAACCGTCAGCGGTGAAAGAAAAACTGCACAGCGGGGACTCCTCATATGTATGGACAACTTCCGGGTCAGAGCAGATCCATGCGCAGGGGCTTTTTTCCCCGGCAAATTCTGCAGCCCATAGGCCAAAACTTAAAGCCTTCAACAGACGGCTTCGGAAGCGGTTTCCGAATAACTTTGCCTCTGTCCAGGCCATGGCCTGCCCTGCTTTCAAGAAAGGATTCCTGCTGGGAGAACCGCATAAAATCACTGCGTTTACCAGATGGTCGTACTTTTTCAGATAAGTCCGTACCACCAGGCTGCCCATGCTGTGCCCGAGAAGCACCAGCGGCAGTGCCTTTCCCCACTTGTGACGGATATAAGCGGTAACCAGCAGCGTGTCCTGCACCATGGCATCCGCGCCGCCTTCGTAAGTATATCCCAGGTCCTCCTGTCTGCGTACACTCTGACCATGCCCACGATGGTCGTGTATGACACATACAGCACCTTTTTTGGAGAAATATTCCATCAGCGGAATATATCGTTCCTTATATTCGCACATTCCATGTACAAGCTGAAGGATACACCAGGGCTCTTTTTCCGGAATTGACTCCAGAACCGAAAGAGAAAGTCCGTCTGCTTTCGAAAAAACTCGTGTATATTTGTTCATTAAAACAACACCTCTTTGAATTATGGGAAAACTGGATTTATTATAGGTTAAGTACTGTAAATCTGTCAAGTTTAATTTGTTATTCGCAGACAGTATCTGGGGAAAGTAACCATAATTCCATATTTTAGCTACAAAAATATAGTTGATTTTTTTACAATCCTGTGATAAAGTCTTAGTGTTTAACTCGATTAGTTATCCGTTTTTCAGCTTGTTTTTTGGACGATTTCCCGTCAGATGCCCCAGATTTAACTAATTTATACACTGTGGACACCTTATGAGGCTGGGGGTGGCTGAAAGATCATCCTAAAAAAATCAGAGAAAGATTTTCTGAGAATACTCAATAAATGGAGGGAGGTAATACACAGTTTTTTCCTGATGTGAGTGATAAGAGGAGAAAAAGTTTGCACCGGGAAGATAACAATACATAAATGAATAAATATGAAGTGAACAAAAAGTTCCGGTTGGAGCACTGGCAGGTAATAGCGCTTTATCTGATGGTATATGATATTCTGGCTGTTAATGTCTCTTATTTTCTGGCATTATGGATTCGGTTTGACTGCCGTTTTAACCAAATCCCCAAAGATTATATGATACCATATTTAAAGTTTGTTCCGATATATTCTGTGTTCTGTATCATTGTGTTCTGGTATTTCAGGCTCTATAACAGCATTTGGAGATTTGCAAGTTACAGCGAGCTGATCCGGGTCACAGTATCTTCAGCAGTTACTTCAGCGTTCCACACAGTGGGAATTACTGTTGTATGCAGACTGAGGGAGGGGACCACCTACAGCCGTATGCCGTTTTCTTACTATTGTCTGGGCATACTGCTTCAGTTTTTCCTGGTTTTGGGAATTCGGTTTTCCTATCGTTTTCTCCTGCTTCAAAGGTCTCGTAAAGGAAAGGACGTTGATTCTTCCTATTCTAACAGGGCCATGCTCATCGGTGCCGGTTCTGCCGGACAGATGATCCTGCGGGATTTGAGTAAAGCGAGAGAGACATCAGACAAAATTTACTGTATCATTGACGACAATCCCAACAAATGGAAACGCTTTATTGACGGAGTTCCGGTAGTGGGAGGGCGCAGTGATATTCTGGAAAATGTGAAAAAGTATCACATTAAGAAAATATTTGTGGCTATTCCCTCGGCGACAGCAGAACAGAAGCGGGATATTCTGAATATCTGTAAAGAGACAGGCTGTGAGCTGAAGAGCCTGCCGGGCATGTATCAGATTGTAAATGGTGATCTCACTGTCAGTTCCATGAAAGATGTGGCGGTAGAGGACCTTCTTGGCAGGGAGCCGATTGTGGTAAATGCGGAGGAAATTTTTCAATATGTGAAAAATAAAACCATACTGGTAACCGGAGGCGGAGGAAGTATTGGATCTGAACTTTGCCGGCAGATTGCCGGACATAACCCAAAGCAGTTGATTATTTTTGATGTTTATGAAAATAATGCATATGATATTCAACAGGAATTGAAAAAGAAATATCCGGATATGAATTTGGTTGTTCTCATTGGTTCTGTGCGCAACAGCAGAAGAATCAATGATATTTTTGAAAAGTACAAACCGGATGTAGTATATCACGCGGCGGCGTTTAAACATGTTCCCCTTATGGAAGACAGTCCCAGAGAGGCCATTAAAAATAACGCTATCGGTACATACAAAACCGCATACGCGGCCATGGTCAATGGATGCCGCAAATTTGTGCTGATCAGTACAGACAAAGCGGTGAATCCCACCAATATTATGGGAGCAAGCAAACGTCTGTGTGAAATGATTATTCAGTCATTTGCCAGGAAGATCAAAGAGGGGAAAGAAAATGAACTGCCTCTTCTGCATGCTTATATTTACGGTGAGGACGGCCACGAGAAAAAATCTTCCGAGTTTGAGGGGCATTCTCAGACAGAGTTTGTAGCGGTTCGTTTCGGAAATGTCCTGGGAAGCAATGGCTCCGTCATTCCGCTCTTTAGAAAACAGATAGCGGAGGGAGGGCCGGTGACAGTTACCCATCCGGACATTATCCGTTATTTTATGACAATACCGGAGGCAGTCAGTCTGGTGCTTCAGGCCGGGGTCTATGCCAAGAGCGGTGAAATCTTCGTCTTGGATATGGGGTCACCGGTAAAGATTGATACACTGGCAAGAAATCTGATTAAATTGTCAGGTTATAAACCAGATGTGGATATTGAAATCAAATACACAGGGTTAAGACCAGGTGAAAAATTATATGAAGAAAAGTTAATGGCAGAAGAGGGAATGAGAACTACCCCCAATCATTTGATTTATATAGGGTCGCCGATTCCTTTTGATACCGATTATTTTCTGTCACAGCTGAGAGAATTAATGCGGGCCAGCTATGCGGAAGAAGGCGATATCCGTGAGCTTGTCATGAAAATAGTGGATACCTATCATCCGGCTGTAGAAAAGGAATTTCCAGAGTCCGCACATGGCTTGAAATCAAAGAAAAACTATAATGCCAGACACCTTGAAAGAAAGAGCCCTTTTAAAATGGATTGGAAGTCGGCAAATATACGTGCGATGAACTCAAATTCAAAATGATTTCAGCAGAACAGCAGGGTTTCCCTGAAATGCCATAATTTTTTACTTGATAATCTAATATCAATGTAGTACAATGAAGGCGACAGCAGATATAAGTAAAATAGATTACATAATCTGTTTGGATTTGACTGGCGGATAGTTATATTGATAGTTATTGAATGAGGTGAGGAAATGATTGATTTTCATTCGCATATTTTGCCGGCGATTGATGACGGAAGCTTTAGTCTGGAGGAGACTCAGGAAATGCTCCGTATGGAGGAACAGCAGGGTGTCAGAAAGATTATCGCCACTCCTCACTTTTATGCAGATCAAAAGTCCGTGGGGGATTTCCTCACAAAACGCCAGGAAGCGCTGAGACAGGTAAGAGAGCTGGCCAGGGAACATACCTGGGTGCCTGATATCCTTGCCGGGGCGGAGGTATATTATTTCCCCGGGATGGGACGGGCAGAGATGCTTTCCCAAATGTGTATAGAGGGCACCTCACTGCTTTTGGTGGAAATGCCCTTTGCCCAGTGGACAAAAGACATGCTGAAAGAACTGCACAATATTATCGAAAAGCAGAAACTTACAATTATTCTTGCGCATGTGGAAAGATATTACGAATTTCAGAGAAAGAAAGAAATCTGGAATCAGATTCTGGAATTGCCCCTTTACATACAGGTCAATGCAGGGGCCCTGCAGAGCCGAAAAAAGAAAAGCTGCATTTTTAAGTTGATTAAAAATGGCTTATCTGTTATAATGGGGAGCGATTGCCATAATACAACCAGTCGGCCGCCAAATTTGGAACAGGGATGTGAGATTCTCAGTAAGAAATTTGGAGACAGCGTGATTCAGAGAATTGACGATTTGGGAAAAAGGATATTGGAAGAATATGAAGCTAAATGAAAAAGGCAGATTGATTCTTTGCTTTACAGCCGCAGTTGTTCTGGCAGGCGCGTTCTGGTTTGTACTCAGAGCCTTTGAAGAAAACATGATGGCAGAAACCCTTGACGGAAAAGCTGCAGCGGTTTCCAATTCGGTTGCAGAGGAAGAACCAGTCATGGGAACTATCAAGCTGTCGGGTGATAAGTATGATTATTATCATGAGTTTGAGACTTTTCTTTTGATGGGGACTGATGCATCTGGAAATGAGAAAGCTTCCGGGAAGAAATACCGGGGTAGTATGGCAGATTTTCTGTTGCTGGCAGTTTTTGATCTGACAGATCATACCTATGGCATGATTCAGCTTGACCGGGATACTATGACAGAGATCAGACTCTTGTCCAGAAAAAATACCGGAGGAGCTACGTCAAAAATGCAGCTGTGCACAGCACACTGGTATGGGGGTGATTCTGAGACCAGCTGTGAAAATACGGTTGTGGCAGTTTCGAAATTGCTTGGAGGTATCACAATTGATGGGTATTGTGCCGTGAATATGGAGGATTTTCCTAAACTTAACCATTTGGTTGACGGAGTGGAAGTTACGCTGGAAGATGACTTCACCATGCACGACCCTAAAATGAAGAAGGGTACTACGCTGACTTTGACAGACGAACAGGCATATATTTATATTCACAGCCGCATGGAGATGAAAAATGACACGAATAGTGCAAGAATGCAGCGTCAGAAACAGTATATGAAAGCTTACTTTGAAAAAGCATTAACGCTGATGAAGACAGATAATACTTTTATCAATAATATAAACAGCGAATTGGAGACGATTGCAGTTACCAATATTACTGGGCGTCAGATGTCCACAATGACAAAAACATTGATGGAAGGAACAAACAGGGGAATTAAAGAATTTTCCGGCAAAAGCAAAATAGGGCAGGCTCTTGATGATGGCATTGACCACGCTGAGTTTTACATTGATAAAGCTTCCAAGATTCAGATTATGACTGAAATGTACGGCTTACAGAAGCGAAAATAGAGAAGGATTGAGAGGATATTTCGATGAAGGAGCAGCAGGGAGAGACAGTCCGGATTCAGGATAGAGAAGACGAAATTGATTTACTGGAATTGCTGTATTTCTTTCAGAGCAGATGGATGGCAATTGTTGCAGGATTTCTGGCAGGTGCTCTGATTGCAGGAGTGATTACACAGTTTTTGATTACGCCAAAATACACGGCAACATCAAAGTTATATATGGTATCATCTTCCAGTAATTCTGTTGTGGATTTGACAGACTTAAATATAGGTACTTCACTTTCCAGCGATTATGCGGAATTGATAAAATCAAGGCCTATTATTGAAGGCGTAATTGAAGACGAAGGTTTAGATTATACATATGATGAATTGTTGGATATGCTTACCATCGCCACAATCAGCGATACGCGTATTCTGACAATCACTGCTGAAAGCCCCATCCCGGAGGAAGCACAGGTGATTGCCAATTCTCTTGCAGAGAAGGCGGTCAGTGAACTTCCCAAATTGATGGATACCCCGAAACCGAACATCGCTGAGCATGCGATTCTTCCGGAGGCTAAGAGTTCACCCAGCCTCTCTGGGAATACAATGATCGGTGCTCTTATCGGCATGGTGCTGGTGATGGGTGTACTGGCATTCTTCTACTTGACAGATGATACTCTGAAGTCATCCGATGATGTGGAAAAAGAATTTGGAGTTATGCCTCTTACTGTAATTCCGGAAGGAAATATCGAAGCTATCTCAGATAAGAGAGAGGAAGATATTCAGAAAGAGAAGAAAAAACAGCGGCAGCAACAGAAAAAGCAGAAGGAAAAAGCAGATGAGAACAGTAAAAATTGAGAATATGCCTGAGCTTCCTTATGCAATTGAGGAGGCAGTGAACAGGCTTCGTATTAATATTGGATTTATGGGTACTGATGTCCGTAAGATTATGGTAATCAGCACCATGCCGGATGAAGGAAAGAGTTTTGTAACCATACAGTTATGGAGGCAGCTGGCGGAAACCGGGATATCCACTGTTCTGCTGGATGCTGATATGAGAAAATCCGTTATGTCTGACAAATATCAGATTACTCTGGAAGATACAGGTACTTTGAGAGGAACCTCTCAGTATCTCTCAGGGGATTCTTCACTGGAAGACGCTCTTTACCACACGCAGTTTGAGCAGGGAGATATTCTCCCCAATACTGATAACGTGGTAAATCCTTCCAGGCTGTTGGAAAGCGAGCGGTTTGCCGATATGCTGGAGAAAATGTCAGAGCGTTACCGCTATGTATTGGTGGATTCGGCGCCTCTTAATATTGTGTCAGACGGGGAACGCATTGGTCATTTGTGTGACGGAGCGATCCTGGTTGTACGGGCGGGAATTACGCCTAAAGGAATTGTAAAAAATTCAGTCCGCCAATTGGAGCGGGCGGGATGTCCATTGTTAGGAATCGTTCTGAACCGTGTAGAGAGCGGTAAGGGCGGATACTATTATAAAGGGTATGGCAGCAGGTACTACGGCAGTAAATATTATGGAAATAAGTATTACGGCAGTAAGTACTATACAGATGCCTACTACAAGAAATCCTGATGGGAGTTCTCCTAAAAAGCAAAATTTGTTTTTAGGTTACTCTATATACCCCTTATCTTTACAGATAAGAGGACGATAATTATATGAGAGAAAGGAGGCGAAAAGAACAATGAAATCATTCAAGAAAGTACTTGCATATGCTTTAGCCGCTACACTTGCACTTGGTTCTTGTACAACTGCTTTTGCTGCTGGTTCTCCACCAACTGGAAATCAGCCTGTAAAACAAAAGAATGAGACAGTAACACAGAAGAACGGTAATCAACTTAAAGTTGATACGACAAAAGGCGGAAATGCTGGTATCTCCAGTATTAAGTCAAATAAGAAAAGTGTAACAGTACCTTCCACAATTAAAGTGGGTAAGGTAACTTACAAGGTACAGGTTATCCGTGCCAACGCATTTGCTAAAGCAACAAAAGCTACTAAGGTTTCAATTCCTGCATCTGTAAAATCTATTCAGAAGAATGCTTTTAAAGGTGCTAAGAATCTGAAGACTGTTAGGCTTAATATCAGCAAGGCTAATCAGATTAAAGTCAACAAAGGTGCATTCAAAGGTCTTAAGACTGCAAAGATGACTATTAAAGTTAACAAGAACATGAGCAAGAAGGCACTCAATAATCTGAAAAGAGCATTGAAGAAAGCTGGATTTAAGGGCAAGGTAGTTAGAGTTAAATAGCAATAAGCAGTACATGAAAGTGGGAGAGGTTGAACCTCTTCCACTGTTTTTTATCATCGAAATCTTCTATAATAGCGCAAAAGGGTGAAATTCTTCAAACCAGCGATTACTCTTTTCGGTATTCCACCAAAATGTATCATTATAAGAAAGACAATGGTTTTCTACCAATATGTCCCAGTTATCTCTGGCCTTGATGCCAGATATGGAAAGCCAAACTGACTTATCCTCCCTCGCATCTGGTTTTACTCTTGCAGATAACCAAGCGTTTATTTTCTCTTTCGTTGAAAGATCATTCCAAGATAATAATATCTTTGATTGGCTGTCTAGTATATCAGTGCTTTTATGGAATACTAAATCAAATGCACCTAACACATCAAAATATCCCACATAATTATTACCATGAAAAAGATACAATTTATCTAATTTCTTACCCACAGGTATCCCTCCCAGTTATTTGAAAAGAGTTTTATAATTTTTGCAAAATATTTCATATTCATCTCTATGAGATTTAAAACACTCAGATACGGATGCTTTTTGCAAAAGTCTCATTAAATAATCTTTATTACACCCTTCTATATACTTTCTATACATATTAGAAAAGTAACCAATACTTCCTATTCCCAAGCATTCGCCGTTATCATACATTGGATATATTTTATCATTGCACACCGCAATATTTCCTAAGTGCCTGTCCTGCTGGCACATTAAGTAGTCTAAAAGCAGCTGACCGTCTAATAATCTCCTGTTTTCATCCGATAAATCTTTATATAATTCAGATACCGTTAAACCTAAAGACTTCAGAGAGCCAAACATATCTTTATCTACGTTATAAGACAAAAAAGAAAGGGAACATTTCCGGCCGCTATAGGTAGATAAACTACATTCACATACTGGTATGCCCAATCTTCTGCCTATGTCGTAATATAATCTCTCATATTCAAGCTCTCTGTCATCACGTTTAGAAAATTTTATAACACATAGTCTGCCTTTGTATAATGCCAAAAATTTCTCTGCTATTCCATCAGAAGAATTTTCTATTAAGGACATACTTTTTATATATAAGATATCTCTATCTGGAAATAAAAAGGATAAATCTTGCGGTTCTCCATCTATAAATTCTATACTTCCATCTTTCTTTAATTGAACATTACTTGCATTTTCCAAACTGTCTCTTAAAATTAACAGTTTTGTTCCATACGATACCACAAATAATTCGCTTACCCTGCCTATCACCGTGCTAATACGATTAGGATTGTCTACCCCACAAGATAAATAATCCATGGAGGGAAGATTTCTTCCGCAGCAAGAGTCCTCCAATAATTTACAGGTCTCAGTATTGTAATAAGTAGATGCTATTGGAACACCAAAACGTACAACATTATTGATAGGAATCAGCATATAATCTCTCCTCATGGATGATTTCATAACCAGCGGGACTATGTTACTTTTTTATGATAAAAAAACATCCCCACAGCCATAGAACAAATTATCAGATATCCCAGCCAGCTCAGTACGTCAGGAATCTGTCCGAAAACACAATATCCCAGAACTGCAGAAAAAACAATCTGTGAATAATCATAAACGGAGATCTCCCTGGCAGGGGCATAGCTATAAGCGGCAGTGATGGTAAACTGGCCTCCGGCGGCGCATAAACCCGCCAGCAGCAGAATCGCCAGCTGCCATATAGTCATAGGGTAGAAGGAAAAGATCAGAAAGGGTAAGGTAACCAGGCAGGAAAATCCTGAGAAAAAGCATACAATGAAAGGCCCCTTCTCGCCCCGCTCAGATAAATACCTGACCATGGTATAGGCGGCGCCGGCGCCCATTCCGCCCAAGAAGCCCAGCACAGCAGGGAAGAGATCCATTCCTATCACAGTGGGCTTTATAATCAGCAGACTTCCTAGAAAAGCGCCCCCCACAGCCATTGCCTGAAAGGGGCTCACTTTTTCTTTTAGTATCAGACAGCTGAATATAATGGCAAAAAAGGGGGACATCTTATTGAGCATGGAGGCATCTGCCAGCACTAGATGATCCACAGCATAAAAATTGCATAAGATTCCAACAGTTCCAAACACAGATCGGAGAATCAGCGGCAGTATGTTGGAGCTTTTTCCGGAAAACCAGATTTTTTTTCTGCGCATAAAAGCCAGCGCGAAGAAAAAAGCCACAAAATTCCTGAAAAAACTTTTTTGCATAGAAGGCAGGTCTCCTGACAGCCTTACACACAGATTCATCAATGCAAAGAAAAAAGCTGAAGCCAGTATGCATAGGATGCCCTTTACCGTGTTACTCTTCATCATCTTCTTCCGGACGCATATTCCATTTGCAGGTGCCTTCCCGTGTTCGGACTAATTCCATGCCAAAATCCTGTGAGAAAAAATAGATCCTGGGCAGGTCCTGGCTCATGGCAAGGGTTCTTCCGTCAGTGACGCAGTAAGCACCTGTGCGCTCAAATATCAGCAGATCCCCGGGAGACGGACCTCTCATGGGCATCTGAACAGCCAGAACGTCGTCAGGGGTACACAGACACCCGCAGACATTCCACAAAGTCTCGTCAGCGGAGGCATTCAGATTCTGCGGCATATGGGAATAGTGGGGAATGCGCTTTTTATCCTCCTGTCCATAATAGTTCAGATGATGGGTTCCGCCGTCTATAATGCAGTAATTCTCCCCTCCCTGGCTTTTCACATCTGCTACAGAAGTGTAATAGGAGCCGCAGAAAGCAGTCAGGAACCGTCCCATTTCCAGAATTACCTGCCCGGAGAATTTGAGCTGGTTCAGCAATTGATTCAGAGTGTCCAACACCTGGTCCAGCTGTTCTTCTTCCTCGTCCTCAAAATAAGGCACCCCCAGACCGGGGCCGTATGTGAGGACTTTTGTCTCGAAACCGAATTTGTCTTTCATATCCTGGCAGAAATTTTCCAGCATATGAAGTTCTTCTTCGATTTTTGAAAATCCTTTTTTCTGTGTTCCAGAATAATATTGGATTCCTATAAAATCAAGATTTTTATATTCATCCCGGTGGGAAATACAGTATTCCAGCTGGCTGGCTTTCATGCCCAACTGGTTCCCGCTGGTAAGAGAGAGAAGTACCCGGGTGCGGCATTCATATTTTCCCGCGCAGAAATCTAATACCTGAAGCTGGTTCAACGACTCCACTGTAAAGATGGTTCTTCCGTCAAATTCGCCGATCATCCGCATGGTATCTACGGGCGCCTTGTATACGCCGGTGACGATAAGGCGGTCCATATCAGCTTTGTTATACTCACAGATATGGAATTCACCTGGAGAGCAGACTTCAAAATAGTCCACTTTTCCTTTTAACACTTCCACCAGAAATGGATTTGCCTTTACGGTAAAGCAGATGTGGGTCTTTTCCCTTGTGATGCCTCCTTTGATGGCAGACAGCCGCCTTTCCAGCTGGTCCAGGTCAAAGACATAGGCTGGCGTGGGATTCTCATCGTATCGTCCCTGGTTGGGTTCAAGAAATTGACTCATGATTTTCCTCCAAATTGTAATTGAATATTACAGAATACGGTCAGACGTGCATCCTGTTTATAAATAGAAAAAACCGAAAGCATCCTACTTTCTAAATAGGGCTTTCGGTTTCGTTCTAAGCGTGAGACGGGATTCGAACCCGCGACCCCAACCTTGGCAAGGTTGTACTCTACCAACTGAGCCACTCACGCCTGTGGCCGACTCATCATCGACAATATGTATAATACTACAGAACATTTTGTATGTCAACACTTTTTTCCATTTTTTAATGAAAAAAAGACAGGTGTTTATTTTCTCCGCTAAAAAGTGTATACTTAATTTGAAGGGCATACAGGCAGCTGAAATATTTTGGGGTCCATTTATTTTATGAGGAGGGTTTTAAAACGGCGGAAATCGCCAGGATTTGTATTATCGAAAAGCAAAAAGGGGCTTTCATCACTCATAAACAATAGCTTTTTTTACAAGTCTAAGGAACAGCTCCTAAACAAATGTTGAAAATGAGGTGGGAAATAATTGAAAATTCAAGAATCTGCTGAAAATTATCTGGAAACCATATTGGTTTTGAAAAAAAGGCTGGGACAGGTGCGTTCCATTGATATTGTAAACGAGTTGTCTTTTTCCAAACCAAGTGTCAGTGTAGCAATGAAAAATTTAAGGACAAATGGTTATATTCAGGTAGATAAGGACGGATATATTACGCTTCTTGATAAAGGATATGCCATTGCATCTAAAATATACGAGCGGCATACGCTCCTTACAAAATGGCTGACAGCTCTGGGTGTAGATCCGGATACAGCGGCAAAAGACGCCTGCAGGATAGAACATGTGATCAGTGAGGAAAGCTTTGAGAAATTAAAAGAACATGTGGATATGAAGAATTAGGGCACGCTGCGGCACGTCCTGATCGGTGTGTCAGGAATCCTTGCGTTCTGAAAGAGCAGTGTATATTTTTTCCATCTAAAAGCCATACTATCAGCAAAGCGTATAAGAGAGGAAATAAAAGAAATGTCTCAAAAAAGTCGGAAAATAATAGCTGCCCTTATCTTGCTGGTGATTCTCACAATGCTCCTGAGCTCCTGCACCAATGAACAGGCAGAAGATGTGGGGGAGCTGGTGCTGCAAAGTGGCGGCTGTATAGACGAAAATAGATTTCTGATGTACATTTAGCTGGAAAAATGGTAAAATATAGCACATAACGAGAACAATGTGTCAGTATAATATGATATTGTGTACACTTAGAAACAAGGGGGTAAACCGTTATGCGCGCAAGTGGCGTATTATTGCCGATTTCCAGTCTGCCGTCCAAATACGGGATTGGATGTTTTTCCAGAGAAGCTTATGAATTTGTGGATTTTTTGATCTCAGCGGGACAGAAGTACTGGCAGATTCTGCCTTTGGGTCCCACCAGTTATGGGGACTCCCCATACCAGTCTTTTTCCACTTTTGCCGGAAATCCTTATTTTATTGATCTGGAAGTGCTTATAAAAGATGGTCTGCTGACGAAAGAGGAAGTGGAGTCTGTGGACTGGGGCGGACACGAAAGTTATGTGGATTTTGAAAAGATTTATGAATCCCGCTCAAAGATTCTGCGAAAAGCCTATGACCGTTATGACCTGGAACGGGATGAGGAGTATGGGATTTTTGTCAGGGAGAACGGTTTCTGGCTGGAGGATTACTGTCTGTATATGGCCATTAAAGATGAACAGGGGGGCACCAGTTGGAGTCAATGGCCCCAGGAGCTGAGAAACCGTCACCCGGCGGCTCTGCAGGAGTGCAGGGAGAAGCTGGAGGATGCCATTTCCTTCTACCGCTTCCGCCAATATTTATTTAAAAAGCAGTGGAACTGGCTGAAAAATTATGCCAATCAAAACGGCGTGAAGATTATTGGGGATATTCCCATTTATGTGGCTTTTGACAGTGCAGATACCTGGGCCAACCCGCTGTTGTTCCAATTTGATGAGAACAATGAGCCGGTGGCTGTGGCCGGATGCCCTCCAGATGGATTCTCCGCAGATGGACAGCTTTGGGGGAATCCCCTCTACAGCTGGGAATATCACCGCTCCACAGAATACAGCTGGTGGCTGCAGCGGCTGTCTTACAGCCTGTCCATGTACGATGTGGTGCGCATCGACCATTTCCGGGGCTTTGATGAATATTATTCCATTCCTTACGGGGATGAGACGGCCAGGTATGGACACTGGGAGAAAGGTCCCGGAGTGGAGCTGTTTCATCTGCTGAAAGAGAAGATGGGAGATGTGGCGCTGATTGCTGAGGATCTGGGGATGATATCGGACAGCGTGCGCCAGCTGGTCAAAGATACCGGGTTCCCGGGGATGAAAGTTCTGCAGTTTGCTTTTGATAACACAGAGAACAGCGACTATCTGCCCCATAATATTGACCGCAATTGTGTGATTTACACAGGCACCCATGACAACGATACAGTGAAAGGCTGGTATGAGACTGCCAATGAGCACGATTTATGGCAGGCACGGCAATACATGAACAACGAAGACCACGATATGGAGACTTCCATCTGGGATATGATCCGTCTGGCCATGTCCAGTGTAGCCGATCTGGCTGTGGTGCCTATGCAGGATTATCTTTGTCTGGGCAGTGAGGCGCGGATGAATACGCCTTCCACATTGGGTGATAATTGGAAATGGCGCCTGGCCAGAAATCAGATCAGTCATGAAGTGATTGAGAAAATGAGGCTTTTGGTGAGGATTTACCGCAGATAGGATGGGACTATGAGAAAGTTATTGCGATATTTGCGGGGATATATCAGGGAAACTATTTTAGCCCCGCTGTTCAAAATGCTGGAGGCAAGTTTTGAGCTGATTGTGCCGCTGGTTACAGCGCAGATTATCGATGTGGGTATCCGCACCCAGGATACTGGTTTTATCTGGAAAATGTGCCTGGTCATGGTGGCTCTGGGGGTGATCGGCCTGGTGTGCTCTCTCACAGCTCAATATTTTTCGGCGAAAGCGGCCATGGGGTTCAGTACGGCACTGCGAAAAGATTTGTTTGCCCATATCAGCAGCCTGTCTTATCGGGAACTGGATGCCGTTGGAACCCCCACCTTGATTACCCGTATGACCAGCGATGTGAATCAGGCGCAGACCGGGGTGAATCTGGTTCTGCGGCTGTTTCTGCGCTCTCCGTTTATTGTAATCGGGGCTTTGATTATGGCTTTTTCCATTGATGTGCCTGTGGCGATGGTATTTCTTGCGGCAGTGCCTTTGATCTCCCTGGTGATCTATTTTATTATGCGCTGGACGGTTCCCATTTACAAGGATGTGCAGAAGATGCTGGACCGTATCTCCAGGCTTACCCGGGAAAATCATGTGGGGGCCCGTGTGGTGCGGGCTTTTGGCAGACAGCAGGAGGAAATCCGTGAGTTTGACCAGGCAGACAGCCTGTTTACCCGGACCCAGATGTCAGCAGGCAAGATTTCTGCTCTGTTAAATCCACTGACATACGTGATTATGAATCTGGCAATTGTGGCGATTTTGTGGGCGGGAAGCAGGCAGGTGGATGCCGGGCGGCTGACCCAGGGGGAAGTGACGGCGCTGGTTAATTATATGACCCAGATTCTTCTGGCTCTTCTGGCCCTTGCCAATCTGATTGTGGCAGTCACCAAAGCGGCGGCCTCCGGGGTGCGCCTCAACGAAATATTTGATATGAATCCTTCACTGAAAGATGAGGCCCAGCAGGAGATCAAGTCCAGTTTTGCCGGAAGCCGGGTGGTGTTTTCCAATGTGGATTTTTCTTATACCCATTCCGGCGCTCCGGCGCTGGCGGGGATTACTTTTTCGGCAGAAAAAGGAGAAGTAGTTGGGATTATCGGGGGTACCGGCAGCGGGAAATCCACGCTGGTCAATCTGATCCCCCGATTTTACGATGTATCCTCGGGAAAGGTGGAGGTGGACGGATATCCGGCAGACCGATACCCGTTAAAACAGCTGAGAGAGAAAGTGGGGGTGGTTCCCCAGCGGGCGGTTTTGTTTAAAGGAACCATACGGGAGAATCTGCGCTGGGGGAAAGAAGACGCCACGGAGGAAGAGATGTACCGGGCATTGGAGGCGGCCCAGGCCCTGGAGTTTGTGGAAAAAATGGAAGGGAAGCTGGACGCGCCAGTGGCCCAGGGGGGAAGAAATCTGTCAGGCGGCCAGCGCCAGCGGCTGACCATTGCCCGGGCCCTGGTGCGCAATCCGGAGATTCTGATTTTGGATGACAGTGCTTCCGCGCTGGATTACGCCACAGATGCGGCTCTGCGCCGGGCTCTGCGGGAACAGTCACGGCAGGCAGGACAGGAGATGACGGTATTTCTCGTCTCTCAGCGGGCGGCATCAGTGAAACAGGCGGACAAGATTCTGGTATTGGACGACGGCCGTCTGGCAGGGGCAGGCACCCATGGGGAATTGCTGGAGAGCTGTCAGGTTTATAAAGAAATCTGTCTGTCCCAGCTGTCTGAGAAGGAGGTGGCGGCCACATGAAAAAATCGGAAAGAATCCGCCAGCGAAAGACCATATCCCGGGTGCTGGCGTATATCCGGCCATACAGGCTGAAGATTGCAGTTATGCTGGTGTTCGCCATGATTACAGTGGGATTAACCTTATATGCACCGGTACTCATCGGCCAGGGTGTAGATCAGATTGTGGGGCCGGGGCAGGTGGATTATGGAAAGCTGTGGCAGATTCTGTTCACCCTGGCAGTGGTTATCGGTGCCACGGCGCTGCTTCAGTGGATGATGAATCTGTTGACCAATCAGGTTACTTACCATGTGGTGGAGGATATCCGCAGCCGGGCGTTCACCCATTTGCAGCAGGTGCCGGTCAGCTATGTGGACCAGAGCCAGCCCGGGGATATTTTAAGCCGTGTTGTCACAGATGTTGGGCAGTTTTCAGATGGTCTTTTGATGGGATTTACCCAGTTGTTTACAGGAATCGCGGCTATACTGGGAACGATCGGGTTTATGATTTCCCTGAACGGCAGCATTGCCCTGCTGGTGGTGGTTCTGACTCCGGTATCTCTGTTTGTGGCCAGTTTTATTGCCAGCCGGACATTTTCCATGTTCCAGGTACAGTCAGAGAAGCGGGCGGATATGACTTCTCTGGTGGAAGAACTGGTGGGCGGCCAGCGGGTGGTCCAGGCATTCTCCTATGAGGAAAGGGGAATGGAGCGGTTTGACAAAATCAATGAGGAATTGAGAACCTGCGGGATTAAAGCTTTGTTCTTTTCCTCTATTACCAACCCATCTACCCGGTTTGTCAATGGACTGGTGTATACAGGGGTGAGTATCTTAGGGGCGTTCATTGTAATTGGGGGCGGCATGAGCGTGGGACAGCTGATTAGTTTTCTCAATTATGCCAACCAGTACACGAAACCGTTCAATGAGATCTCCGGCGTGATCACAGAACTGGAAAATGCGCTGGCATGCGCCAAACGGATTTTTGATTTTCTGGAGACTCCCGTTGAGGAGCCGGATGATCCCCATGCCCAGGTGTTGGAAATGCCAGACGGAAGTGTGGATATTGATAAGGTGAGCTTTTCTTATCGTCCGGATACGCCGCTTCTGCAGGATATTACCATACAGGTGAAGCCGGGGCAGAGAATTGCCATTGTAGGACCCACCGGATGCGGCAAAACCACCATGATCAATCTGTTGATGCGTTTCTACGATGTCAATGGAGGGGAAATCCGTGTCAGCGGTTATCCGGTGAGACAGCTGACCAGGGATTCACTGCGGAGGAATTTCGGAATGGTACTTCAGGAGACCTGGCTGAAGGCGGGAACCATTGCCCAGAATATCGCGTATGGAAAGCCGGACGCTTCCCGTGAGGAGATTGAACAGGCGGCCCGGCAGGCCCATGCCCACGGATTTATCCAGAGGATGAAGGATGGGTATGATACGTGGATTGTGGAGGACGGGGAAAATATTTCCCAGGGGCAAAAACAGCTCTTGTGTATCGCCCGGGTGATGCTCATGCGTCCGCCCATGCTGATTCTGGATGAAGCCACGTCGTCCATTGATACGAGAACAGAGATCCGGGTGCAGCAGGCATTTGAACAGCTGATGGAAGGACGGACCAGTTTTGTGGTGGCCCATCGTCTGTCAACCATACAGACTGCGGACCGGATTCTGGTTATGAAGGATGGAAATATTATTGAGCAGGGAACACATGAGGAATTGCTGGCTGAGGGAGGATTTTATGCAAAATTGTACGCCAGCCAGTTTGCACAGTCGTAGACTTGTATACGGAAGGTTTTGGCCGTCATACAGTTTCGTAAGGGGGCAGGATGAATAGAAAATCTACTTATTATGTACGGATTCTGGCAGGCGGATATTTGCTGTATCTGGGATATTCTCTGGTGAAATCAACGTTGACAGAGCATCTGACGAAGGTTTATCTGGCCTTTGGACTGGTGTTTGCCGGGCTTGGACTGGTGATCGGCGGTTCGGCACTGCTGGCTGTCCACCGGATTGAGAAAGAAGAACGGGAAGGCGCAGGGAATCAGGAGCCTTATGAGGGGGAGCCGCCGGAAGAAAATACAGGATTATTAGAGGAAACCAAGGATAAAGAAAAACTCTCCATACAGGAGGACACGAAAGACGATGAGGCTGTTCCGGAGCAGGAAGAGTTGAGAGACGACGGGGATACTCCGGTACAGGAAGATGGGAAAACAGTGCCGCAGCAGGAGGAGCAGACATCATAGGAGAAGGAGGAAAAAGTACAGTGAACGTAGTTTATGATAAATTGATGAAATGTTACGAAAGTTTTCAGAAACGAATCCGCTTTCGGCCGGAGATTGCTCTGATTCTTGGGTCAGGGCTGGGGGATTATGCGGAGGGAATCCAGGTGGAGGAGGTTCTGGATTACCATCATATAGAAGGATTCCCTGTGTCCACGGTTCCAGGACACAAAGGAAGATTTGTATTCGGTTATGTGCGGGATGTGCCTGTGGTGATCATGCAGGGCAGGGTGCACTATTATGAAGGATATGACATCAGCGATGTGGTGCTGCCCGTGCGGCTGATGAAACTCATGGGTGCTGAGACACTGTTTTTGACGAATGCAGCCGGGGGAATTGGAGAAGGCTTTCAGGCCGGTGATTTTATGCTGATTACCGATCAGATCGCCAGTTTTGTTCCATCTCCGCTTAGGGGGCCCAATATGGATGAGCTGGGAGTGCGGTTTCCAGATATGAGTGAGATTTACAACAGGGAACTGTGCACAGTAATCAGAGGCGCAGCGGCAGATCTGGAGATTCCTCTGCGGCAGGGGGTCTATATCCAGCTGTCAGGGCCCAGCTATGAATCCCCCCATGAAGTACAGATGTGTAAGATTCTGGGGGCAGATGCGGTGGGCATGAGCACGGCCTGCGAGGCTGTGGCTGCCAACCACATGGGAATGAAAATCTGCGGGATTTCCTGTATTTCCAATCTGGCCTGCGGCATTGCCGACCACCCCCTTACCCATAAAGAGGTCCAGGACACGGCAGACCGGGTGGCGCCGCTTTTTAAACGGTTGATTACAGAATCCATCGTGCGTATGGGAAAGTTGAACTAAAGGGATTCCCAAATGAGAAATATAGCACTCAATGAGACAGGGGACCGGGTGGTAATTCTGGACCAGACCCGGCTGCCTGGCAGTGTAACGTATCTGGAACTGGGCACGGCAGAGGAAATTTATGACGCTATCCGGCGGCTGAAGGTACGGGGAGCGCCAGCCATCGGTATCTGCGCGGCGTTTGGCATGTACGTGCTGTCTCTGTCCATGCCACGGGAAAGTTATGAGGAATTTTCCAAAGAGTTCTCCAGAGTGAAAGAATACATCGGCAGTTCCCGGCCCACAGCGGTGAATCTGGGATGGGCTCTGCAGCGGATGGAGAGAGTCGTGTCAGAGTATCCAGGAGCTCCGGTTTCGGAGATCTGTGTGAAATTAAAAGAAGAGGCGCTGGAGATTCAGCAGGAAGATATGGATATGTGCCGCAGGATCTCGGAATACGGACTGTCACTGATCAAAAACGGCGACGGAATCCTGACCCACTGCAACGCGGGGCCTCTGGCCACATCCCGGTATGGCACAGCTCTGGGGCCGCTTTTTCTGGGAAAAGAGCGGGGAATGGAATTCAAAGTGTTCGCCGATGAGACCCGTCCGCTTCTCCAGGGGGCACGTCTGACTTCCTATGAATTGGAACAGGGCGGGATTGATGTGACGCTTATCTGCGATAACATGGCTTCCATGGTGATGAAGAACGGATGGGTGCAGGCATGTTTTGTGGGATGCGACCGGGTGGCGGCTAACGGAGATACGGCAAATAAGATCGGAACCAGCGGCGTGGCCATTCTGGCGGATTATTACCACATACCGTTTTATGTGCTGGGCCCCAGTTCTACCATAGATTTGAACTGTCCCACCGGTGCAGACATTCCCATTGAACTGCGTCCGCCGGAGGAAATCAAAGAACAGTTTTATGAACAGCCCATGGCGCTGCCAAAGACGAAATGTTATAATCCGGCTTTTGATGTGACGGACCATTCTCTGATTACAGCCATTGTCACAGACCAGGGAATCTTCCGGGCGCCCTATACCGAAAGTCTGGCGGGTATCACACAAATATAATAAAAAACGGCGGAAGTCACGAATAATTCCGCCGTTTTTTTCTTTTTGGCAGGAGCAGCAGGAAGAACCAGCAGAAGATGCGGACAGCCAGGATACCGAAGAAAATGCCCACGCTGTCAATGGCCACATCCCGGGAGGAAGGCCCCCGTCCAGCCACAAAGGATTGATGGTATTCGTCCAGCCCGGCAAATCCCACGCAGATAATCCCTGCAACAAGCATCAGCGGGATTCCCCGGAGGCTGTATACATAGAAGGGAAATGATACGGCGATGGCAAGACAGAAATATTCGGTCATATGCGCCAGTTTCCGCACTTTCGGGTGGATCAGTTCTGCCTCGTAGGCCAGCTGGTACTCATCTTTGTACTCTCCTGCGATTCGGCTCTTCATTTCTACGATTTTGTAACTGACTTTAAAACTCAGACCTGCAGATACCTCTCCGCTCTGCCCTGACAAGGTAAAGATCGCGTACATAATCAGTATGGCGGGGAGAAAGGAAAAGGGACGGATAACGTTTATCAGGAGTTCTCTCATACGTAACACTTCTTTCTTAAAAAGATTTTTCATTTTCAAATACGCTTTCATGATAGCATGAATCTGAAAAAAATGCAATTGCACATCCCGGGGCACTGTATTATAATAAAGTATGTTATGAAAAACGAAAAATGAAAGGAAGGATGCGGATGAGTATTGCCGATCATATTTTTATAGACATGTGCCAGGAGATTCTGGACAATGGAGTGGACACCAGGGGTGAGAAAGTGCGTCCCGTCTGGGAAGATACCGGGGAACCGGCCTATACGGTTAAGAAGTTTGGGGTGGTGAACCGGTATGACCTGCGCCGGGAGTTTCCGGCAATGACCCTTCGCAGAACAGGGATTCGCAGTGCTTTTGATGAGCTTTTGTGGATCTGGCAGAAGAAGTCCAATAATGTCCATGAATTGAACAGCCATATCTGGGACAGCTGGGCAGATGAGTCGGGTTCCATCGGAAAGGCATACGGCTATCAGCTGGGTGTGAAACATTCTTATAAGGAAGGGATGATGGACCAGGTGGACCGGGTGCTTTACGACCTGAAGCACAATCCATACAGCCGCCGGATTCTCACCAGTCTGTATGTGCACCGGGATCTCCATGAGATGGCATTGTATCCCTGTGCATATTCCATGACCTTTAACGTGACCCAGCAGCCGGGGGAGGATAAGCTCACCTTAAATGCCATTTTAAATCAGCGTTCCCAGGACGTGCTGGTGGCCAACAACTGGAATGTATGCCAGTATGCGCTTCTGGTGCATATGTTTGCCCAGGTGTCGGACATGCAGGCAGGGGAACTGGTTCATGTGATTGCCGATGCCCATATCTATGACCGTCATATTCCCATCGTAAAGGAATTAATCAGCCGGCCGGTGTATGACGCTCCAAAAGTAGCGCTGAACCCGGAAATAAAGGACTTTTATGATTTTACAGTGGATGACCTGCTGGTGGAAAATTATCAGACAGGGCCCCAGGTCCTGGACATTCCTGTGGCAGTGTAGGCAATTGCATGTATACTCAAGAGCATACGTATTTGCCAAATGATTTGCTGTTTTGCTTGAAACAGTGAAGACTTGCTGGCAAATCATTTGGTTCGCGGGTATAAATATGGGCGTAAATGAATTTTCAGGCACGCGGGGAAGGAGAACGGCTATGAATTTGATTGCAGCAGTTGACAGAAACTGGGGGATCGGGAAGGATAACCAGCTGTTGGTGCGGATTCCTGCAGATATGAAGTCTTTTCAGGGGGAAACCATGGGAAAGATTGTAGTTACGGGCCGCAAGACGCTGGAGAGTTTTCCGGGGGGAATGCCTCTCCCTGGGCGGACCAACATTGTCCTGACCAAAAACAGCAATTACCGTGTCAAAGGAGCACAGACGGTAAACAGCCGCATGGAGCTGTTTCAGGAACTGGAGAAGTACCCGTCTGAGGATGTTTATATCATTGGAGGGGACAGTGTATATCAGCAGATGCTCCCGTACTGCGATAGGGCATATGTGACAAAGATTGATTTTACTTATGAGGCGGATGCGTATTTTCCCAATCTGGACGAGATGGATGAATGGAAAGTAGTGACATCCAGCGAAGAACAGACGTATTTTGACTTAGAATATAGATTTTTAAAATACGAGAAAGCGAGGTAGAAAGACGATGACAGAAATTCGTATGGAACAGACAAAAGAACCGAAGGCACTGCCTCCGGCAGGTGATCCGCTGGTATTTGGAACCATATTTACCGACCACATGCTGGAGGTGGATTACACAGAAGGAAAAGGATGGCATGACGCCAGAGTGGTACCTTACCACAATCTGGAGCTGGACCCTGCGGCTATGGTATTCCATTATGGACAGGAAATGTTTGAGGGTTTGAAGGCTTATAAGACAGAAGACGGCCGTATCCTTTTGTTCCGCCCGGACAAGAACCTGGAAAGGGCCAACAATTCCAACCGCCGTCTGATGATCCCGGAAATTCCTGATGATATTTTCCTGGAGGGGATTCAAAAGGTGGTACGGATGGATGAGAGATGGATTCCCACTGAACCGGGGACTTCTTTATATATCCGGCCTTTTGTGATTGCCACAGATCCCTTTTTGGGCGTGCGTCCATCTTATACTTATAAGTTTATGGTGATCCTTTCTCCCGTAGGGCCCTATTATCCGGAAGGACTGGACCCGGTGAAAATATGGATTGAAGATGACTATGTGCGGGCAGTTAGAGGCGGAATCGGTGAGACCAAGACCGGGGGCAATTATGTGGCATCTATGGCGGCCCAGATGAAGGCCCATGAGGAGGGATATTCCCAGGTACTGTGGCTGGACGGTGTGGAGAGGAAGTACATCGAAGAAGTGGGAGCCATGAACATATTCTTTAAAATCGACGGAAAGGTGGTTACCCCAGTGCTCAACGGAAGCATCCTCCCCGGCGTTACCAGAGACACCTGCATCACACTGTGCAAAGAGTGGGGATATACTGTGGAAGAGCGGAAAGTATCTGTGCAGGAACTGGAGGAAGCGGCGAAAAGCGGCGCCCTGGAAGAAGTGTGGGGAACAGGAACGGCTGCGGTTATTTCTCCGGTAGGACATCTTCGTTATGAGCAGGAAGTGTTCCAGATTCAGGACGGCGGCATCGGCAAGCTGAGCCAGAGATTGTATGACACAGTTACCGGGATTCAGCTGGGGAAACTGGAAGATACCCATGGGTGGACGGTGGAAGTGAAATAGCAGGAGCAGTCTGCAGAGTATATAGTGGAAAAAGCTGGCTGGATGTTGGTCTGGCCGGTTTTTTTACTACACTTTTTTCTATATCTATTTATGTTATAATACGGACAGTTTTACAGAAATAAAAAAACTAGTATAATTCAATTTAATTAGACGTACATTTAAAAATATGGTATAATGCTTATAGAA
>CAJURF010000050.1 GCA_910588825.1 uncultured Lachnospiraceae bacterium
GATTTCCTATGATTTACACAAACTTTGTGTCCAGTTTTATGGGTACATTTTAATATAAAGTATGCCATATTTTTATTATAATACTATAACTTGCACAATTTGCCAACATGAAAAATTTGTGTATGGTATTAACGAGTCATGTAAAATAGAAGATTAGCAATATGTGGTCTAGCTGCGAAAAACTTATATTGCAGGATGCACTTCTTTCCAAAATACAGGCATAATACCTTGAGCGTGTATTATAAATCATAACTCTCCATTCATCTGCATCAATCTTTCCCTGGCCTTTGCATACCCCTGTTCTGCCGCCTCCTGATAATATTTTCTGGCTTTTTCCACACTGCCGCTGACTTCATACCAGGTTCCCAGATTATAGGCGGCTTTATAAGTTCCAACGCCCATATCTTCTTCATCTTTTGTATTTTCCCCTATTTCCAGACAGCGCAGATAGGATTGTTCTATTTTGGGGAGATATTGGATGTAACGGGCTGTGTCGGATAAGATCAGCTGCATATAGAAGACCCCACAGAAAAAATGAAAGGAAGCATAGTCTTTTAGAGCAGTTTCTTCCTGTTTGATGATTTCCAGAATTTCTGCGAATTTTTTATGGGTCATCAGGCTAAAGAGGTATCCGACTACGCCTTTTGCCCGGTAAGAGGCTGTTGGGGGAACCTGGCTGTAGAATTCCCGAAAGGTCTTTAGTGCTTTTTCTTCGTCTTTCAGAGTTTGGTAGGAGCCTGCTATTTTGTACAGAAGGTAGGGATTGTGAGGCTGTTTTTGTAATTCCTGAAGCATGTAGGGCAGGTTTCTCTTTTCTTTTTTTCCTGTATGCAGATACCCGTCGTGTTCTACTAAAATAGGAAGAAGAACACAGGGCAGGCTGCTGTCTGCCTGTTCGTGGATTTTTCCTGTGAATTTCACTCCTTTGGGGAGGAGACGAATGGTTTTTGACTGGTTGTATGATTTTTCGCCTTCATCCATGTACACATTGCGGATATAAATGCTGCCCAGGCGGGGTTCGGATTCCAGGAACGGGGCGATATCTTCTCTGGTTCCTGATGAGATGTATTCGTCTGCGTCCAGTATCAGGTTCCAGTCGGCGTCTGAATGGGAGAGGGCATAGTTTCTGGCGTCTGCGAAATCATTTTTCCATGTATAGGTGTACACGTCAGCCCCTGAGGCGCGTGCAATGTCCAAGGTGCGGTCCTGGGAACCTGTGTCTACAATGATTATTTTGTCTACAATGCCTTTTACGCTGTCCAGGCAGCGTTTCAGACAGCGTTCTTCGTTTTTTACGATCATAACTAATGCTATTGTTTTCATATCTTCTTCTTTCTTTTGATTTGTGATTTTTGAAATCCTAAGTGAGTATCATTATATCAACAAAGATATAAGATTGTAAAGTATCGGGCAGTTACCTGCAGACGGCAGCAGTCATATAATAAAATAGCACATTGATAATTCAACAGGACTTTACACATTTCGTCTTTGCCGCTATAATGATTGTAGAAAAAGCAATGGAAGAGGCGGTGATTTGGATGGAGGTATTAGAAACGAGCAAAGAGGAAATCATGAAGAACGCCATGGATGATTTTAGTGAAATACAGGAGTACATGGTATTGGCAAAAAAAGAAAACGCTAAGGAAACATATGCTAAACTAAAGAAAAAATATATTTATATAAAGGCATTATTGAATAGTCTGGGTGTAACTCTTACAGAGATTGATGAAATAAAAGAGTGAATCATTTTTTGAACTAGAGCGTGTTTGAAAATTCATTCACGCCACCCGCACGCCCCACTTTGCGGCAGATTTGTTCCTTATTCGGTTGCTGTAGCCCGCTACAGCGCCCTCATGCGGAACAAATCTCCCACAAACTGTGACGCACGGTTGACATAAAGCAATTTTCAAACACGCTCTAAGGAGCTGTTAGAAATAATGATTAAGCGGAAGGTGTAAAGTCTTGTTGAGTTATCAAAGATTTTACACTTTTTATTGTGATATTCTCTTTCTCTATTGCGCCAGAACACATTTTAGTGGTATAGTTGGATTATTCTTAAAGTATTTTTAGATTATTTTGGGAGGGGGTAAATTGTGAACAAATTAAACAACTGTTACAAGGCAAGCGTGTGCGATTTGGAAGATCAATTTATATGCGATGTGGACGTGGAGACCAGCGCTAATTTTATTACTCTTATTTTTCCGGAAGGTATTGAGAAAGGGTCTTGGGAGGAGGGGCTGAACATTACCTTTTTTGATGACTTGAAAGGTCTGGTTACTTATAAGTGCAGGCTGGAGAGGTATACCAGGCGGGAGAAGAGGATGGCGGCCAACTGTATTCTCGGCAGGGAGCAGAGGGCGGTACAGCGGCGCAATGATATGAAAATCCGCCAGAATATAACGATTTCCATTGAGACGAAGGATGAGTCAGGCAAAGAGGTAACTGTTGAGGGGGTTATTAAGGATATCAGTGCAGGGGGAATTTTGTTCACCTCGGACCATCCTTTTGAGATGGATCAGATTCTTTCTTTTAACTTTGATAAAACAGACGAACCCATTCATCTTGAGTGTCAGGTGATTCGGATTCAGCCCTTTAAGATTATGGTTTACGGTGAGGAGGAAGAAAAGACGGGTTATGGATGCAGATTTATCAATCTTCATAATTCTACGGAATCTGTGATTCGTTCTTATGTTTTCAGGCAGGATTTATTGATGCGCAGAAAGAAATGATATTACCTATGAGGGAGACCATGATGAGTTTATGAAATCTTTGAAAGAATAACCAAAATTAGTATCTTGACAATTCTTCATGGTTTTATTATAATGATGTCAGTTAATTTTAGAAATTCATTTTAACGAGGTGTTTTGTATGTCAGCGAAAGATACAATGAATACATGTGTGAAAACAAATACATATGGTTCTTTTGGTTACTGGTACTTTTATTATGTACCAGCTTTTGTGATGCACAAAACATTGGAAAGACTGAAGCCAATCTATCACGGATAACCATAAATAAATGAGCCATTATGGAAAGATTTTATTTATCATTGAGAGATTGAGATGGAAGACCGATGTTTGCTTGTGCAGGCATTGGTCTTTTTTGTCGTACAGGAACAGGCCAAAACATCTGATAGAGAAAGGAGACTATTATGGACGGGCTGCAGATTTTTGATTGTACTTTGAGAGACGGGGGACTTACGAATAATTTCTTCTTTGAGGATTCTTTTGTAAGAGATTTGTATCAGGCGAATGTGGAGGCGGGAGTGGCTTATATGGAGATGGGATACCGAGCTTCCAGAGATATTTTTGATGAAAAAGAGTTTGGAAAGTGGAAGTTTTGTGATGAGGAAGCCATCCGTGAGATTGTGGGTGATCATCCGGAACATATAAAATTGGCAGTGATGGCGGATATTGGAAGGACGGATTACAGGAGGGACATTCTACCCAAAAAGGACAGTGTCCTGGATATGATTCGGATAGCCACGTATTCTCACACTATTGGGGAGGCGCTGGATGCTGTGGAACATTGTCATGGCCTTGGCTATGAGACAACGGTGAATATTATGGCAGTTTCCAATGATACCGAGGAAACTATTGCTGAGGTTTTGGAAAAGCTGGCCAAGAGCAGTGTGGATGTGATTTACCTGGTGGATAGTTTTGGTTCGTTTTACCCCCATCAGGCGGCTCATCTCATGGAGCAGTATGCAAAGGCCGCTTTTCCCAAAGGAAAACGGGTGGGGATTCATGCTCATAATAATCAGCAGCTGGCGTTTGCCAATACCATTGAATGTGTGAAAAGCGGAGCCTCTTTTCTGGATGTGACGGTGAATGGTCTGGGGAGAGGGGCGGGAAACTGTGCCGCAGAGCTTTTGGCTGGATATTTGATGGGCCAGGGAGCAGACTGCAGTGAGGAACCATTTATACAGTTTATTGAAAAACATGTGCTGGCACTGAAGAAAAAAGGGGTAGTCTGGGGGTACGATATTCCTTACCTGCTCACCGGACAGAAGAATAAACATCCCTCTAAGGCCATTGAGTTTATCAAGGAACAGCGTACCCAATATACAGATTTTCTGCGGGAGCTTGCGGGGTAAGACTGCTGCTGTGTATTCTTTTACAGGGTCGGATTGCCGCAGCAGTGGGGTTAGCGGGCATTCTGAACAGGTTATTTATTTACAGTTTCTTACCCAGGCGGATGTCTTCCATGGTGTCTGCCAGGTCGTCATCCAGGTAATTGAACAGGTAGTTTTTGCTGTTTTTTCTTCTGCTCAGATATTCTCTGCGGATCTGACCGGCTGTCAGGCTGATTTCTTCTTTCAGTTCTCTGGCTGAGAGGAGCTGGCAGCCCTGGCCCTGGATGATGATTTGTTCCAGGGCATCTGAGGTGGCTACTGTTACCTGATATTTTCCGCTCATTTTATGAGCTGTTTTTTCGATATACTGGTCTGCTGTCTCTGCTTCTTTTGTGTAGACTACGTGAATATTGTGGTATTTGAATATTTCTCTGGTGTTTCCCTCTACTTTGTAGGCGTCGAATACCAGAATCAGATTGCATTCTTTATAGCCCTGATAATTGCTCAGGATGTCCATTAATTTGTCCCGGGCCGCGCCCAGGTCTGTCTCTGCCAGGTCTTTTAATTCTTCCCAGGCGAAGATAATATTGTACCCGTCTACCAGCAGATAAGAGTCTTTTTCCTGCTTCTGCTGTTTAAACTGGTTTTTGTGCAGGGGGGCCTCATGGCGGGAGGGGGCAGGTTTGGGTTCCCGGTAATCCTGGGAGGGGAGCTTTCTCTTTATGGGGCCGTAGGTCCGCTGGAAGATTTCTTCCAGTTCTTTGTCCAGTATCAGGGAACTTGTCTGCGGGGCTGAGGACTCTGCTGTGGTGTCTTTTGATTCTTTACTGGGAGTTTCTCTGGGCAGGCAGCTTTCCAGGTGCATATAATCTTCCACTTTGTCCCAGGTTACGAGAAATCCAGAACCGTGGCTGCAGAATACGGAGCCTGTAGGGTTGTCCGGGTCCAACTCGGAATCGTAACAGAAAGATTCAATGATTTCTTCGGCGTTGTGGCAGGGCTGGTAACCTCCCCAGGTACAGTACAGTCTGCCCCGGCCCTTAGTATAGGAAGCAACCTGTGTCTGATAGTCCTGTACGGAAGATACCGGAACACTGCCGGAGAGTACATGCAGCTCATGTTCGATTAAGGGCGGCTGGAAATTCCCGCCCATTCTCTGGATATCTGACATGGCCCGTCCGATGTTTTCCTCGGGCACTTCCAGCCGGAAGGTGTACCAGGGTTCCAGGAGAATGCTCTGGGCTTTTTTCAGTCCCTGGCGGACAGCCCGGTAAGTAGCTTCCCGGAAATCCCCGCCTTCTGTGTGTTTCAGGTGGGCTTTTCCTGCTGTCAGGGTGATTTTCATATCTGTTATGGGTGAGCCTGTGAGAACACCGGGATGTTCCCGTTCCTGCAGATGGGTAAGGATCAGGCGCTGCCAGTTCTTGTCCAGGTCATCTTCGCTCACATGGGCAGCGAATGTCAGTCCGCTTCCCATTTCTCCTGGTTCAAGCAGCAGGTGGACTTCAGCGTAATGGCGCAGAGGTTCAAAATGTCCCACACCCTCCACAGGTTCCAGGATGGTTTCTCTGTAGAGAATACTGCCGGAGCCGAATTCTACAGGAACCTGGAAGCGTTCCTGAATGAGGCTTTTCAAAATTTCAATCTGAACCTCCCCCATTACCTGGGCATGAATTTCCTGGAGTTTCTGATTCCAGACGATGTGCAGCTGTGGGTCTTCTTCCTCCAGTCTGCGGAGATTTCCCAGCATTTCGTGGACATTACAGGAAGAGGGAAGCTGAATCTGGTAAGTGAGCGCAGGCTGCAGGATGGGTTTGGGTGATTTGGATTCCCGGCCTAATCCTTCTCCGGGGAAAGTCCGGGTGAGTCCTGTCACGGCACATATGGTTCCCGCTTCTGCTTTTGGTATAGTTTCATAACGGCTGCCTGAGTAAAGTCTTATCTGATTTACCTTTTCCGCCCAGATTTCCTGCTGGTTTTCTTCACCGCCCGAGAGGGAAAGGCTTTTATTGGTCAGGATATCTTTGGTCTGGAGGGCCCCTCCGGTTATTTTCATGTAAGTCAGCCGGTTTCCCTGGTCATCCCGGGCGATTTTGAAAATTCTTGCTCCAAATTCTTCCGGGTAATCTGCAGGGCGGGTGTATTGTTCCAGACCGTTTAGAAGATTTTCAATTCCTTCTAATTTTAAGGCACTTCCAAAATAGCAGGGGAATGCCTTTCTGGAGGATGTCAGGCGGATGAAATCTTCCTGGTCCAGCTTTTCTTTATCCAGGTACTTTTCCATAGCCGCTTCATCGCAGGTGGCCAGATTTTCCATGATGTTTTCAGGTGTGTCTGTGAAGTCAATGCAGTTTCCATCCAGTTTTTGCTTCAGCTGTTCCATAATCTGAGACAAATCGGTTCCCGGCTGGTCCATTTTGTTGATGAATAAAAATGTGGGGATGCGGTAGCTTTCTAAAAGTTTCCACAGGGTCCGGGTATGTCCTTGTATGCCGTCAGCGCCGCCTATTACCAGGATACCGTAATCCAGCACCTGCAGCGTCCGCTCCATTTCTGCTGAGAAATCTACGTGTCCCGGGGTGTCCAGCACAGTGATGGCCAGATTTCCAATATTCAGCCGGGCCTGCTTGGAAAAGATTGTGATTCCTCTGGCTTTTTCTAATTCATGGGTATCCAGAAAGGCATCCTGATTGTCTACCCTCCCTAATTTGCGGATTTCTCCGCTTAGGTAGAGCATTCCCTCGGAGAGGGTTGTTTTTCCTGCGTCTACGTGAGCCAGAATACCGATGGTAATATGTTTTAATGGTTTTTCGTTTAATTTATCTATTCTATTTTCAGACGTATCTTCCATAGAAAATACCCCTTTCTAATCTATAATAATCAACTATTACGCCTTTGAAAAAGGTTATTTGCATACAGTTCCTTAACTTTCCAATATCCTTTCCTATGTGAACCTGCATTTTCAATCACTCCATTATTTGACAATTTCTTCATAGTTCTTTGAACTTTACTTCTGGAAAGATTCAACTGTTTCTGAATTTCTGATTGAGTTATTTTAGGATTTTTCTTCAGTAGTTCACATAATGCGTTTTCAAGTTCCGTTAAAATAATTTTTTCAGCTTCAGCTTCAGTCTCAGCTTCAGTTTCAGCTTCATTCCATAGCGTTTTATAGTTTACATACAGTTCTTTAACTTTCCAATATCCTTTCCTATGTGAACCTGCATTTTCAATTACTCCATCATTTGACAATTTCTTCATGGTTCTTTGAACTTTACTTCTGGAAAGATTCAACTGTTTCTGAATTTCTGATTGAGTTATTTTAGGATTTTTCTTCAGTAATTCACATAATACGTTTTCAAGTTCCGTTAAAATAATTTTTTCAGCTTCACTTTCAGCCTCGGTTTCAGCTTCAGCTTCATTCCATAGCGTTTTATAGTTCAGATTTTTTAATGTCACCATGAACAGCACTCTGTCTGAATAGAATTCTGGTTCCATTCCTTTCTCATAATTGGCGGCGTTTTCATATGCTTCACGGATTTTATTTAATCCGCTGCCCTGACGTTCCATGTAGCCTAAACGGCCGAAAATATCTGCCAATACCGGATTTCTCCTTGTGGAGGGAATCGTATCAATCTCTCTCTCCTGTATTTTAGTTCCATCTGGCATTCCGCCTGGAGAATGGATCACGAGACGGTTATCAAAAATATCTATATGAACCTCGCTGCCATTTACTAGGTAATCGCGATGAATCAGCCCGTTCACAAGGCTTTCAAAGACGCTTCGTTCACAAAAATCGGGCATTTCAATTCGGGAATCAGCAGTCTTTTTCCAAAGCATTTTCATATTTCTTTTTACAAAACCGACGCCTTCATTCTGTAGCATAATCAGACTTCCACTATATTCTGCACTGTCCAGAGCATCCACCTAGCCGCCGCTTTTATCCAGTCCATTCCAGTGTGTACAAAATAACCGGGAATATCGAATCGGACAATTATCTGCAAGCAATGCGACCGCATTGGTCAGTCTGCCCTTTTTATCAACAATTCCAAAAGATTCAAAACTTTTATCCGGCATACTTGTACCATTCCACTCTTTATACCGTTCCCTTAATTTCGAAAAAGAATAGTCTTTAAAATCATAGTCTGTTATTAAGGAATCAAAGGAGGAATTTTTCCCACGCAGTACAAGCCTTTTTAACTCTGCCGCATTTGCGGCAACAGATTCATTACCAATTCTCACAAAAGCTTCTGTGCTGCCATCTCCCTTATAATAATATGGTGTTTCCTGCCCTTTCGAAATCTCCACAGTAAGAAGATTTTTTCCTTCTTCTACACTATGAATCTGCATTGTAACTTCTGGGAATGGGTCGATGCGTTCTTTTATTTTCTGGCTGATATATTCTGACGCAGTCTTTATATCATTGATTCCAGTTATTGTATCATCGTCTGCAATACCAAAAATCAGCATGCCTCCGTTTCCATTTGCAAACGCACTGACACTTTTCAGCCAGCTTTTCGGTTTTCGCATTTCTACTTCCCGCTTTTTATCGTATTCAGTGGTTTCTCCCAATAACTCTGATAATTTCACTTCCACATCCGTTTCCTAAATTTGTCAAACATCGTCTGGTAAATTGAACCTTTACTATTTTCATCGACGATGCCACCAACGGATGTACTAATTGGAGTTTATTATACTTGATTTTTGTCATAAACACAACAGAAGATGTTTTTCAAGACATTTTTCTGTTGATTTGGTATAATACCTGCATAGATTCCACGAAGAGTTAATGTTCATGGGAAAGGAGTATTTTAAAAATTATGGAAAATAGACGGATTCTCAATTCAACGCCAATCTATATGCTGAGTGTTCAGGAAGCAAGGGAGAGAATGGACCAGTATTTGATGAAGCATCAGGCGGTGGAAAAGGTAAAGGAGACCTTGAATATAGTAATTCCCTGTATTTGGGGGAAAATGGACGCCAGGGTGTATATTCCTGTCTGTGGAGATGGGAGAAAGGCGCTTATTTTTTTTCATGGGGGAGGATGGACATTAAATGGGATAGATACTTATGAGGAATTGTGCACTGCCCTGGCAAACAGGACAGGGAGGGTGGTGGTTTCTCCTGAGTTCAGGCTTGCGCCGGAGCATAAATTTCCGGCGGCTGTGGAGGATGCGGCCAGTACGGTTCAGTGGGTCTTTGACCATGCAGAGAGTCTGGGAATTATGGGGGATAAAATTGCAGTGGGAGGAGACAGTTCCGGCGGCGCCCTGGCCACTGCAGCTGCTATGTATTTCAGGGATAGAGGGGGTGTCCCGGTGGAAAAACAGGTACTACTGTATCCAGTTACCGATTACTATATACCTGGTACACAGTCATATGAGACTTATGGAACCGGTTATATGATTGACCGGAATTTTTTGATCTGGGGATGGAATCACTATATCCGCTCTACGGATGATTTATCAAATCCTTATCTGTGCCCCTTACGGGCAGAGGATTTATCCCATATGCCGGAGACATTGATTATCATCGCTGAGAGAGATGTTGTGAGGGATGAAGGTGAGATGTATGGGGAGAAGATGAAGAAATGCGGCTGTAAAGTGGTGGTTCACCGATATGACGGGGCTATGCATGGGTTCCTTATGAATACCAGATTGAAAATATCCAGGAAGGCTTTGGATGAGGTGGGAGTTTTTTTGAAATAGAAGATAAGGGGAGGTCAAAAAATATCCCGCCTGTGAAAAGGTGGGATATTTTTCGGCACAATGGTGTAGAATACACAGTCCCGTTTCAAATAATATCCAGTTTTTTCAATTCCTCACAGATTCTCTGAACGTTTTTTCCATCACAGAATTCATTGATTGTCAGGTATCTTTTTTCAAATTCTTCTGTCCGGAATTTACTGAGGATAATTTTGTGATCTTTGATGCCTTCATTTAATAATGTTTCCAGTTCTTTGAAGGAAAAGGCCCGGTGTCCAATGTATTCATGGTCTTCTGGGATGAGTTTTCCATTTACTTCTTCATAGAGTTCAAGGTCTTCCTGGAAAAATATAACGCCGCCTCCCTGGTAGAAACTGTTGTAACAGGCAGAGGAATAGTCGGTGATTAATAATTTTGCAACAGCGAGAGCTTCTGAAATGGGCCTATTCCAGATATTTTTCCCAAAGGAAGTTTTTGACAGCTGGCCGTTTACTTTTGGGTGGGCAACAATGATAATATCTTCTTTTTGCAAATTTTTCTGCAGAATTTCAAACAGATATTTTATATTTTTAAAATAGGAAGATTGCTCAAAATCACTGAGATATTCTTCATAGGGCTTCCACGTCAGCATGATTACCACAATGTCTTTGGAATCCTGATTCAGATGTTTATATGTAAGTTTGCTGAAAATAGGAAGGCCTGTTTTTAAAATTCTTTCAACAGGAAGTTCCAGCATCTGGGATATTACATGTTTTTCTTTCTCACTTCCCACGAACATATAAGTGGGTTCGCTCTCTTTGCCGGCAAGAAAAGGAGAAAACCTGCCGTGGCATTTTAAATAAGTGATTCCATGTTGTAAGAAAATAAAGTTCACTTCTTTCATAATGGTCCTGAAGCAGTTATTGTTGGACCTTATGATATTTATGTGGTTGGGCGATTCCGTTGAAATAAACGACGAAGTTCTGTATAACAGCCAGTAATATCGGAAGGAAAACTTTTTCACTATATTTTTATAGTTTCTGATTTTTTTATAGTCACTTGACTTTTTGTGGATGACAAAATAGGATTTCGTCGTTGGGTTTTTCAGCGCCTCCTGGAATACTTCAAATGTCCCTTCTTCGGCTTTTTCAGCAAATTTTTCATAGAATAAGTTGATTTTCTTTTTGTTATTTTCTTTGTATTTTTTTCCCAGGCTGTACAGTATATTGGAAATCTTCGGGTTTTCCAGAAAGCGGAATTTAAGGGTGTGTTCTACAGGTTCCATTGGGCGTCTCACCAGTGTAATCGTGTCCAGAAAAGAACGCCTCAGGTGGAGAACATGGTCTTTATAAAATATACTGCTGATTAAAGTGGGATGGTCTGTTTTAGCAGTATCATCCAGTTTCAGAGGAAAACTTACCTCAATGTCATTTACCTGCATGGTGATATACAGTCTGCAGTTTATAGCTGCATTTTCGTAAATCAGCTGGTCTGCAGGGTATTCAAATGTTGTGATGTATTTCTTTTTGGATTCAGCTTCCTGGTTCAGCAGTTTTTTAGAGACAGGCATATCAAATTTAACGAAATTCTTTTCATCAATATGGAGTCTGAAGTTTGAAATATTCAGATTAAATTTATTCCGGATAGCGCCAAACCATTTGATTGTTAATTTCTTGGGAGTAATGGAAGCGGACAGAACTTTATTGCTCCTGTCTATTAATCTTAAAAAGGCTCCGTTTTCTGTTGTAAGCAGACATTTAATCTGTGTGGCTTTGGAGTAAATTAATAATACATTTTCGTTAATGTTTTCCCACAGAAAAACTCTGTATCTGTCGTCTTCATTCACGGGAATATTTGTGTCTTCCGTCTCTTTGAAAATGAGTTCGTGAATGGATTTTTTCCAGATGAGGGTTGGTTCTGACTCTGATATCCGGCTGACTGTGATCAGATCATTTTTTCGTTCAATATGGATGCTGCTCATTACAATGGCCGTTCCTTCCTAGAGCGTGAATGAATTTTCAAACACGCTCTAATGTACTGTGAAAGCTCCTAACGTCTGCATAAACAGACATGTAAATTTACGGGAATTATATCAGGATTCTAGGAGATAGGAAACAATATACCAGAGAATACCACTATTGATATATAAAAGTATTTCAAATATGGCTGAATGGCATTGATGTTTTATCTTGACAGAGATATCTGGTTTTAGATAGAATATATTCATTCATTTTGAGGATGGTGGTAATTTATGGTGTTTTCCAAAAATGATACACTGAAAATAAAAGGAATCGCGATTTTAATGATGTATGTCCATCATTTTTATCTGTCACCAGACAGATATGGAAAATATGTGGTTGATTTCTTCCCTCTTACAGAGACTATAACTGTATATATTGCCAGTGCTTTGAAGATATGTGTTGCCATGTTTGTATTTCTGACAGGTTATGGAATGGCCATATCATACAAAGAAAAAGAGCAGAAAGTGCTATATATAAAGCGCAGGCTGTTTACACTTCTCATTAATTTTGTTTTTATATTTCTGCTGGTTCAGATAGTGACATTTCCAACAGGCAGGCTTTTTGAGATTTATGGGAAGTCAGGTTCGTCTGTTATCTATTTTTTCATTGATATGACAGGTCTGGCCAGATTGTTCGGTACTCCCACTTTTATCGGAACATGGTGGTATATGAGCCTGGCAGTTATACTGATTTTGTTGTTTCCATGTGTTTATAAAGCGTTGGAGGAATTGTCTGAGATTGCGGTTTTATTGATTGTTCTGCTTCCTTATATGACAGGGATGGATATGTCCACAGATTTGCTAAGATGGATCTTCCCCATGCTTTTGGGAATGTACTGTGCAATGAATGACTGTTTCAGAAAGATAGAAAAATTTGAGAAAAAGATGCTGGGAAAAGGGGCTGACACAGGCTTTTTCTTTATTGAAATATTTGTAATAACAGCGTTGATTATGGCAAGGCAGAGCGAGGCAGGCACTTATATTTCTGTTATCACAGATGGGTTTCTTCCTATGAGTATCACATATTTTTCTACTCATTATGTTGTGGGGTTGCCTGTGGTAAGAAAAATACTGGAGGTGCTGGGGAGACATTCCATGAATATGTTCCTGACACATACTTTGGTCAGGGTCACTTATTTTCAGGACTTTTCTTATGGATTTGGAAATGCGTGGGTGAATATTTTGGTATTCACAATTGTCACATTGATGATTTCTGTGGGGATAGAATTAATCAAGAGGCTGATAAAGTTTGATAAAATCACAGGTGTGATTGGCAGACAGCTGAATCTGGAATAGTCGTTTTGGTTATAATGGGTGGTATATAGTAGTGATGATGGAACAGGAATCTACATATATTTATGGAGAACGATTCATCCAGGCGGTATTTATGAAAGAATATCTGTCCACCTGTTTTACATTGCTGCTAATGATTGTTTGTCTGCCTTTTCTTGCAACATTTCTGATATCAGGCCAGGAGTCCTGTCCGCTATACAAGCCCCTTGCTATGGAAAAATACCTGCCGGTTATTGTCTATCTGCAGATACCTTATACTCATCATCTGGAGAATATAAAGGCCCAGACAGTGATTGCCCGCACGAATATTCAGCGGCAGCTGGAGAAGGGTGCGTCTCTTTATGAGATATTGGAGGAACCTTTGGACTATCTTGTCCACGAGCAGAGTGTATTTCACTTTCTGCGTACATATGAGCAATTCGTAAAGGCTGCCGGGGCCACCAGGGGGCAGATTCTTACCTATCAAAATCAGAAAGTTGTCCTTCCATATTGTTATATGACTGCCGGCGGTACCAGGGACGGAACTTCGCTGTTTCACAGTGATGCATATGAATATTTGGTTTCTGTGGATTCTTCTGCGGATCAGAAATCAGAAGATTATCTCACCAGCACTTATTTCCCGGATGTGGATTATTATGAGCAGGTGGAAATCGTATCCTGCGATAAATATGGGTATGTACAGTTTTTAAAAGCAGGGGGACATATGATGTCCGGTGAGGAATTCAGGAGGAAGCTGGAATTGCCCTCCAGTGCTTTTACCCTGCAGGAAATTAACGGGCAGACACGTATTTTGTGCAGAGGCCATGGCCATGGGCTTGGATTTTCCCAGTATGGGGGAAATAAAATGGCTCAGCAGGGGAAACATTATAAGGAAATTTTGAAATATTATTTTCCACGGCTGGATTTTTTATAAAAAAATGCATAGACTTTCATATTCTGGCAATCCTATGTGTATAGAAATTGAAAAAAACAGAGGTGGAAGATTATGACTAAGAGAACGAAATTGATCAGGCTTGTGGTAAACAGTGTACTTCTTGTGGCAATTGTGGCACTGGCAGTCACCGTATATCGGGCCGGAACACAGCACAGTGAAAATGAGCCCATCACACCCCAGCTTGCATCCGAAGACAGCGGACGGGAAACAGCTGAGACTAAAGAGCCTATGGTGGACGCAGGCACCGATGATGTGGAAGCAGATCTGAAAGAGGAGAAGACGGCCAAGGCAGAGACAAAGGAAGAAAAAAAGGAAAAACCAAAGCAGGAAGAAGCGGCTGAGGAGACTGCCCAGACAGAGGTTTCTGAAGAAGAAGTGGAGAGTACAGATGCCGCTGCATCAGCGGAAAGTGTGGAGACTCCTGTGATTGAGACGAATTTTACAGAGGAAAGTCTCATGAATTGGCCTCTGGAGGGACAGATTCTGTTGGATTACAGCATGGACCACACCATTTATCATCCTACATTGGACCAGTACAAATGCAGCAAAGGGATTGCTATCCAGTCATCTGTGGGATCTCCGGTGACAGCCGCTGCAAATGGAACGGTGACAGCCATTGAGGATGCGGCTGATACAGGAACTACAGTGGTGATGGATATGGGCAATGGATATGAATGTGTTTATGGCCAGTTAAAAGACTTGAATATAGAAATAGGCCAGACGGTAGGCCAGGGAACCATTTTGGGGTATGTGAATGAACCCACAAAATATTTTACAAAGGAGGGCAGTAATCTTTACTTTTCCATGAGTAAAGATGGGGCGCCTATTGACCCCATCCAGTACCTGCCGTAAAACTTATAAAAAACATGAAAAACAGGCTGTGCAGATTTTTTGTCTGCAGGAGGCTGTTTTTCGTGTGTTTCATATGGTATAATATATTATCCAAAATAACAGATTTTTTGATATAATGGATTATATTTTATCTATATATGAATGATGCCTTTTGATGGGCAGATTATTTTATCTGTATGGAGAGTTTGGTATGGAAGGATTACTGTGGGAGACAGCAGAGGAAATGAATCTGAATTTGGCCAGGCGTGTGAGAAGAATCAGAAAGCGGCGTAAGATTTCGCAGGAAAGGCTCAGTGAGATGAGCGGCGTCAGCTATGGTTCTGTAAAACGGTTTGAATCTACAGGGAACATATCTCTGCTGTCGCTGACTAAGATAGCTATTGCTCTGGACCTGGCAGAGGAGATCCGGAATATGTTCACAGAAGTTCCTTATCTTAGCATTGAGGAGGTTATCAATGAGAGTCAATAACAGGCTGAAAGTGTTGTACCATGGCAGAGAGGTGGGGACTCTGGCATTTACTTCAGATAAGAAGGCGGCTTTTGAGTATAGCGGGGAATGGATAGAGTCAGGATTTTCAATCAGCCCGTTCAGCCTCCCACTGAAAAAGCAGGTGTTTGTGCCTGTGAAATTATATTTTCATGGACTTTTTGGTGTGTTTGCAGACAGCCTTCCTGATGCCTGGGGAAATTTACTGCTGAGCCGGATGCTTAGGAAAAAGGGAATCTCTATGGATGATATGTCTCCTTTAGACAGGCTTGCCATTGTGGGAAGCAGTGGAATGGGGGCGTTGGTTTACCAGCCGGAAATGATGAACTCTGCACAGGAATACCCTGTGGATTTGGATGAGCTGTCGGTACAGTGCAGACAGATTCTCACTACTGAATACGATGAAAATCTTGATGAGTTATACAGGCTGGGAGGAACAAGCGGTGGTGCAAGGCCCAAAATATTGACAGAAGTGGAGAAAGAGGACTGGATCATTAAGTTTCCTGCCCATGTGGACACAATGAATGCAGGGCAGATGGAGTATGAGTATTCTCTCTGCGCGAAACAATGCGGGATTTCTATGAGTGAGACCAGGCTGTTTCCCTCTAGAATCTGCGGGGGGTATTTTGGGACAAAGCGGTTTGACAGGGAAAATCAAAAGATTCATATGTGCACAGCAGCGGCACTTCTGGAATTGGATTACAATCAGCCAAGTCTGGATTATCATAGTTTAATGAAACTGACAAAAATTATTACAGGGAATAATCAGGAAGATATACAGGATATGTATCGGAGAATGTGCTTTAATGTGTTTGCCCATAACCGGGATGATCATTCCAAGAATTTTGCTTTTTTGTATGATGAAAGCAGGAGACGATGGAAGCTGAGTCCTGCCTATGATTTGACATACAGTAATACGTATTACGGCGAACACACCACATCCGTTGATGGAAATGGCAGGGACCCCGGGGTCAGGGAACTGATAAATGTTGGAACAGCAGCTGGAATGAAAAAGGAGAAATGCAGAAATATTGCAGAGCAGATAAAATCATGTGTAAAAGAACATCTGGGAAATTACCTGAAAGAACCCTGAGAGGCGTCAGCCATGATTCACGGATTTTACATAAAAGCGTATAATGTAATGTATAGAAGACAGTGTGCCATATTGAAAATCCGCAATCGTCTATGATCAGTAAAGTCAATTGTGACGGAAGGTACAAATATCAGTGATTCAATATGGTAAAATACTAATTGTCGATTGCTTCACATAAATGAAATTGGGCTGTCAGGCTGTATGCCAGGCTGCCCGTACATAGATCGGTCTGGGGCGCGGAGCCTCAAAAGAAGGATTTTCATAAATGAATTATACTTATATTGTAAAATGCCGGGATGGAAGCCTGTATACGGGGTGGACCAATAATCTTGAAAAAAGAATCCATGACCATAACAGCGGCAGCGGTGCCAAATATACGAAAAGCCGGGCGCCGGTAGAGCTATTATATTATGAAGGATTCCGCACAAAAAGTGAGGCCATGCGCAGAGAATATGAGATTAAGCATTTATCGTCCAAAGAGAAGTGGAACTTGATTTCAAAAGCAGACAAGCCCTGAATATGAAAAACTTGTAAAATAATTCAGATTACGATTGACACATTGACTTTCCCTGTGATATATTTAAAAATACACTATTGTGGAAAGATATGCCTACTTTTACTAAATGATTTGCTTGATTCAGTAGGCGGCGCGCAAAAAAATTTTAAGAAAACAGGGGTGAAACGTCAATGGAAAAAAACAGAATACGTTCTGTAGTTACTGGAAAAAGTATGCGGATGAGTTACCAGAGACAAAATGAAGTTCTGGAAATGCCGAACTTGATAGAAGTACAGAAAGATTCTTACCAATGGTTTCTAAATGAAGGTCTTAAGGAGGTATTTAATGATATTTCTCCGATTGCGGATTACGGCGGAAAGTTAAGCCTGGAGTTTATAGACTTTACTTTATGTGAAAAGGACGTAAAATATTCCATTGAAGAATGTAAAGAACGGGATGTAACGTACGCAGCCCCTCTTAAAGTGCGTGTTCGTCTGATCAACAGGGAAAACGACGAAATCAATGAACATGAGATTTTCATGGGAGATCTGCCTCTGATGACGGCTACCGGGACCTTTGTAATAAATGGTGCGGAGCGTGTTATCGTAAGCCAGCTGGTGCGTTCGCCTGGTATCTATTACTCCATAGCCCATGATAAAGTGGGTAAAACGCTGTATTCAGCAACAGTGATACCCAACAGAGGAGCATGGCTGGAGTATGAAACAGATTCCAATGACGTGTTCTATGTCCGTGTGGACAGAACCAGAAAAGTGCCGATCACAGTATTGATCCGTGCTCTGGGAATCGGCACCAACGAAGAAATTGTACAGCTGTTCGGCGAGGAGCCAAAGATTCTGGCAAGTTTTGAAAAGGATACGGCTGAGAGTTATCAGGAAGGTCTTCTGGAATTGTACAAGAAGATCCGTCCCGGTGAACCTCTGGCAGTGGAAAGTGCCGAGAGTCTGATCATGTCCATGTTTTTCGACCCGAGAAGATATGATCTGGCAAAAGTAGGAAGATATAAATTCAATAAGAAGCTGTCCATGAAGAACCGGATTGTGGGCTTTGCCCTGGCAGAAGATGTGGTGGATACCTCCACAGGAGAGATTCTGGCAGAGGCGGGTACAGTGGCAGACCGGGAGCTGGCCGGCAGAATACAAAATGCTGCCATTCCCTATGTGTGGGTTCAGGCAGACGAGCGCAGGGTAAAAGTTCTGTCAAATATGATGGTGGATATCACCAGCTTTGTGGATGTGGACCCTGCGGAAGTGGGCGTGAAGGAGATGGTGTATTATCCCTGCCTGATGCAGATTCTTGAGGAGAATGAAGACCTGGAAGAAATTAAGGCTGCCATCAAGAGGGATATTCACGACCTGATTCCCAAACATATAACAAAGGAAGATATTCTGGCTTCTATCAATTATAATATGCATTTGGAATACGGCATGGGAAATGACGACGACATTGACCACCTGGGCAACCGCCGGATTCGTTCCGTTGGAGAATTGCTGCAGAACCAGTACCGCATCGGTCTGTCCAGAATGGAGAGAGTGGTGAGGGAGAGAATGACAACCCAGGATATTGAAGGAATTTCTCCCCAGTCGCTGATTAACATTAAGCCGGTGACAGCGGCGGTGAAAGAGTTCTTCGGGTCTTCCCAGCTGTCCCAGTTTATGGACCAGAATAATCCGCTGGGAGAGCTGACCCATAAGCGGCGTCTGTCTGCCCTCGGCCCTGGCGGTCTGTCCAGAGACCGTGCAGGATTCGAGGTGCGTGATGTGCATTATTCCCATTATGGAAGAATGTGCCCCATAGAGACACCGGAAGGTCCCAACATTGGTCTGATTAACTCTCTGGCGTCTTATGCCCGTATCAATGAATATGGATTTGTGGAGGCTCCTTATCGGAAAATAGATAAAAGCGATCCGAAAAACCCGAGAGTTACTGAAGAAGTTGTCTATATGACAGCGGACGAAGAAGATAATTATCACGTGGCACAGGCCAATGAGGCTCTGGATGAAAATGGTTATTTTATCCGTAAAAATGTGTCAGGACGTTATAAAGATGAGACACAGGAATACGAAAAACATATGTTTGACTATATGGATGTGTCTCCGAAGATGGTGTTTTCTGTGGCCACGGCATTGATTCCGTTTCTGCAGAATGACGATGCCAACCGTGCTCTGATGGGTTCCAACATGCAGCGTCAGGCAGTGCCTCTTTTGATCACTGAGGCCCCTGTTGTGGGAACCGGTATGGAGACGAAAGTAGCCGTGGACTCTGGTGTGTGCATGGTGGCGCGCAAATCCGGTGTTGTGGAGCGGTCTACTTCCAAGCAGATTGTGGTGGCCAACGATGACGGAAGCAGGGATGAATACCGGCTTACGAAATTTATGAGGAGCAACCAGAGTAACTGCTATAACCAGAAACCCATTGTTTTCCAGGGAGAGCGTGTGGAAGAAGGACAGGTGATTGCCGACGGTCCGTCCACATCCAACGGGGAACTGGCTTTGGGCAAGAATCCTCTCATCGGATTTATGACCTGGGAGGGTTACAATTACGAGGACGCCGTACTGTTGAGCGAGCGTCTGGTCCAGGAGGATGTATATACTTCTGTGCACATCGAAGAATATGAGGCAGAATCCAGAGATACGAAACTGGGGCCGGAAGAGATCACCCGCGATGTGCCCGGAGTGGGCGACGACGCTTTAAAAGACCTGGATGAACGGGGGATTATCCGTATCGGCGCGGAAGTTCGTGCAGGGGACATCCTTGTGGGAAAAGTAACACCAAAAGGGGAAACAGAACTGACAGCGGAAGAACGGCTTTTGAGGGCTATTTTTGGTGAAAAGGCCCGTGAAGTCAGGGATACTTCACTGAAGGTGCCCCATGGTGAGTACGGGATTGTAGTGGATGCAAAAGTATTCACCCGTGAAAACGGAGATGAATTGTCTCCAGGTGTGAACCAGTCTGTGAGGATTTATATTGCCCAGAAAAGAAAAATATCGGTGGGGGATAAAATGGCCGGCCGGCATGGCAATAAGGGTGTAGTTTCCCGTGTGCTGCCTGTAGAAGATATGCCGTTTCTCCCCAATGGCCGTCCGCTGGATATTGTGTTGAATCCTCTGGGTGTGCCTTCCCGAATGAATATCGGCCAGGTGTTGGAGATTCATCTGTCTCTGGCTGCGAAAGCATTGGGCTTTAATATTGCCACTCCTGTATTTGACGGGGCAAATGAGGATGATATTATGGATGCCCTGGAGCTGGCAAATGATTATGTAAATATAGAAGAATTTGAAGATTTTCGTGAAAAGTATGATGATGTGCTGGCACCGGATGTGATGGAATATCTGGATAAAAATAAGGAGCACCGGAAACTCTGGAAGGGGGTTCCCCTGTCCAGAGACGGAAAAGTACGGCTTCGCGACGGGCGTACAGGAGAATATTTTGACAGTCCGGTTACCATCGGCCACATGCATTATCTGAAACTGCATCATTTGGTAGATGATAAAATCCATGCCCGTTCTACGGGACCATATTCTCTGGTTACCCAGCAGCCTCTGGGTGGAAAAGCACAGTTCGGCGGCCAGAGATTTGGAGAGATGGAAGTGTGGGCGCTGGAAGCTTATGGAGCCTCTTATACTCTGCAGGAAATCCTTACTGTAAAATCTGATGATGTAGTAGGCCGTGTGAAAACTTATGAGGCCATTATCAAAGGCGATAATATACCAGAACCGGGAATTCCGGAATCCTTTAAAGTGCTTTTGAAGGAACTGCAGTCTCTGGGGCTGGATGTGAAAGTACTTAAAGATGATAATACAGAAGTGGAAATCATGGAGACAATAGACTATGGAGAAACTGATCTTCACTCCATCATTGAAGGTGACCGGAGAAGAGATACAGAAGAATCCTATGACAGAATGGGCTATACCCGGCAGGAATTTGCCAATGGGGAACTGGTAAATGTGGAAACGGAAGATGAAGAGGAAGGTGATGACACGGAGGACCTTGGAGATCCCAATCAGGAGCTGGCAGAGGATATGGAAGGTATGCAGATAACTCTGGATGAAGAGTAGGAAGGGGTATATTTGGATGGCAGAGACAACAAATAAACAGGAAACGTATCAGCCGATGACTTTTGATGCGATTAAGATTGGACTGGCATCGCCTGATAAAATCAGAGAATGGTCCAGAGGTGAAGTGTTAAAGCCGGAAACCATTAATTATAGAACACTGAAACCGGAAAAAGACGGACTTTTCTGTGAAAAAATATTTGGTCCCAGCAAAGACTGGGAATGTCATTGCGGAAAATATAAAAAAATCCGTTATAAAGGGGTAGTCTGTGACCGCTGTGGGGTGGAGGTCACAAAGTCTACAGTCCGGCGTGAACGGATGGGGCATATTGAGCTGGCGGCCCCGGTATCGCATATCTGGTATTTTAAAGGGATACCTTCCCGGATGGGTCTGGTGCTTGATTTGAGCCCCCGGACATTGGAAAAAGTGCTTTATTTTGCCAATTATATTGTATTGGACCCGGCTGATTCGGGTCTGCAGTATAAGCAGGTGCTTACTGAGAAAGAATACCAGGATGCCAGAGACGCATATGGATATGACTTCCGGGTAGGCATGGGCGCTGAGGCAGTGGAAGAACTTTTAAAAAGTATTGATCTGGAGAAAGAAACCGACGAACTGCGCAGAGGTTTGAAAGAGTCTACAGGACAAAAAAGGGCCAGAATTATCAAAAGACTGGAAGTTGTGGAATCTTTCAGAGGTTCCGGCAACCGGCCGGAATGGATGATTATGTCTGTGATTCCGGTAATTCCGCCGGATCTGCGCCCCATGGTCCAGCTGGACGGAGGCCGTTTTGCCACATCGGACCTGAACGATTTGTACCGGAGAATTATCAACCGGAACAATCGTCTGAAACGCCTTCTGGAACTGGGTGCGCCGGATATCATTGTCCGAAATGAGAAACGTATGCTCCAGGAAGCAGTGGACGCATTGATTGATAATGGACGCCGGGGCCGTCCTGTTACAGGCCCCGGAAACCGGGCGTTGAAATCTCTTTCTGACATGCTGAAAGGAAAGTCCGGCCGTTTCCGTCAGAATCTTTTGGGAAAACGTGTGGATTATTCTGGCCGTTCCGTTATCGTGGTAGGTCCGGAACTGAAGATTTATCAGTGTGGTCTTCCTAAAGAGATGGCCATAGAGCTGTTTAAACCTTTCGTAATGAAAGAGCTGGTGGCCAACGGAACTTCTCACAATATAAAGAATGCCAAGAAGATGGTGGAAAAGCTGCAGCCGGAAGTCTGGGATATTCTTGAGGAAGTTATCAAGGAACATCCGGTTATGCTGAATCGTGCTCCCACTCTGCACAGGCTTGGCATCCAGGCATTTGAGCCCACCCTTGTTGAAGGAAAGGCTATTAAACTCCATCCCCTGGTATGTACAGCCTTCAATGCAGACTTCGATGGGGACCAGATGGCTGTCCATCTGCCATTATCTGTGGAGGCCCAGGCAGAATGCCGTTTTCTGTTATTGTCACCGAACAATCTGCTGAAGCCGTCAGATGGAGGGCCGGTGGCCGTTCCGTCTCAGGATATGGTGCTGGGAATTTACTATCTGACCCAGGAGCGTCCAGGAAATCCGGGGGAAGGAAAGTGGTTCCGCAATGTAAACGAAGCCATTTTAGCCTATGAAAACGGAATCATCACCCTTCAGACAAAGATTAACGTGCGCTGTCAGAAGGTAAGGCCGGATGGGACTAAGATCCAGGGAAATGTGTCATCTACTCTGGGAAGATTTTTATTTAACGAGATTCTGCCCCAGGATCTTGGCTTTGTGGACAGGAGCATTCCGGAAAACGAACTGCTTCTGGAAGTAGATTTCCACGTGGGAAAGAAAAGTCTGAAGCAGATTTTGGAAAAGGTAATCAACACCCATGGAGCCACTAAGACAGCGGAAGTACTGGATGATATTAAGTCTATGGGATATAAATATTCCACCCGTGCGGCTATGACCGTATCCATTTCCGACATGACTGTGCCTCCGCAAAAACCGGAATTAATCCAAAAAGCACAGGATACGGTGGATTTGATCACAAAGAACTACAAACGTGGTCTGATCACAGAAGAAGAACGCTATAAAGAAGTGGTGGAGACATGGAAGAAGACTGATGATACTTTGACACATGCACTGCTCAGCGGACTGGATAAATACAATAATATTTATATGATGGCCGATTCCGGTGCCCGTGGTTCTGATAAGCAGATCAAACAGCTGGCCGGTATGCGCGGTCTGATGGCAGATACCACAGGACATACCATTGAACTTCCCATTAAATCAAACTTCCGTGAGGGGCTGGACGTTTTGGAATATTTCATGTCTGCCCACGGCGCCAGAAAAGGACTTTCAGATACCGCTCTTCGTACAGCGGATTCCGGTTACCTGACCAGGCGTCTGGTGGATGTGTCTCAGGAATTGATTGTGCGGGAAGTGGACTGCTGTGAAGGAAAAGATATGATTCCGGGTATGTACGTGAAAGATTTCATGGATGGACGGGAGGAGATCGAGAGCCTTCAGGAGAGAATCACCGGAAGGGTTGCCTGTGAGACAATTTGTGATAAAGACGGAAATGTTCTGGTAAAGGCAAATCATATGATTACGCCGGGACGGGCCGCCAGAATAATGAGCCAGGGCGTCAATGACAAAGGAGAACCTCTGGACCAGGTAAAGATTCGTACGATTCTTACCTGCAGATGCCATGTGGGTATCTGTGCAAAATGCTACGGGGCCAATATGGCCACCGGAGAACCAGTACAGGTGGGTGAATCAGTGGGAATCATTGCTGCGCAGTCCATTGGAGAGCCGGGTACTCAGCTTACCATGCGTACCTTCCATACCGGTGGTGTGGCAGGTGGAGATATTACACAGGGTCTTCCCCGTGTGGAGGAGTTATTCGAGGCCAGGAAGCCGAAAGGTCTTGCTATTATCACAGAGATTGCAGGAACAGCCTCCATCAGTGACACAAAGAAGAAACGTGAGATTACAGTTACCAACAATGAAACAGGGGATTCCAAAACGTATTTGATTCCTTATGGGTCCAGAATCAAGATTATGGATGGAGATGACCTGGCTGCAGGTGACGAATTAACGGAGGGTAGTGTCAACCCCCATGATATATTGAAGATAAAGGGAGTCCGTGCTGTGCAGGATTACATGATCCAGGAGGTACAGCGTGTATACCGTCTTCAGGGTGTGGAAATTAACGATAAGCATGTGGAAGTAATTGTACGGCAGATGCTGAAAAAAGTCCGCATTGAAAACAACGGAGATACAGACTTCCTGCCCGGGACCCTGGTAGATATTTTGGAATATGAAGATGAAAATAACCGTATGATCGAAAACGGTATGGAACCTGCAGAGGGAAGCCAGGTAATGCTTGGTATAACAAAGGCATCGCTGGCAACCAATTCCTTCCTGTCAGCAGCTTCTTTCCAGGAAACAACGAAAGTCTTAACAGAAGCGGCCATTAAAGGAAAGGTAGACCCTCTGATCGGACTGAAGGAAAATGTAATCCTTGGAAAACTCATTCCAACAGGAACCGGAATGAAGCGCTACAGCGATATCCGGCTGGATTCGGAAAAGGAAGAAGAAGATCTGCTGGAAATCAGCGAAGATTTCGATATGGATATGGAATCGGAAGAAGACTTGGCGCTGGATGGCGAAATGCATCCGGATTTTGACGAGGAATCAGAAGAACCTGTTCTTTTGTCAGATATAGAAGAAATGGAGGAGCCTGTGGATACACAGGAACTGCAGGAAATGGATGAATTGGGCGAAACTGTGGAAGCAGAGGAAGAATTGGAAAAAACAGCGACAGTTACCCCTTGACAGACCATAATGAAAAGGCTATAATGCAGAGAAGCGTGTAAAAATACCCCCGGAGTTTACTGCCAGGGGTATTTACATCGCTTAAAATATGAATAGCAGCCGCAGACAAATAATCGGGAGGTGAAATGGAATGCCAACATTTAATCAGTTAGTCAGAAAAGGAAGAAAGACATCTGTAAAGAAATCAACAGCACCAGCTCTGCAGAAGAATTTCAATTCTCTGAAGAAGAAAAGTACGGATCTGTCTTCTCCGCAGAAGCGGGGTGTGTGTACAGCAGTTAAGACCGCTACACCGAAGAAGCCGAATTCTGCTCTTAGAAAGATCGCCAGGGTTCGTCTTTCCAACGGAATTGAAGTGACCAGCTACATTCCCGGAGAAGGTCATAACCTGCAGGAACACAGCGTTGTTCTGATCCGCGGAGGAAGGGTAAAAGACCTTCCTGGTACCAGATATCATATTATCAGGGGTACACTGGATACGGCAGGTGTGGCTAACAGAAAACAGGCCCGTTCCAAATATGGAGCCAAAAGACCGAAAAAATAAGTAAAAAGATAATCATTCGTTATTTCACAGTGTAGTAGTTTTGTACGGTTATTTCATATACCCTCTTGGCTGCGGGTTAAATATAGTGATTTACCAGTGCGAACATACGATTCTTGTGTGAGTACCTATGATTTAATCGAAGTGATCTGCCTTCTGGCAGGTCCCACTGATCATGATTAAGGAGGGAAGCAGCGTGCCACGGAAAGGACATACTCAAAAGAGAGACGTGCTGGCAGATCCGCTGTACAATAACAAGGTAGTGACCAAGCTGATCAACAATATCATGTTGGACGGCAAAAAGGGAGTTGCCCAGAAAATTGTATACGGAGCGTTTGCCAGAATTGAAGAAAAGGCAGGAAAGCCTGCTTTGGAAGTATTTGAAGAGGCAATGAATAATATTATGCCTGCATTGGAAGTAAAAGCTAGACGTATCGGCGGTGCCACTTATCAGGTACCTATCGAAGTGCGTCCGGAAAGACGTCAGGCGCTGGCTCTTCGCTGGCTGACTCAGTTTTCCCGTAAAAGAGGGGAAAAGAGGATGGAAGAAAGACTGGCGAATGAGCTGTTGGATGCCATGAACAATACAGGGGCATCGGTTAAGAGAAAAGAAGATATGCATAAGATGGCAGAAGCCAATAGGGCGTTTGCGCATTATAGATTCTAGGAGGAAGGACCATTGGCTGGAAGAGAATATCCATTAGAGAGAACCAGAAACATTGGTATTATGGCTCATATTGATGCGGGTAAGACAACTCTTACAGAACGTATCCTTTATTATACCGGTGTTAACTATAAGATTGGAGATACACACGAAGGAACTGCCACCATGGACTGGATGGAGCAGGAACAGGAAAGAGGTATCACAATTACTTCCGCCG
>CAJURF010000051.1 GCA_910588825.1 uncultured Lachnospiraceae bacterium
GTTAGACCCCCCGATTCCGCGGCGGGTTCTTTTAACTTAATGACATTGATTCACAGCCAATTTTGACAATCAGGCAGCGTTTTCCATTGGTTATCCCATTGGGCACGTTATAAATTTGCACAAAACATAGGTCTAATATAGTCACAGGTCTAAATAGGATCACTAAAGAAAAGCCGGTACCCCACAGACAGATGGTGTTCTGCAGGGAGACCGGCTTTTTAGATTCCTAGATTTTGGGAATATTGGGATGTCCCAATGAATCAGATAGAGTCGTACAAGAGCTCATTGATGTCCTGCGCCATGGCACCATGCTCCTGGGTCTGGCAGCAGCTCTCAACCAGAGCTTTTAATTCTGTATAAGTAAAAGAAATTCCTTCCAGTTTTTCCTGAATACTCCGGATAAAAGATTCGTCATTTGCGTCCGAATATAGGGCGGCTGCCACGATGACACCCTTTTCTACATTCAGCTGAAGGTCAAAGTCGCCCCATGGGAAACGGCGGTTGATCCGGTAAGCGAAGTCAATTTTTCTGCCATACAGCCACTCATCGGAGCTGAAGAACTGTCTGGTCTCTTCCAGCTCATGGGAGGCGGATGCCGGGAGCTGGTATGGGGCGGCTGGCAGATGGTACACGGTTTCAAATGCCGCGGACATGGCATCTTTCATAGTCTGTATAGTCAGGCCAGGGCAGAATTCAACCAGGTTGGCAACCCGGGAGCGGACAGAGCTGACCCCTTTCGTGGCAAGCTTTTCTTTATCCACATTCAGGTATGCGGACATCATAGATGTGTCAACCTGAATTAACAGAGTGCCGTGGTGATATTTTCTTTCTCCAGAGGAATAAAAGGCGTTGCCGGAGAATTTTCGTCCGTCTACAGTGATATCATTTCTGCCTGTCTTCTCAGCATGTATCCCCAGATTTTTGCATGCCTGAATGATCACCTGCAGCTGGCGTGCAACATCATAATTGTCCTTTTTCACAAGAAAGGTAAAGTTCAGATTGCCTTTGTCGTGGAAAACAGCTCCTCCTCCTGACAGCCGGCGTACTGGATATCCGCCGTCCTCCAAAAGCCGGCTCACATGGCATTCTTTCCATAGATTCTGATTCCTTCCGCAGACTACTGTGCGCTCGTTCTGCCACAGGTAGAGGATAACTTCATCCTCCTTTACATGGTTAAATAAATATTTTTCTAATGCCAGGTTTTCATAGGGATTGAAACTGCTGCTGAGGATGGAAGAAATTTGTTTTATCATTAACGTCTCCTTTGTAGTGGGTGATTCTTAAGCCAGAAATCTTCAGCTGGCTGAAAAATCATTTTCTGTCGGTTTGTATGTTATTGTAATATATCTGAGGCGGAATAGCAAGAAGATATGGGGCCAGGCTGATTTTCCATAGAGCGTGTCTTAAAAATGCTTGACAAAGGAAAATATTGGGTATATACTTTGATAATCAAAATAATTTAATTTAAAACTAATTGACAATCAAAACAAATCAGAGGAATCAATATGGCTGTAAATATATGCGGGACGGGAGCGTTTATACCGTCCCATGTGATGGATAATAACGGCATTGCAGAATTGGTGGATACCAATGATGAATGGATCAGGGAGAGGACAGGTATCTCCAGAAGACACATCGTAGACGGGGAGACCACAGTCTCCATGGCCTGTGAAGCGGGAGAGCGTGCGCTTTCCATGGCAGGTATTTCAGCAGAGGAGGTAGACTTGATTGTGGTTTCTACCATATCCTCAAACGTGGTCCTTCCCTGTGCGGCATGTGAGGTTCAAAAGGAGCTGGGGGCAGTGAATGCTACCTGCTTCGACCTGAGCGCCGCCTGCACAGGTTTTGTCCTGGCCTATAATACTGCGGCGGCTTACCTGTCCGGCGGGATTTATAAGACAGCGCTGATCATTGGAAGTGAGAGCCTTTCCAATCTTACCAACTGGAAAGACAGGGGAACATGTATTTTATTTGGAGACGGGGCAGGGGCTGCAGTACTGAGAGCAGACAGCCGCAGGATGTATGTTCCTGTGACACATTCCGACGGTGGGAAAGGCAGTGCCCTCAGTTTAAAGAGCCGCCATGACAGGAATGTGCTCACGGCAGGAGAAGACTCCGGGGAAAAGCATGACTACGGCACAGACGAATATTTCATGAAAATGGATGGGAAGGCAGTATTTCAGTTTGCCGTAAAGAAGGTGCCTCAGGCGGTGCGGGAAGTTCTGGAGAAAAACCAGGTCAGACAGGATGAAATAGATTGGTTCCTGCTTCATCAGGCAAACAAAAGGATTGTGGAATCAGTGGCCAAGCGTCTGGGAGAACCTATGGAGAAATTCCCTATGAATATTCAGGAATATGGCAATACATCGTCGGCCAGCATACCCATTCTTCTAGACGAGATGAATCGGAAAGGTATGCTGAAGCCGGGGCAGAAGATTGTCATGGCAGGATTCGGCGCAGGGCTCACATGGGGCGCTTCCATTGTTGAGTGGATGTAATTATAAACATTTAGTATTGAATGAATGATAGAAAGAAACGGGGTTTTAAAAAATGCAGACAGAATTAACCAGAAAATTGGGCATTGAATATCCGATTATCCAGGGAGGCATGGCCTGGGTTGCTGAATATCATCTGGCGGCGGCTGTGTCAGAAGCAGGAGGTCTGGGGCTTATCGGCGCGGCAAATGCCCCGGCGGAGTGGGTGCGGGAGCAGATTCGGGAGGCAAAAAAGATTACAGATAAGCCTTTCGGTGTGAACATCATGTTGATGAGTCCCTATGCCGACCAGGTGGCAAAAGTGGCAGCGGAAGAAGGGGTAAAGGTAATTACCACCGGTGCAGGCAATCCTGAGAAATATATGGAAATGTGGAAAGAGGCAGACATCCGCGTGATTCCAGTGGTTGCCTCCGTAGCCCTGGCCAAACGCATGGAGCGCTGCGGCGCAGACGCGGTGGTGGCAGAGGGATGTGAGTCCGGCGGCCATATTGGAGAGAGCACCACAATGGTACTGGTGCCTCAGGTGGCAGATGCGGTGCAGATTCCGGTGATCGCCGCAGGGGGGATCGCAGATGGCAGAGGTATTGCCGCGGCATTTATGCTGGGGGCCAAAGGGGTGCAGATGGGCACCTGCTTTGTGGTGACAGACGAATCCCAGGTACATGATAATTACAAAGAACGGATCATAAAAGCAAAGGACATTGACACAAAGGTGACAGGCCGCAGCACGGGTCATCCCATCCGTACCCTGCGCAACGAGATGACCAAGAGATATACAGAACTTGAGGAACAGGGAGCCAGCTTTGAGGAATTGGAACATCTGACTCTGGGAGGACTGAGAAATGCTGTTGTAGAAGGCGATGTGAAAAATGGAAGTGTCATGGCAGGACAGATTGCCGGCATGGTGAAAGAGCGGATGTCCTGTAAGGAGCTGATTGATAAACTGGTAAGAGAAACGGATGAATTGATGAAGGGAGTGGGTCTGTATGATTAAGACGGCATTTATTTATCCTGGCCAGGGAGCGCAGAAAGCAGGTATGGGCGCAGATTTTTATGAGAAAAGTCCTGCCGTCAGGGAGATTTTCGACCAGGCGTCCAAAGTTTTAGATTTGGATATGAAAGCGTTGTGTTTCGAAAAAAATGACAAACTGGATCTGACAGAATATACCCAGGCGGCGCTGGTTACCACCTGTCTTGCCATGACGAAAGTTGTGGAAGAAGCAGGGATTACGCCGGATATCACAGCCGGGCTGAGCTTAGGAGAATATGCGGCCATCGCTGCGGCAGGGGGCATGGACGATATGGATGCCATTCGTCTGGTGCGAAAAAGAGGGATTCTGATGCAGAATACAGTGCCGGCCGGAGAAGGGGCCATGTGTGCGGTGATGGCCATGGATGCAGAGAAAATCGAGCAGGTCATAGCAGACATTCCGGAAGTGGAAGTGGCAAATTATAACTGCCCCGGGCAGATCGTCATCACCGGGAGAAAAGAGGGAGTGGAAACAGCGGCAGTGAAATTGAAAGACGCCGGGGCCAGACGCACCATGATGCTCAATGTAAGCGGCCCATTCCATTCTCCGCTGCTGAAACCGGCGGGAGAAGAATTGGCAGAAGAGCTTGTATCTGTGCAGATGCACTCTCTGCAGATCCCTTATGTGACCAATGTGACGGCCCGGAAAGTGGAAGATATTGCAGAGACCAAAGAGCTTCTGGCCAGACAGGTGAGTTCGCCGGTGCGCTGGATGCAGAGCATGGAATATATGATTGCAGAGGGTGTGGAGCGGTTTGTGGAGATCGGACCGGGAAGCACACTGGCCAGCTTTATGAAAAAAATCAATCCAAAGAGCAGAGTCTACAACGTCAACTCTTGGGAAGATGTGGAGAAGACAGCAGCAGCTCTGAAAGGAGAAGAGTAAAAGATGTTATCAGGAAAAACAGCAGTGGTAACAGGAGCCTCCAGAGGAATCGGAAAAGCCATCGCTCTGAAACTGGCGTCCCAGGGTGCCGCTGTAGTAGTCAATTATAATGGTTCGGAAGAAAAAGCTAGAGAAGTGGAACAGGAAATCCAGGCTCAGGGAGGAACCGCGTCTGTCTATCAGTGCAATGTGGCAGATTATGGGCAGTGTGAAACATTTATTCAGGATGTAATCAAACAGTATGGACGGCTGGATATTCTGGTAAATAATGCAGGGATTACCAAAGACGGATTATTGATGAAAATGACAGAAGAAGACTTCGACCAGGTGATGGATATTAATCTGAAAGGTGCATTTCATACCATACGCTTTGCATCCCGCCAGATGTTAAAACAAAAAAGCGGACGTATCATCAATATGTCGTCAGTTTCCGGCGTGGCGGGCAACGCAGGCCAGGCCAATTATGCGGCATCCAAGGCGGGGCTTATTGGCCTGACCAAAGCTGCGGCCCGGGAACTGGCATCCAGAGGGATTACAGTCAATGCCATTGCACCTGGATTTATTAAGACAGATATGACCAGCGTGCTGCCGGAAAAGGTGAAAGAGGCTTCTGTGGCACAGATTCCTCTCGGAACATTTGGAAAGCCGGAACATGTGGCTGCGGCAGCAGCATTTCTGGCTTCTGAGGAGGCGGGATATATTACAGGACAGGTGCTTCATGTAGACGGCGGTATGATCATGTAGGAATCGGGGGAGAAAGAGAAACGATATGAAAAGAAGAGTGGTAGTTACAGGACTTGGGGCAGTGACCCCCCTTGGAAATACAGTGCCAGAATTTTGGGCTGGTATCAAAGCGGGAAAAGTGGGTATCGGTGAGATTACAAAGTTTGACACAACTGATTATAAGGTAAAACTAGCGGCAGAAGTAAAAGACTTTACGGCAAAAGAGCGCATGGATTTTAAAGCGGCAAAGAGAATGGAGCCCTTTTCCCAGTATGCTGTGGCTGCGGCGAAAGAAGCATTTGAGGATGCAGGGCTTGATATGGAAAAGGAAGACCCGTACCGTACCGGAGTCGTGGTGGGCTCCGGTATCGGAAGCCTCCAGGTGGCAGAGCGGGAATATGAGAAAATTTTGTCCAAAGGGCCTGCCCGTGTGAATCCCCTTATGGTGCCTTTGATGATTTCTAATATGGCGGCTGGAAACATTTCCATTCAGCTGGGGTTGAAAGGAAAATGCACCAATGTGGTAACCGCATGTGCATCGGGAACCCACAGCATCGGCGATGCTTTCCGGGCCATTCAGTATGGTGATGCAGACGTGATGCTGGCCGGAGGGGCAGAGAGCTGTATCTGTCCTCTGGGCGTGGCAGGTTTTACAGGATTGACGGCATTGTCCACATCCACAGACCCTCTGAGGGCATCCATTCCTTTTGACAAAGACAGAGATGGCTTTGTGCTGGGGGAAGGCGCCGGAGTGGTGGTGCTGGAGGAATGGGAACATGCCAGAGCGCGGGGAGCTCATATCTATGCAGAAGTGTCCGGTTATGGAGCCACTGGCGACGCTTATCACATTACTTCTCCTGCGGAAGACGGCAGCGGAGCTGCCAAAGCCATGGAGATAGCCATGGAAGAAGGCGGGATTACCCCTTCTCAGGTGGATTATATCAACGCACACGGCACCAGTACCCACCACAACGATTTGTTCGAGACAAAGGCAATTAAGCTGGCACTTGGAAGCGCGGCATCACAGGTGGTTATCAATTCCACCAAGTCTATGATCGGCCATCTGCTGGGGGCAGCCGGAGGCGTGGAATTCATTACCTGTGTAAAAGCCATCCAGGACGGATTCATTCATCAGACCATGGGATTTAAAAATCCAGATGAAGAGTGTGATTTGAATTATGCTCTGGACGGTCCGGTGGAAAAAGATATCCATTATGTATTGACAAATTCGCTGGGATTTGGCGGTCACAATGCCACGCTTCTGCTGAAGAAGTATGGAACGGATGCAGAATAAAAAGGGGCGCAGTTATAGACTCAGGAAAGGATTCAAGTTATGGAATTTGAAAATCTTATCAGACTGATTGAGAAAGTATCTCAGTCAGAATTGACCGGGTTGAAATATGAAGAAGACGGAGTGAAGCTGCACTTGACGAAAAAGCAGGGGGGGATTCAGGTACAGGCATCAGAAGGGCCTGTGCAGGTGGTTTCCCTGCCTAAATCAGAAGCAGCACCGGATTCTGGGAAGAATAATAAGATCATCGAATCTCCGCTGGTGGGTACTTTTTATGCGGCTCCTGATGAGGAGGCAGAACCCTTTGTCCGTGTGGGGGATGTGGTGAGAAAAGGGCAGACACTGGCCATTATAGAGGCCATGAAGCTTATGAACGAAATAGAAAGTGATTATGACGGAACCATAGCGGAAATATATGTATCAAACGGCCAGACAGTGGAGTACGGCCAGGAGCTGTTTCGGATTGATTAGGAGATGAGGGAGTTATGAATCATTTAGATATTAATCAGATTAAAGAGATTATTCCCCACCGCCACCCGTTTCTCTTATTGGATTATATTGAGGATTATGAGCCAGGGCAGTATGCAGTGGGGTATAAATGCGTATCCTATCGTGAGGAGTTTTTTGCCGGGCATTTTCCCCAGGAGCCGGTGATGCCGGGAGTGCTCACGGTGGAAGCTCTGGCCCAGGCGGGGGCAGTGGCCATCTTAAGCATGGAAGAAAACAAAGGAAAAACCGCTTACTTTGGCGGCATTAATAAATGTAAGTTTAGAGGCAAGGTGGTACCTGGGGATAAGGTGCGGCTGGAGACTAAGATCATCCGCCAGAAAGGCGCTGTGGGCATTGGGGAAGCTGTGGCAAGCGTGGATGGAAAAACTGTTGTCAGCGCCGAACTGACATTTATGATTGGATAGGGGGCTGCATGATTAAGAAAGTATTAATTGCCAACAGAGGCGAGATTGCCGTGCGCATCATCCGTGCCTGCCGGGAGATGGGAATCGAAACAGTGGCAGTCTATTCTCAGGCTGACCGGGAAGCCCTTCACACGAAACTGGCGGATGAAGCCATCTGTATCGGGCCTCCGCCGTCGTCGGAAAGCTACCTGAGTATGGAACGGATTATCAGCGCCACTGTGGTCACCCAGGCAGATGCCATACACCCGGGATTTGGATTTCTATCGGAGAACAGTAAGTTTGCAGAGCTTTGCCAGCAGTGCAATATTACGTTTATCGGGCCGGATGCACAGGTGATTGCCAAGCTGGGAAATAAGCAGGAGGCCAGGAATACCATGGTGTCCGCCGGGGTTCCGGTGATTCCTGGGAGTAAGGATGCCATTTACGATGCCCAGACAGGGGCTCAGATTGCAAGAGAAATTGGATATCCGGTGATAATAAAGGCTGCTTTGGGCGGCGGCGGCAAAGGAATGCGTGTAGCCGAGACAGAAGAAGAATTTGAGCAGAGTTTTCAGATGGCCCAGAAAGAAACCCAGATGGCCTTTGGAGACAATACGATGTATATCGAGCATTATGTCCAGCATCCCAGGCACATCGAATTTCAGATTCTGGCAGACCAGTATGGAAATATCATTCATCTGGGGGAAAGGGACTGCTCCATTCAGCGGAACCACCAGAAAATGATAGAAGAATCTCCATCCATTGCCCTGTCAGAGGAACTGCGCCAGGAAATGGGCCAGACAGCAGTCCGGGCTGCCAGAGCTGCTGGCTATGTGAATGCGGGAACCATTGAATTCCTCCTGGAAAATTCCGGGAAATACTATTTTATGGAAATGAACACGAGAATTCAGGTTGAGCATCCGGTTACTGAGTGGGTCACAGGCATTGATCTCATCAAGGAGCAGATCCGCATTGCTTCCGGGAAAAAGCTTTCTTATAGGCAGGAAGATGTGCATTTGACTGGCCATGCCATTGAATGCCGTATTAATGCAGAAAACCCCAGCCAGAACTTCCGGCCTTCTCCAGGAACCATTACGGATATGTATCTGCCGGGGGGAAAAGGAATCCGCATTGACTCGGCAATCTACAGTGGTTATACCATTCCTCCGTATTATGATTCTATGGCAGCAAAGCTGATTGTTTGGGCTAAGAACCGGGGAGAGGCTGTCCGCAAAATGCAGAGTGCCCTGGGAGAAGTGATTATTGAGGGTATTGATACGAATGTGGATTATCAATATGAGATTTTGAATCATCCGGACTATCTCTCTGGAAATATTGATGTTGAATTTATTGAAAACATGCAGCAACAGTTGGAGCGTGGACAGATGGCGTAAATGATCGTCCGGACGCGTTTCAATCTGAGGGTGCGGCAGGGAAAAGCGTAAAGGTGACAGTGTTATGAAATTAGACAATGTGTTTAAAAAAACCAGACTGCCAAAGAGAAGAAGTGCGGCATCTGCAGATGCCGCAAAACCAGAAGTACCAGAAGGTCTTGTGCGTAAATGTAACATGTGTAAAGGAGCCATTATTGCGGAGGACGTGAGGGATGGCTTATATATCTGCCCCAAATGCGGGGGATATTTCCGGATACACGCCTACCGGCGCATTGAGATGATTGCGGATGAGGGCACATTTGAAGAATGGGACAGGGGGCTTGCCACAAAAAATCCCCTGAAATTCAGAGGATATGAGGAAAAGCTGGCAGCGCTTCAGGAAAAGACAGGGCTTTCAGAGGCGGTGGTCACGGGAAAGGTACAGATTGAAGGCATAGATGCAGTACTGGGCGTCTGCGATGGGCGTTTTCTCATGGCCAGTATGGGAGAAGTTGTGGGCGAGAAGATCACAAGGGCTGTGGAGCGCGCCACACGGGAAAATCTTCCGCTGATCATTTTTACCTGTTCCGGAGGGGCCAGAATGCAGGAGGGGATTGTCTCTTTGATGCAGATGGCGAAAACATCTGCCGCACTGAAACGGCACAGCGATGCGGGACTTTTGTATATTACGGTGCTGACAGACCCTACCACCGGAGGGGTGACGGCAAGTTTCGCCATGCTTGGGGATGTGATACTGGCAGAGCCGAAAGCTCTGATTGGATTTGCCGGCCCCCGGGTGATTGGCCAGACCATCGGCCAGAAACTGCCCAAAGGTTTTCAGCGGTCAGAATTTCTTCTGGAACATGGGTTTATTGATGGAATTGTGGAGCGTCCCCAGATGAAAGAGACCCTCGGCAGGTTGTTAAAACTTCACAGGGACAGCCAGAAGGAGTCCAAGACGGCAGACGGGACCTCCGGTTTCTCTGCGGAAGGCCAGAGTCAGGAAGCAGAGACTCGGCACAAACAGAGCATTGGGGGACAAAGGCCTCAGAGGATGGAGAACGCCAGTGCCTGGGAACGTGTGCTTGCTTCCAGGAAGAAAGGGCGTCCGGTGGGAAGCGACTATATAGAGGCTCTGTTTACGGATTTTGTAGAAATGCACGGGGACCGGTATTTTGCGGACAATCAGGCGATTATCGGCGGCATTGCAAGATTTCACGGAATTCCGGTCACCGTGATTGCCCAGGCAAAGGGTTCTGACACGAAAGAGAATATCCAGAGGAACTTTGGAATGCCTTCTCCTGACGGTTATCGAAAATCCCTGCGTCTGATGAAACAGGCAGAGAAATTCCACCGTCCTGTAATCTGTTTTGTGGATACTCCAGGCGCCTTCTGCGGCGTGGAGGCGGAAGAGAGGGGGCAGGGAGAAGCCATCGCCAGGAATATTTATGAAATGTCGGCTCTGAAAGTACCCATTCTTTCCATCGTAATCGGTGAGGGAGGAAGCGGCGGGGCCCTGGCTATGGCTGTGGCTGACCAGGTGTGGATGCTGGAAAATTCCATTTATTCCATCCTGTCTCCAGAGGGGTTTGCCAGCATTTTGTGGAAAGACAGCAAAAAAGCCCAGGAAGCGGCGGAAGTTATGAAACTTACGGCAGAGGATTTGTACAGACAGGGGATTGTGGAACGGGTGCTTCCTGAGCCGGAGGATTATACAGTAGAGAATATGGAAGCGGTTACAGACCTGTTGGAAGAACAGATGGAAGAATTCCTGGCCCAATATGGCGATATGGATGGAGATCAGCTGGCACAGCACAGGTATGACAGGTTCCGGGATATGTAGGAGAAAAAGTATGCAGATTAAGCCATTGAGAATGGGAAATATAGAAGCAAAGCTTCCGATTATACAAGGCGGTATGGGGATAGGAATCAGCCTGGGCGGTCTTGCAGGGGCAGTTGCGAAAGAAGGCGGTGTTGGAATTATTTCCGCTGCTCAAATCGGTTACAGGGAGCCGGATTTTGACCGGAATACGAAAGAGGCCAATTTGAGGGCAGTCCGGACAGAATATGCAAAAGCCCGTGCCATTGCGCCGGAGGGTGTGATCGGCTTTAACATTATGGTCGCCATGAAAGATTACGATGATTATGTAAGGGCGGCTGTGGAAGCGGGGGCAGATCTCATCATCTCCGGAGCAGGGCTCCCCACAGAACTGCCTAGAATTGCCGGGGATGCAAAAGTGAAGCTGGCACCCATTGTATCTACTGCGAAGTCTGCAAAAGTAATTTTCAAATACTGGGACAGGAAATATAAACGGATGCCGGATCTTCTGGTAATTGAAGGACCCCGTGCAGGAGGGCATCTGGGATTCACCCGGGAGCAGCTGGAAGAATACCTGCCCTCCTATGATGCGGAAATCAAAGAAATTCTGTCTGTTGTGAGAGAATATGAAAAGGCATATGGTTTCAAGATTCCCACAGCTCTTGCCGGGGGGATTGACAGCAGAGAGGCGGCAGCCCATGCATTTTCTCTGGGAGCAGACGCTGTTCAGGCAGCCACCAGATTTGTCACCACAGAGGAATGCGATGCGGATGTACGTTATAAACAGGCATATATTAAGGCGGCCCAGGAAGATATTATTATTGTGAAAAGTCCCGTGGGAATGCCGGGACGTGCCATTAAGAATTCTCTGATGGAAAAGGTTATGAGCGGCGAAAAGATTCCCCATGGCCCCTGCCGCCGCTGTCTGGAAAAATGTAATCCTGCCGAAACCCCTTACTGCATTACCGAGGCACTTATTCATGCCGCCAGAGGTGAGGTGGAGGACGGACTGTTATTCTGCGGGGCGTATGCCTACAGAGCAGACCATATAGAAAACGTAAGAGAAGTGATTGATTCCCTTCTGCCGCAAGGAAGTGGAAATCAGGAGGGGTAAGGCTATGGAAGCTGCATATAAGGCGATCAATGACACACTGGTGAGTCTGATTAATAAGATTTGGGTATTGGAAGGAAAAGCCATCATTACGGAAGAATTCAGAGATCTCACCAACAACGATATGCATGTAATCGAGGCGGTGGGACAAGGCAATGGGGCCAATATGTCCTCCATTGCCAGGAAACTGGATATTACAGTGGGTTCCCTTACCACCGCCATCAACAGCTTGGTTAAGAAGAAATATGTGGAGCGTTACAGAAGCGAAGAGGACAGACGGGTGGTCTTTGTGAAGCTTACAGAAAAGGGCGTAAGGGCGTATGTCCACCATGAAGATTATCACAGGCAGATGACCCAGGCAATCCTTGACAGGCTGGAGGGGGAAGAAATAGCAGTATTATTGAAAACCCTGGATACGTTGAAAGAATTTTTTGCCAGTTATCAGAAATTGAATGCTCCGGCAGATGAGCCGCCGGTGATGACAGGGTGACTTTGGAAAAAGACACAGACTATTGGGAAGGTCAGTGTCTTTTTTCTTTCTGCGGATTAGATAATGGCAGTTTCAAAAAAGCAATAAAAGAAATCAGAATGTATTGACAGAAAGGCGCTGTACTGTTATAATCCTACTAAAATGCTATGAATTACGATGGGAATTATAGATAAAAGACTGTCAGAAAATGATGGTTTTTAAATAAATTTCATAAATCTTAAATTAAGGCCAGCAGGTGAGTATAGGTATTCTGGCCATTAAGCAGGAAGGAGCTACAATGAAAAAAGCAGCAGCATTATTACTGGCATTTGTATTCGTGCTTGCATCTTTGGCGGGATGCGGAAAGAAGGAGAGCACAGACAGCCAGGCAAAGACAGAAGACGCAGGGGAAGATAAGGGCATTTACCGCACTCTGGATGAGATCAAAGAGAGCGGCAAGCTGATTGTGGGTGTTTTCAGTGATAAGAATCCTTTTGGGTATGTGGATGAAAACGGCGATTATCAGGGATATGATGTTTACTTTGCAGAAAGAATGGCAGAAGACCTGGGTGTGGAGCTGGAATATGTGTCCACAGAACCGGCCAGCCGGGTAGAATATCTGGAATCCGGGAAAGTGGACGTGATACTTGCTAACTTTACCGTGACAGAAGAAAGAGCCCAGTCGGTAGACTTCGCACTGCCCTATATGAAAGTTGCACTGGGAGTAGTTTCACCGGATGATGCATTGATTACGAAACCAGAAGATCTGGAAGGCAAAAAGCTGATTGTGGCAAAAGGGACAACGGCTGAGACCTATTTTACAGAGAATTATCCGGATGTGGAGCTTCTGAAATTCGACCAGTATACAGAAGCTTATAATGCTCTGCTGGACGGCAGGGGAGCAGCTTTGTCCACAGATAATACGGAAGTCCTTGCATGGGCACTAAAAAATGACGGATTTTCCGTGGGCATTCCTTCACTGGGAGATCTGGATACCATCGCTCCTGCAGTATCTAAAGGAAATGACACATTAAAAGACTGGATTGATGAGGAGATCAAATCTCTGGCCGACGAGGAATTTTTCCACGCAGACTATAAGGAGACTCTGGAACCGGTGTACGGTACTGAGGTTGACATGGACAGTCTGGTAGTAGAGGGCGGCGTGGTAGATGGAAAAGAGCCTCAAGACGCAGATGATACAGAGGCTGAGGAAGATTCTGACGAAGAACCGGCAGAGGCGAAAGGGGATATTACTGTAGCAGCATCCTCCACACCTCATGCGGAAATACTGGAAGAGGTAAAACCGATTCTGGAAAAAGAAGGCTGGAATTTGGAAGTGACTGTATTTGACGATTATATTCAGCCCAACCTGGTAGTGGACAACGAAGAATTTGACGCCAACTATTTCCAGCATATTCCATATCTGGATGACTTTAACGAAGAACATGGTACGCATCTGGTCAATGCAGGGGGGATTCATTATGAGCCCTTCGGCATTTATCCGGGAACCAAGAAATCTTTAGATGACCTGGAAGAAAAAGATGTGATTGCAGTGCCCAACGACACGACCAATGAGGCCAGGGCCCTTCTTCTTCTGGAAGCCAACGGCGTAATTACCCTGAAAGAGGGAGCAGGGCTGGCAGCCACAGTAAAAGATATTGAGGATAATCCCAAAGATGTCCAGATTCAGGAACTGGAGGCGGCACAGGTATCCCGTGTGAAAGACGAAGTTGCTTTTGTAGTATTAAACGGAAACTATGCCCTTCAGGCAGGGTTCTCTGTGGGAAATGACTCCATTGCCTATGAGACATCAGATTCCGAAGCAGCCCAGACTTACGTAAATGTAATTGCGGTGAAAGAGGGAAATGAGGAATCTGAAGGCATTCAGGCGCTGGTAGAAGCTCTGAAATCTGACGAAATCAAAACATATATTGATGATACCTATGATGGAGCAGTTATTCCATTTGAAGAATAAGAGCAGTGTAAATTACTGCCGCTGATAAGATGCTGTGGAAAAATTAAGACCCATGAGTTATTTTTCTGCAGTTTCTAAGCTGGAGTGAAGGAATCGGGGACGCTGGCAGTGTCCCCGATTTCGTGGTATAAAAAAAGAAGCACTCCCGGGACATAGGCTTACCGGGAACATTCAGGTACAGGAGAGGGTAAACATGGAACCGATTATAAAGGTAGAGCATTTAAGAAAAGTATTTCAAACCACAGCAGGAGAAGTGGTTGCGGCAGACGATATCAGCTTTTCCATTGAAAAGGGCGATATTTATGGGATTATCGGGCTTTCCGGGGCAGGAAAGAGTACACTGGTGCGGTGTCTGAATCTTCTGGAAAGGCCGTCTTCCGGAAGAGTTTTCGTGGGAAATCAGAATCTCCCGGACCTTCCGGAAAAAGAATTGCGCAGAGTGAGGCGGAAAATCGGGATGATTTTCCAGCATTTTAATCTGCTGATGCAGAGGACGGTGCTGGATAATGTGTGTTTTCCCATGGAGATTTCGGGCGTTAAGAAAAAGGAAGCCCAAAAGAAGGCCATGGAATTTCTGAAAACAGTGGGACTGGAGGAAAAGGCCAAGTCTTATCCGGCACAGTTGTCCGGCGGCCAGAAACAGCGTGTGGCCATTGCCCGTGTGTTGGCCAGTGATCCGGAAATCTTGCTGTGCGACGAGGCTACCAGTGCCCTTGACCCCCAGACAACTAAGTCTATCCTGGCGCTGTTGAAGGAGATAAACCAGAAATACGGAATCACCATTGTGGTGATCACTCATGAAATGAGTGTGATTCAGGAAATCTGCCGTCATGTGGCAGTTCTGGACCAGGGAAAACTGGCGGAATCGGGGACAGTGGAAGAACTGTTCCACTCACCGAAAACAGAGGCGGCCCGGAAGCTGATTTTAAACGCAGGCAGTCAGATTCAGCGGATGCGGGGCAAGCGGCTGATTCGGATTACCTTTTCGGGACAGTCGTCTTTTCAGCCAGTGATTGGAAATGCGGTTCTTTTGTATAAAACACCGCTGAACATTATGTATGCTGACACGAAAGATATCAACGGAAAAGCGGAAGGTGAGATGATTCTTCAGCTGCCGGAAGACAAGATTACGGCAGATAAGATGATTGCGTATTTCCGTCAGGAAAAACTTGGGGTGGAGGAATTGGAAAATGTGGGATAATGAGATGATTACCATGCTGGCGGACGGAACCTGGGATACTCTGTATATGACACTGATGTCCACATTATTTGGGTACATTCTGGGTCTGCCCATGGGGATTTTGCTGGCCGTGACAGACAAAGAGGGAATCCGGCCCAATGTGTTTGTGTATAAGATACTGGACTTTATCGCCAATCTGGTGAGGAGTATTCCTTTTTTGATTCTTCTTATCCTGGTCATACCTGTGACAAAGGCAATTGTGGGGCAGAGCTATGGCCCCAGCGCCACGGTGGTGCCTCTGGTGATTGCAGCGGCGCCGTTTATCGCACGTATGGTGGAATCTTCCTTAAAGGAAGTGGACCAGGGTGTCATTGAGGCCGCCATGAGCATGGGTGCCGGTACGGCATCCATCATCTGGAAAGTGCTGCTGGCAGAGGCCCGCACTTCACTGCTGGTGGGGGTTACCATTGCCATCGGCACCATTCTGGGCTATTCCGCCATGGCAGGTGTCGTGGGCGGCGGCGGCCTGGGAGATATTGCTATACGTTATGGATACTATCGGTATCAGACAGACGTGATGATTGTGACTATTGTGATACTGGTGGCTCTGGTGCAGCTGCTGCAGGGGCTGGGCATGATGCTGTCCAAGAAGCTGGACAAGCGCCGGGCTTAATAGCAGCTGGTAATAGCTGGCGGGTGATGCCGCTGAAAGAATGGATACCATACATGGGTGTGTTGGTATCCATTTTTTGCGTGGATGTGTTTCTTCAATTGTTCTATGAGCCGGCGTGTAGTTTGTATGATTGTTCAATCAGGTTCATTACTACCGCAATGTCCGAAAGATGTTCAAAAAAGAATGCTGCTTTTCCTTCCCATAGTGTGAAACCAAGTTTTTCTCTATAGCTGTTGTCAGAAAAGCGTACTTGTTCATATGGTATGTATAAAAAGACTTTAAGACATTGTTTTTGAATGTCAATAGCTGTAAAGACGTTTTTAACTTTATAGGAGTAATATCGTTTCGTAGGAGTTCTTTCTATATTAGGAGAAAGAGCCATGATCAGGGAATTAATGATGTTAAATAGATTTTTAGGAGAATTATTTGCTTTTTTAAAAGACAAAATTTAGAATGTCGATCAGTGATTGGAAGTTTTCCATACTTAAAGTTTCAAATCTTGTTAAATGGGAGAAATGAATGAAAAATATACATTCATATAATGCAATCAGAATGGTTGCATTTTCTATGCTTTTGTATTATTATTAAAATACAAATAGAAATATGCCAGATATCGGTGAAGCCGAATGTGTATTTAAGGGCTGCTGCAAACTGGGCATTACCTAAAATGCAGAATCTGAGAATGTTCAATCCACAAATGGAGGTGAATGTATGATTTACTCGAATGAGCGAAAGCTGTGTTTAAGCGGCTGGCTGCGCCAGAATCATAAATCCGAATACGATACTGCTCTGAAGCTTCAAAAATTTTTGTTGTTATACGAATGTTTTACGAAAGTATCTGGTGAGAAAGCGGATTTTGTATATTTGAAAGGGTATAGAAGAGGTCCTGTGTTCAGCCAGGTCTGGGGAGATTATACAAAAGAAAGGGTTGAGTTTAACAGGTGTGCAGATGAAATCTGTCACTCGGGACGAGTTATAATCAATGAAGAAAGAGCAGTAAAGTGCGCGTTTGTAGTGAGTGTTTTATCTGAAAATGAGCTGTCAGAATTTACTCATTCAATGAATTTGTGGAAATCCAAGGAGAAAAGGATATTAAGCGGGGAACGCCAGGTGGATTTAGACGAAAATGATTTTGACGAGCATGACGCCAGGCTTATTTCCGCACTTGATAAGATGTATCCCGTGGAATTGATAAAAAATTCGTCAGTGGTGGAAATAGACAGCCATTACTTTGTCTTTCGCAAAAAAGACAGGGTGAAATTAACGGAGCAGCATTTTGATGTACTTTCAAGTCTGGCAGAAAGCGGTCAGTTGTTTAATCCAGTGTATGTAGATATAGATGAGGGGGGAAGGCTGATAGTTGATTAACAAAAGAGACGTCATACGTATGAAAGTTCCATATCCCAGTATAGGTGCGCAGCTGGCGGTCAGCTCACATATGTATGTCTGCATAACCGTTGACGGAAGCATGTATGAATATGTCAAATGTCAGACGCTGAAACCCAAAATGCTGGCAAGCAGACGGTTCAAGCATTTTATAGACGAACAGCCCGATGTTTCGAGAAATCCATTTCAAAGGATGACCCGTATAGATTGTGATAAGGTGTTTGTGACAAAATCTGTCCAGTATGGTGATGGGCTGAAAACCAATAGAGACCAGATGTGTGTCAGGAATTGTATGATATGATAGTAGAAGAAGTGAATAAAGATGGATATGATTCCATAGGAATGAATGAAGATGAATTGACAAGAATTAATCCGTTGATAGTCAAAATGAAACGTAAGGCATGAAACATTATGAGGGCAGAGATGCCCTCATTTTTTTTACCACAATCAAATGGATGATCCATTTATAGTAAATATATACAAAAGTCCATGCGGAAGATGGGCGAATCTGCTGGAATTATAAAAAGTGCTTGATATTTATGGAAACAGTGCTATAATAAACATAGAAATTGGGTGACCCAATAGAACGTAAAATGCATTTATGTAATCTATTTCACTGTCTTTTAACGGGCAGTGAAAAAAATAAGCAGATTGGGTAATCCAATCGGAAAGGCGGAAAAAGAACCTTGTTATTACTGAAATTTGTGCTGGCAATGCTGCCGATTATCTGGCTGATCGCCGCGCTGAGCGGATTGAAAATGGCTGGACATAAAGCTTGTGTGATTGCACTGGTGGTAACTATGGCACTGGCAATCGGTTATTGGCGGCTGAATGTTTTATGCACAGCGACAGCGGCGCTGGAGGGGGCTTTGAATGCATTATGGCCCATTTGTCTGGTCATTGTGGCCGCCCTTTTCACATATAACCTGACCTTGAAAACTGGGGCAATGGAATTGATTAAGAAGATGCTGGCCGGGGTTTCAAGGGATAAGAGAGTTTTGGCATTGATTATTGGCTGGGGCTTTGGAAACTTTATGGAAGGCATGGCTGGATTTGGAACGGCAGTGGCTATACCGGCTTCCATGCTGGCAGGAATCGGGCTTGACCCCATGAGTGCAGTTCTTGGCTGCCTGGTGGTGAATTCTACACCCACAGCATTCGGATCAGTAGGGGTTCCCACTGTCACGCTGGCGACTGTGACAGGACTTGAGGCAGTTCCCCTGGCGGGAAGCGTTGTGGTAATCCAGTGTATTTTAACTTTTATTTCTCCGTTTTTGATGGTCTGTATCTGCGGAAAAGGCATAAAAGCATTAAAGGGAATGTTTCCCACCACATTAATTGCATCCCTTTCCTTTACCGTTCCATGGTTTTTCACGGCGCAGTTTATCGGACCGGAGCTTCCAGATATTATAGGCTCAATCTGTTCCATGGGCTGTATCATTGCGGCGGCAAAGATTTTTAACAAAAATCCAGATGAAGAATATGCCATTCAGATATCTGAGAACAGACAGTCACAAGAAAATATGACGGTTGGCACGGGGGTTAAGGCGTGGAGTTCATTTATTTTAATTTTCCTTCTTTTAATGATTACCTCTACCCTGTGCCCGCCTATACATAATGCAATTGCAGGTATTAAGAGCAGTGTTGTGGTTTATGCCGGAGAAGGGGGAAATGCCCTTGGCTTCAGCTGGATCAATACTCCCGGGGTTATGATTTTTATCGCCGCCATTATCGGCGGTTTGATCCAGGGGGCTTCTGTGAAAGATATGGCAGAGGTTTTCCTTGAAACATTGAAAAAATACTGGAAAACCATTCTCACCATCTGTTCTGTCATGGCAACGGCAAAGATTATGAGTTACAGTGGAATGATTTCCGATATTGCAAAATTCCTGGTGGCGGCGGCAGGACCGTTTTATCCGTTTATTGCTCCTTTCATTGGGGCTCTGGGGGCATTTGTTACAGGGTCCGGTACGTCCACGTGTGTTCTTTTTGGAGGACTGCAGAGTGAAACGGCACTGGCACTGGGGTTGAACGCCAGCTGGATGGCAGCCGCCAATGTGATGGGGGCCGGGATTGGAAAGATGATCTGTCCACAGGGTATAGCCATCGGGGCAGGTGCAATCAATGCAGTAGGTTCAGAAAGTAAGATATTAAGCGCAGTATTCAAGTATTTCTTATTATATGTGATTCTGGCAGGCGTAATCTGCTATGCAGGGTCCATGATGGGGTTTTAAATAGTTATGATTATATTTTTTAGGAGGTAAGAAAATGTACAACCAATTAACACCAGAAATTATCGATCAGATTAAAGCGGTGTCCAGTCATGTGTTCCTGGGAGAAGATATCAATCCCGATTATGCGAAAGACGAGATGCCCATTTACGGAACCCGTATGCCGGATCTGGCTGTTCAGCCCAGATCAACACAGGAAGTATCAGATATTATGAAGATCTGTTATGAAAACAATATTCCTGTTACACCCAGGGGTGCAGGAACCGGACTTGCCGGAGGCGCTGTCCCCTTATATGGCGGTGTGTTGATTGATATATCAAAGATGAACAAGATCAAATCCTATGATATGGAAAACTTTGTTGTGGAAATTGAGGCAGGCGTTCTGTTGAACGATCTGGCAGAAGACTGCCGGGGCAAAGGCATGCTGTATCCGCCGGATCCAGGTGAAAAATTTGCGTGTGTGGGCGGCAATGTGGCCACCAACGCAGGCGGTATGAGGGCTGTAAAATATGGAACCACCCGGGATTATGTACGTGCCATGACAGTGGTGCTTCCCAATGGCGAGATTACTCATCTGGGGGCAACGGTATCCAAAACATCTTCTGGATATTCTCTGCTGAATCTGATGATTGGTTCAGAAGGAACATTGGGAATTATCACAGAGTTGACCATGAAGATTATTCCTGCGCCCAAGGTTGCAGTTTCTCTGATTATTCCGTTTAAAGACTTAAATACGGCTCTGGCCACGGTACCGAAGTTTAAAATGGCCCATATGGACCCGCAGGCAATTGAATTTATGGAGCGGGAGATCGTGCTGGCGTCTGAGCGTTATGTGGGCAAATCCGTATTCCCACAGGAGCTGTATGGAATGGAAATCGGTGCCTATCTCCTTGTGACATTGGACGGCAATTCAGAAGAAGAAGTGGATGCCCTGATTGAGCAGGCGGGTGAACTGGCACTGGAGGCAGGTGCCATTGAGGTATTGATTGCAGATACACCCACAAGAATTAAAGATGCGTGGGCAGCCCGTTCCTCTTTCCTGGAAGCCATTATGGAAGAAACAAAACTGCTGGATGAATGTGACGTGGTAGTGCCAGTGAACAAAATCGCCAGCTATCTGGAATTTGTAAACAAAGCTGGAAAAGAATGTGGTTTGACCATTCGTTCCTTCGGGCATGCAGGGGATGGAAATCTTCATATTTATCAGTGCTCCAACGATCTGGAAGAAGAAGAATTCAAAAATCGTGTGGATAAATTCTTCGATATTATCTATAAAGAGGCTACAGACTGCGGCGGACTTGTTTCCGGAGAGCATGGCATTGGCTCTGGGAAGGTGAAATACCTGGTGGATTCTGTGGGTGAGACAAATATGGCAATTATGGAAGGCATCAAGCGGGTATTTGACCCGAAGATGATTTTGAATCCAGGAAAAGTTTGTTATCGTTTATAAAAGATTAGGAGGAACATTATGAATATTTGTGTTTGTATAAAACAAGTACCTGATACCAATGAGATCAAAGTAGATCCAGTTACACATACGCTGATTAGAAAGGGCGTTCCCAGTATTGTCAACCCATTTGATACTTACGCCCAGGAAGTAGGCGTGCGCCTGAAGGAAAAAGCCGGGGGAAGATTAGTAGTTATCTCTATGGGACCGGCTCAGGCTGCAGGAGCCATTAAATCCTGTCTTGCGGTAGGCGCAGACGCCGGTTATCTGATTTCCAGCAGAAAATTTGGCGGTTCTGATACTCTGGCTACCAGTTACATTCTGTCTGAGGCCATTAAGGCGGTAGAGGAAAAAGAGGGACTGAAGTTCGATCTGATTCTCTGCGGAAAACAGGCAACTGACGGAGATACTGCCCAGGTAGGGCCTGAAATTGCGGAACATCTGGATATGCCCCAGGTTACATATGCTCTGGATATCCTGGAAAAAGACGGAGAAATTCAGGTAAAACGGGAGCAGGATGCAGGATACGATATGATTGCTGCAAAACTTCCTGCAGTGGTGACCGTGGTGAAACTGCCTTATGAGCCCCGCTATCCAACGCTGAAAACCCGGATGGAAGCTAAGAAAAAAGAGATTCCTATGTTGACAGAAGAAGATATGCCGTCCATAAACCTTGCCATGTGTGGTTTGAAAGGCTCACCCACAAGAGTAAAGAAAACTTATACACCTGTAAGGGAGAAAAACGGGGTGAAGCTGGCAGGCATGGATGCGGCCAGTGCGGCAAAAGAAGTAGTAAAGCAGCTTTGCGATGGAAAACTTTTATAGGAGGGGCGCGGTATGAGTAATCTGAATGATTATAAAAATATATGGGTGTTCATTGAAACAGAATGCGGAAAAGCAAAAAATGTGGGTTATGAATTATTAAATGTGGCGAAACCGCTGGCGCAGCAGAAAGGCTGTCCGCTGGTTGCTGTGGTAATCGGAAAAGATATTGAATATGTGGCAAAAGATGCCATCTGTTATGGGGCGGATTCCGCCATTATTGTAGACGCACCGGAATATGAATATTACACTACAGATGCTTTTACAAAGGCACTGGTGACACTGGTGGAAAAATACAAACCAGAAACACTGATGATCGGAGCAACCAATAATGGCCGTGACATGGGTCCAAGGGTGTCCTGCCGCTTAAAGACCGGACTGACAGCAGACTGTACAGAAATCGGTATTGACGAAGACACGGGAAATATTGCGTGGACCCGTCCCACATTCGGCGGAAACCTGATGGCTACTATCATGTGTCCGGATAACCGCCCCCAGATGGGTACGGTAAGACCAGGTGTGTTTAAAAAAGGTGCTTACGATGAGAGCCGTACCGGAGAGATTATAAAAGAAACCATTCATACAGCAGCAGAAGAAATCCGTACCAAATTGGTAGAGCGGGTCAACGAAGTAACGGAAGCCATCAATCTGGAAGAGGCAGATGTGATTGTAGCCGGCGGCCGCGGCGTGGGTTCGGCAGAGAACTTTAAACTTCTGGAAGAACTGGCAGAAGCAGTAGACGGAACGCTTGGATGCAGCCGTGCGGCAGTTGATGCAGGATGGATGCCCTATGTACATCAGGTGGGTCAGTCAGGAAAAACGGTAGCCCCAAGGCTTTATTTTGCCATTGGTATTTCCGGGGCAATCCAGCATCTGACAGGAATTGCCGGGTCTGACACAGTGATTGCGGTGAATAAAGACTCAGATGCCCCCATTTTTGATGTGGCAGATTACGGGATTGTGGGAGATTTGAATGAAGTTGTTCCTGCGTTGACAGAAGCAATAAAAGCCCGCAAGGCTTAAAAGCCGGGAATCTGCATATGGATTTCAGGCGGGATGCGTTACATCAGGATATCTTGGAGATGGTCCATGATTTTGCGGTGGAGGATGTAAAACCGCTGGCCAGGGAGATTGACAGAACAGAAGAATTTCCCATGGCCAATGTGAAAAGAATGGCGGAAATGGGGTTTTTAGGAATCCCGTTTCCGGAGAACTATGGCGGTTCCCAGATGGATTTTCTCACCTATATTCAGACGGTGGAAGAATTAAGTAAATATTGCGGGACTACAGGGAACATTGTATTTGCCCATACCACTTTCTGCAGTGCTCCCATCTATCAGTTCGGGGCAGAGTGGCAGAAAGAGAAATATCTCACAAAATTGTGTTCCGGTGAATGGCTGGGAAGCTTCGCTCTCACAGAGCCTGAGACAAAAAGCGGTGCGTCCGGACGCTATCAGATTACGGCGATGGACGCGGGAAGCCATTGGGTGTTGGATGGATATAAAACTTTTGTATCCGGGGCTGATGTGGCAGATGTATTTTTTGTAACAGCTATGACCAGCCAGCTGCAGGGAACCAGGGGGATTTCCTCCTTTATAGTTGAAAAAGGGTTTCCGGGACTGTCTGTTGGAAAGCGGGAGAATCAGGTGGGAATCCGGGCAGTTTCTATCTGTGAATTGGTTTTCAGAGAATGTATTGTTCCCAAAGAAAATCTGGTGGGCAGTCAGGGAAAGGGCTTTGAATACGCAGGGACAGTGCTGGATGAAGGGCGTATTTGTGTGGCTGCCCAGGCCCTTGGCATTGCCGAGGGGGCTTTGGAGGAAACTGCAGATTACGTCCGGGCGCGGAAAAAGTTTGGGCGCAGTCTCTCACAGTTTCAGAAAACTCAGTTTGAACTGGCACAGATGAAGACAAACACGGAAGCCGTAAAACTATTGGTGTATCAGGCTGCCTGTGCCAGAGACAGCCGGGAATCATTTTCACACAGAGCCGCAATGGCGAAATTGGCAGCATCCCAAAATGCATTTGATGTGGCGTACCGCTGCCAGCAGTTGTATGGTGATCCGGCATATCGGAAAGGCCATCCAATCGAGAGAATGATGCGTGACGCAGAAATAACAGAAATTTATGGAGGTACATCCGAAGTCCAGATGAGGGTTATCGCTGGATGGATGGGTATAAAATAATAATATGGATATTAAATTGCCATTTTCCAGAGAAGGCATGATGCTGCATCTGGATGACGAACTGGATTATGAGATTTTGGAATCTTCTATTGAATCTATGCCGAAAAGCGGGAAGACAGAAGATCAGATTGTAGCTGAGGCCATGGAAAACCCCATTGGATCACCCAGGCTTTCCCAGCTGTCTGAAGGAAAAGAACGGATTGTAATCATCTGCTCTGACCACACCAGACCGGTTCCAAGCAAACATATCATTCCGTTTATGTTAAAAGAGATCCGCGAGGGGAATCCCCAGGCAGATATCACATTGCTGATTGCAACAGGTTTCCACCGTGCCACCACCAGAGAGGAACTGGTAAACAAATTTGGTGAAGAAATTGTGGAGCATGAAAAGATTGTTATTCATGACAGCCGCGATATGGAGAACATGGTGAATCTGGGAGTTCTCCCTTCGGGGGCACCCCTTTTGATTAATAAAATAGCAGCAGAGGCGGATCTGCTGGCCAGTGAAGGGTTTATTGAAACCCATTTCTTTGCAGGTTTTTCCGGCGGCCGAAAAAGCGTTCTTCCTGGTGTTTCCAGCCAGGTGACTGTTTTGGGCAATCATTGTGCTGACTTTATTGATTCTCCGTACAGCCGTACTGGGGTGCTGGAGAATAATCCTATTCACAGGGATATGATTGCAGCAAGTAAAATGGCAGGCCAGAAGTATATTGTAAATGCAATTATTGATGCAGATAAAAAAGTGGTTCATGCTGTGGCAGGAGATGCCATCAGTGCCCATGAAGCCGGCTGCAGATTTCTGGAACAGTACTGTCAGGTAACTCCGCAGAAACCGGCGGACATTGCAATTTCAACAAATGGCGGATATCCGCTGGATCAGAATATGTACCAGTCTGTGAAAGGCATGACAGCGGCAGAGGCAGCCTGCAAAGATGGGGGTATTATCATCATGACGGCTGACTGCGGAGACGGACATGGAGGAGAAGGATTTTATGAAGCTCTCAGAGACTGTGAGAGTCCCAGTGCCCTTATGAAAGAAATCCTGAAAGTACCCCAGGACCAGACAAAACCAGATCAGTGGGAATATCAGATTCAGAGCCGTATTCTTATCCATCATAAAGTGATCTATGTGATGTGTGAAAAGTATCGGGCTATGGCAGAAGAAATGGGTTTTGAAACGGCTTCTAATGTAAATGAGGCTTTGGAAATGGCCCTGAAAGAAAAGGGAAGGTCGGCTCATATTGCAGTGATTCCGGACGGGGTCTCTGTCATGGTAAAATAATAGCAGAAAAAGAGCATAGTTCAGTTTGGTTGAAAGACAGCAGGTTTGCCGGAACAGCCGGCCGGCCTGTTGTTTTTTCGTTCTTGCAAATCGACTGGCAGTATACTATAATAGGCGTAATGCTGTTTTGTCAAGGTACATGAATGTGTAAAAATTAGTGGGCATATTCTAGTACTACAGCGAACTTTGAAAATATCTCCCATTATTATCTCTATTTTTATA
>CAJURF010000052.1 GCA_910588825.1 uncultured Lachnospiraceae bacterium
ATTGTCACATTCGTCACATGTATGATAGTGTGTTTCGCTGTTCAGTTATCAAAGTACTGTTTTTACTATTCTACTGTGCGGTGTTCCCCGCGCCAGCTCTGTTATATTATCACATTCTGTAGGAGCTTGTCAACAACTTTTTTCATTTTTTTCAATCTCTTACATTTTTATGATCCATTTGGAAATCTTCCTTATTATATAGCGGATATTTCCAACGGAGAAGGAGGGATTTGAACCCTCGCGCCGCTGTTAACGACCTACTCCCTTTCCAGGGGAGCCCCTTCGGCCAGCTTGGGTACTTCTCCAAAGCGGAGAGGGTGGGATTCGAACCCACGCGCCCTTGCGGACAAACGGTTTTCAAGACCGCCTCGTTATGACCACTTCGATACCTCTCCAAAAGCGTCTTCATCGGTGACGCAAGTAGTATTCTAGCATCATTGTTCGTCAGTGTCAACCATAATTTTCATTTTTTCACGTAAAATTATTTCCGCCATATTTAAGTCTTCCGGCGTGGTTATTTTCAAGTTTGTATAATCTCCCATCACCATTTTCACTTTGGCCAGACCACTCATTTCTACCACCATGGCATCATCTGTAAAGGCTTCACTTTTTTTATCCCCAGCCATCTCCTGAGCTTTGCAGATCAATGGATAAGAAAAACACTGGGGCGTCTGCACCAGCCAGGTCCTTTTTCTATCCGGTGTTTTTGCTGCAAATCCATCCTCATCGAGAAGTTTCACCGTATCTTTTGCCGGAACACCGACTACGCAAGCCTGATATTGACGCACTGCCTCCATAGCTCTCATCAGAATTTCTTTCGTCACAAAAGGCCTGGCGCCATCATGAATAAATACATAATCTGTATTGCTGCAGTGTTTCAGTCCTTCGTTTACAGAATCTCTTCGTTCTTTTCCACCTGGAACGACCTTTCTCACCTTGGTCAATCCATATTTTTCCACAATTTCTTTTCTACAGAATTCCATTCCTTCCAATGAAGTTACCAAGATAATATCGTCTATTATAAAACTTTCCTGGAAACAGGCAAGGGAATAATATAAAACCGGTTTTCCCCCGCCGATTTCCAGGAACTGTTTTTGCACCTTAGTGCCCATGCGCCTGCCCTGGCCTGCCGCCACCACAACCGCCGTACATTTTTCTGTTTTTCCAGCTGTCACTAGTGTTCCCCCAATTTCAAATTCGGCACTGCGTTCAAATCCCATCCGTGCCGTGTGCCATTTCTATATTCATAATAAGCAGCCACTCCAATCATAGCCGCATTATCTGTACAATATACAGGTGATGGGTAATATAATGTAAGTCCCCTTTTTTCACACGCCTGTTTCATTGCTTTTCTCAGACACTGATTCGCAGCTACACCGCCAGCCACAGCCACCCGGTCCATATGGAATTCCTCTGCTGCACGTATGGTATGGTCTGTGAGCACGGATACCACAGACTGTTGGAAAGAAGCCGCAAGATCTGCCTTTTCTATCTCTTTTCCCTGCATCTTGTGGTGGTTCAAATAGTTCAAAACTGCTGATTTCACACCGCTGAAGCTGAAATCATAAGGTGCACCATCTATTCTTGCTCTGGGAAATGTAATCGCCTGGGGGTTCCCTTCCCTGGCCAGCTTATCAATCTCCGGCCCTCCCGGGTAGGGCAGTCCGATGGCACGGGCCACCTTATCAAAAGCTTCTCCCGCCGCATCATCCCTGGTGCTGCCTAAAATCCGCAGCTTTCTGTAATCTTCCACAATTGCCAGCTGTGTATGCCCCCCGGAGACCACCAGACATAAAAATGGCGGTTCCAATTCCGGATGCTCGATATAGTTAGCCGAAATATGGCCTTCGATATGATGTACGCCCACCAAAGGAAGGCCCCGGGCATAGCTGATGGCCTTGGCCTCCGCCACTCCCACCAGCAGTGCGCCTACCAGTCCAGGCCCATATGTGACTCCCACTGCATCTATATCTTCTAATTTAATGTCTGCATCATCCAGTGCCTGCTGGATTACCTGATTGATCCTTTCGATATGCTTTCTGGACGCAATTTCCGGTACAACACCGCCATAAAGCCTATGCAGGTCAATCTGTGATGAGATTACATTTGACAACACCTGTCGGCCATCTTCCACTACCGCAGCTGCTGTCTCGTCACAGGAACTCTCTATTGCCAATATCTTCATTTCTTTTCTTCCTCGTCTTCAAATACCAACTCTACGCTTTTCCCATCCTTTCCCGGGAAACAATTGGGGAAAATCTTCCGTGTTTCCGGAATATATTCTTCCGGGCGCACCAGCGACGGACTGTAATGGGTCAGCCACAATTCTTTCACTCCGGCTTTTTTCGCCAGAAAAGCTGCCTCTTTAAATGTCATGTGCTTATATTCTTTTGCTTTCGCCTCTTTATCCGGCTCCCCATACATCCCCTCACAGATAAACAGGTCTGAACCTGATGCATACTCTTCAATAGCTCTGACAGGACGTGTATCAGTAGTATAAGCCAGCTTGATTCCCTTCCTCTCTGGTCCCAGCACCATCTCCGGACGAAAGACTCCCTGCTGAGTCTCTATTACCTGGCCTTTCTGTAAACGATTCCAGTATTGTATGGGAATCCCACATTTTTGGGCCTGTTCTACAGAAAATTTCCCCTGCCGTTTCAACTGCAGGGTGTACCCATAACAGAGAACATTGTGGTTCACACGAAAGGCTGTGATATAATATCCATTAATTTCAAATTCCTGCACATTGCTGGTAATCTCACGATATTCTATGGGAAAGGGCAGTTCCGGAGCAATCACCCTGAGAGCCGATACCACCCGTTCCAGGCCTTTTGGCCCAATTAAAATCAGCGGCTCGGTACGCTCTGCATTTCCCATGGTGAGTAAGAGTCCAGGCAGTCCGCTGATGTGATCACCATGGTAATGAGTAAAACAGATCACATCAATAGGTTTAAAGCTCCACCCCTTTTCCTTAATGGCTACCTGTGTGCCTTCCCCGCAGTCGATTAACAGGCTGCTCCCATTATAACGTGTCATCAATGCTGTCAGCCATCGCCTCGGCAGTGGCATCATGCCGCCTGTGCCCAGCAAACATACATCCAACATGTTCCCTGCCTCCTTCCAGAACAGCCGGACCGGCCGATACAGCCGCCCGCTAAACCAATTCTATACTTTCCTGTGTCATTACCGGCTCTGAAAAACCGGCAATCCACTCATCATAACAATCTTCGCAGATATCAAATGTATGTCTGATACCATCTTTCTGTGAAAAGTACCCCCAATGCTTGTCCACATGCAGCCACTCCTCCTGGGGTACCCCTTTTGTTACAGACAGCCTTTTTCCACACTTATTACAGATTATTTCCACTAATTCTGTTGTGTTTTCCTGATTATAAATTCTCATCTGTATCCTCCCTGTGTGCCGACGCCTGCCTGAAACTGCCCTGCCGGCACTTTCTTTTGCATGTTTGGATTTGCATCTGCGCTCATTATACGACAAGAATCACAAAATTCCTAGTGGAAACACTTAGAACTTATGTCAACTTCTGCGCATGGTAATCCCATCTTCTCTGGGATGCTCATAATAATCTTTCCGAATACCTGTCTGCTGAAAACCAAAGCTTCTATATAAATGGACTGCTGCCCGGTTACTGGCCCGCACTTCCAGATAGATGGAGGAAACCCCTTTTTCACCGGCTTTCCGAATCAGGGCATCCAAAAGTTTTGTTCCAATCCCCTGGCCCTGTCTTTCTGGCATCACACCGATTTTAACAATATCCCCTTCATCCAATGCCATTAAAATACCGCAAAATCCCAAAATGCTCTCCTTTTCCTCCGCCACCAGAAATAGAGCATCCTGGCGCAGTAAGAAACTGAAAAGGCCGTTTTCACTCCATGGCACTGAGAACAGCGCCTGCTCTATGGACATCACCTGCTCCATATCAGTTACTTCCATTTCACGGATTTTCATGAAGAACCCTCTTTCTGTGCCAGTCTCTCCTGGCGTTCCCTCTCTGCCTGAGACATTCTCAGATACTCCGGTCTGTGCTCAGCTGCCGTCTGTACCCGCCCCTCTTTCAAATATTCCATAGCCAGCGCGGCCACTGCTGATGCCCTCTGACGATTTAAATGGGCAGGTGCATACTCAGCCGGCACCTGTATATTCTGATCAATCACTTCCCGGTACACAGAAATCCCATCCCCGGTAAATATCACCGGACATTTCAGAGCGTTCAGTTTCTCAATGACTTGATAAATATCTGCTGCCATCTGGTCTTCCAATATCTCCAAATGTCCGTTTTTAAACCCATAAATTCCTGTATATACCTGATTTCTTCGGGCGTCCATAATGGGACAGACCACTCCGCCGGCTCCGAAAAGATTGTAAGCCATTGCCTGGGTGGTGGGCACGCCGATAATGGGTTTATCCAGCGCCAGCCCCAGTCCCTTTGCCGTAGCCGAGCCAATCCGCAGTCCGGTAAATGACCCTGGACCGGATGCCACTGCTATGGCATCAATCGTATCCAGTTTTAACTGAACCATCTGCACTGCCGCATCCAGCATAGGAAGCAATGTCTGGGAATGAGTCTTCTTATAATTTACGGTATATTCTGCCAGCATATTCTCATCCTCCACCACCGCCACAGAAGCAGCCATGCCGGAGCTGTCTAATGCCAGTATTTTCATAAGCCCCTCCTTTCCAAGACAATACATGACACACTAAATCATATCTGAGCATCCCTCAACGGTGATTACCCGGTAATCGTAATTATCTTTTGTCAAATCTTTCTCAATTTTCACGGAAATCCGCTCCCTGGGCAGGATTTCCTCTATCAGCTCCGCCCATTCCACCAGGCAGACCCCCTGTCCGTAGAAACAATCCTCGCAGCCGATCTCTTCCATTTCTTCCACATCTGCGATTCGATATACATCAAAATGATAAAAGGGAAGACGGCCGCCCTCGTACTGGCGGAGAATGGTAAACGTAGGGCTGCAGACAGGTTCAGAGATTCCCAGCCCGGCAGCCATTCCCTGTGCAAATACAGTCTTTCCCACTCCCAGCCCGCCTGTCAGCGTAAAAACCTGCCCTGGCCTGGCAGACTGCCCCAGTTTTTCTCCCAGTGCAAATGTCTCCTGGGCACATTTTGTACAACATTTCATAACGGCTGATACTCCTTTTTAATTTTTCTATTATAGCACACTTAGATGACCAGTACAATGGCCGGGTATTTCAAAAGTTATGTTAAATCCTCCAATTTTATTGACAAAAAATATCATTACTGGTAAAATAAAAGAGGTTCAGTAAATTGCTGATTCTCCGCCCATATACATAAAAGAAAAGTTTGGGCAGAGAAAGGGAAGCAAGTGAAAATCTTGCACGGTCACGCCGCTGTGAAGGTATGGGTTTATCCAAAATGAAAGCCACTGGGCAACTGGGAAGGCAGGGCAAACCCCGTATATTACAGAGCAGTTTTATCTCTGCGTCAAAATACCTGAGTCAGAATACCTGCCATCTTATATGGTTATGAGTACTGGTTTTCAATGGTACTCAACACGCACTAGGTTACGAACGATGGCCTGTGGCGTTTCATGCGCTTTCAACTGCCCACCTTCGACCTGTGCGGCAGTTTTTTTGTTTCCGGAGTGTTTTGCCGCTCCCATTATAATTAAGGAGGTACTCTTATGTCAAAGAAACAAAGAAAAATCGTAGCCGCCTGCGCCATCCTGGCTTTCAGCCTGGGAATTACCTCTACCGCTCACGCCATGCATATCATGGAGGGCTATCTTCCGGCGGGGTTCTGCATTGCCTGGGGTGTATTGTGCATTCCTTTCCTTGCTGCAGGTTCTTTCTCCATGCGGAACAAACTGCAGGAAAACCGCAGGTCGCTGACGATTCTCGCTATGTGCGGGGCATTTATTTTCGTAATTTCTTCTTTAAAAATCCCCTCCCTCACCGGAAGCTGTTCTCATATGACAGGTACCGGACTGGGCGCAATTTTATTCAGCCCATCGGCTGTAAGTATTTTGGGATTGATTGTTCTGATTTTCCAGGCAGTCCTTCTGGCTCACGGAGGGCTTACCACTTTAGGAGCCAATACTTTTTCTATGGCCATTGCCGGTCCATTCCTGGCTTTCGGCGTATATAAGCTCTGTCAGAAACTAAAAATAAACCGCAAAGCCGGCATTTTCCTGGCCGCCATGATGGGAGACCTGTTCACTTACTGTGTCACCAGCGTCCAGCTTGCTATGGCTTACCCATCCGAATCCGGAGGGATTGCGGCTTCTGTTGTGAAATTCCTGGGAGTTTTCGCCCCTACTCAGCTGCCACTGGCTGTCAGCGAAGGAATTCTGACTGTGCTAATTGTGATTGGTCTGGAAACCTATGCAATGCCCGAGTTAAAATCAGTGGGCTTTATCAAAGAACAGGAGGTTCGTTAATATGGAAACAGTAAAAACCCGAAAAAATACAGCAACCGTTGCAATCCTTCTCGCCCTGGTGGTTCTTTTGGCCATTGTACCTCTGTTCATGAGAAAGGGCGCCGAATTCGGCGGTTCTGACGATGCAGGAAGTGTCATGGTGGAAGAAATATCCGGAGAAGCTTACACACCCTGGTTCACTCCTATACTGGAATCCATGCTGGGAGGAGAACTGCCGGGCGAAGTAGAAAGTCTGATCTTTTGTCTGCAGACAGGTATTGGCGTGGGTGTGCTGGCTTTCTTTATGGGCCGTTTTGTAGAACGCAGAAAACAGGAAAATATGCGCAATGCTTACCATTGACAAACTCTGTTATTATTCCAGGCTCCGGTACGTGAACGCCATGGAAAAATTTACATATACCGTGCTGACCCTCGTTTTCTGTGTGGCCAGCCGGTCTCTGTTAATGGCAGTCTTAGTATTGGCGGTAAACGGGATTCTGACTGTGAAAAAGGGCGGAATCCCATTTTCTCAGTATTGGCATTATTTGATGATTCCCCTTGCCTTTCTGATCATCAGCACTCTGGCAGTAATCGTCAACATTTCCCACACCCCTTTAAATGCATTTGCATTTCCAGTGGGAAGTTATTATCTCACTGGCAGCTATGCCTCTTTGCACCGGGGTGTGCAGATGATTCTCACCGCTCTGTCCAGTGTTTCCTGTCTGTATTTTCTATCTTTCAACACTCCCATGACCGATATTCTATCTGTGTTGAAAAAACTGCACTGCCCAGATCTGCTGGCCGAACTGATGCTTCTGATTTACCGGTACATCTTCCTGCTGCTTGAGATATCTTCTGCTATATCCATATCCCAGGACTCCCGCTTGGGAAACCGTAATTTCAGAACTTCCTTAAAATCATTTGGCGCCATGGCCTCTGTACTTCTCATACGGGCCATGGCCAAGTCCGGCGCCCTGTATGATTCCATGGAAGCCCGCTGCTACGACGGCAGACTGAAAGTATTGGACGAGCAGTACCCGCCAAAGTCCAGGGAAATTATCTGGATCATCCTTTTTGAAAGCCTGCTGCTGATTTATACTGTGATTAAAACGTTAATCCTTACAGGCTGAACCACATCACAATTGGAGCAAATAAAAATGAATGAAACCCCGATTTTAAAAGCTGAAAATCTGCATTTCTCCTATGACAATGGAGACAGCCACTCTTTAAACGGCCTTTCCCTGGAAATTTTCCGGGGCAGGAAAATAGCCTTTATGGGTGCAAACGGTTCCGGAAAATCTACTTTCTTTCTATGCTGTAATGGTATTCACAAACCGAAACAGGGTACTTTGTACTACTGTGGAAAGCCTTATGACTACTCACGGAAAGGCTTGCTGGAGTTGAGAAGTAAGGTGGGGATTATTTTCCAGGACCCTGACAGCCAGCTGTTCTCAGCCAGTGTCTATCAGGAGATCTCTTTCGGAATCCTCAATCTGGGGGTGGACCTAGAGACAGCCCAAAAAGAGGTGGAACAGGTCATTGAACATCTGGAGATTACTCCTTTCCGCCACAAACCCACCCATGCCCTGAGCGGGGGGCAGAAAAAACAGGTATCCATTGCAGATATCCTGGTGATGCATCCGGAGATTATTATCCTGGACGAGCCAGCAGCAGCCCTGGACCCCAAGCACACCATTATGGTGAACAACATTGTCAACCAGCTGACCCAGGACGGAATCACGGTCCTCATGTCCACCCATGACGTAAATTATGCCCTGGAGTGGGCCGATGAGATTGTGCTTCTTCATAACGGACAGGTTCTGATGCAGGGAAGCCCGCTGGAAGTATTTATGAACAAGCCTGTGCTGGAACAGACGAATCTTGCTCAGCCTGCAGTGCTGTCTCTGTTTGAGAGTCTCTGTAAGAAAGGGATTCTGGATTCCTCCCTGCCGCTGCCCAGGAATCTGGATATGCTGGAGAATTATATTGAGAATATGTCTTAGAGACAAAGATGGTACCGTTCCTCCTGGCCGGAACGTATACTTTCCGGTGAAAACCAGGCAGACACTTCTCTGGGATGGAATCTAATCCTTGTCAACAGTGAATATTATATTCCGGAGGATTATGTGACAGAACTTACAGAATTGTCAAACGGGGAAAAGTTTGAAATGACCGTCTTGAGGAAAATCCTCTGAAATTCCCCGTTCACGGGAATGCATAAAAGGCAAAATTTATTACCAAAAATACGGTAAATGGTGCAGCCCTTGACATTATTTCGGCATACCGATATAATCATAACAGAGAGGATGTGACCGGAATGATAATCGAGAGACTGTTGAAAAAACGAAACATGACCAAATACAGATTAGCCACAGATGCAGGAATTCCCCACGCTACACTGAACGATATATGCAGCGGTAAAACCAAGCTGGAAAAATGCTCCGCCGAAACGGTGTATAAGCTGGCAAAGTCGCTTGGTGTGTCAATGGAGATGCTAACCGCTGAAGGAATCCATCAGACACAGAAGGAACGCTCCTACGAATACGGCCTGCCCGCCTATTTACAGCATGATTTGGATGCTTACAAAGAAGGTCTGAAAAACAAATCGCCGTTGCTTGACTGTCTATGGGGAGAATTGTCTGGCAGCATCAATCTTGCGGAAATCAACGACGGCGCAATCACAAAGGAACACGCCGATTATCTGAGAACAAAATATCTTTAAGGGACCGAGGAAAAATGGCTGAAACAATCGACTTTACAGGCTGCCGGACAGTACTCGGCAAAGCATATAACGGCGCATGAAACCTTACTCGGAACTTTTAAGACCGGGGCAAGGAGAAAATTGTCTGCGCCTGCAAGGATTTCACAGCAGCCGGAAAGAGGTTCTTCGATTTCTGTTCCATTAAGAATACGATTCTGGAATCGGATTCAAACGGTACGAGAACGGAGCTTGAGGATATTCTTGATACCATCAGAAAACAGCAGTATGTATCGCCGGAAGCTCTGGAGAGACACTTTTGGAATGTGTTCGCTACAGACGCACTGCATTCCAGAATCTATCAATATCCCACCTCAGTCATTAAGCAGAATAACAGAAAAATCAATTACCGTGATTTTTTAATGACAGGAGAATATGATGGCTGCAATGAGGCTGTAAAGCGGATTGTACCTCGGATTAATATGGATAAAATAGGTGCGTTTATCGACGAAGTACCGTATTTATCCGAGCTGCAAAGAAAGTTTTACAAGCATTATATCAAGGCAAGGTACGATCTGATTCTCGTTCCGACTTTTGACTTGGCAGTAAATCTTGAACCGGGGAAAACCAATCCCATAATTGGGATATAACGACAAAATACTGAAGCAAAAAGGACACGCTCTTGAAGAAAAATACTATTGCAAGAACAATGATTCCCTGTTATACTCAAGTAATTGGCATTAGGGGACAGTCCCCAGCCATAAAATAAATGACAGAAAGGGGAATGCTGTTTGAAGAACAACAGATGTGCTATTGTGTCAAGCCGGGAGGCTTGCATACAATAACCCGGCAAACCTCCCGGAAGACTCATTTAGAAAGACTTTCAGGAGGAAAAAACAATGAACCGTGAAAATAAACGGAAAAAATATGAAAAAAATTATTATAAAACCCATGCCTGTAATGATATCTTCACCTGCAGAGTCTGCAGTCGGATGGTCGTTCCCGGGGGCGCGGGAACGAATCACCGAAACCACTGCCCAAATTGTCTGAGTAGCCTTCATGTGGATATAGAACCAGGCGACCGGGCTTCTGACTGTGGAGGGATTATGGAGCCAGTTGCCGTGTGGGTTAGAAAAAACGGTGAGTGGGCCGTCATCCACCGATGCGGCAGATGCGGTGAGTTATCGTCAAACCGTGTGGCGGCAGACGATAATCCAATGAAACTCATGTCCATTGCCATGAGGCCATTATCCAAACCTCCATTTCCTCTGGAGCGGATAGAAGAATTGACAGCTCTCATGGGCGGAGAGGGAGCAATCCGATAATCAAATAAAACCTGCAGACAAAGAGTGGTGCCAGAGGTAATCTCCAGCGCCACTCTTTATCAATTTATGATTCTAAAAAGAATTATCCACAAAATACCCCATATATTCCTCCAGAGCCCCTCTCAGCAATTGAGATTCTATCCCATCTGCTGCAGCCAGCAGTTTGCACTTCACCCTTGAAGCATCTGACTCTGTACTCTCCTGATTTTCCGAACGGAAAATCTCTGTCCCCACCAGGTTCAGTATGACTGTAGAACTGGTATCTTTCAGACTTGCTTTGATCTCCAGCGGAACGCCTCCATTTTCTTTGATAAAAACAGAAGCATCTTTCATGGACAGCTCCATATTCATCACAGCCACAGGCAGAGAGGCCGGGGTATAGGCAGTCATTGTGCCGAGAATATGTCCATCCGAGCTTCCCATAATCACCCTGCTGCCCCCATGATGGTTGTGGTGATCATGCTCGTGTTGGTGGTTATGATGTCCGCCGCAGCCGTTTTCATTTACTTGTGTTCCTTCCATTTTGCCACTCATTTCCATTCCTCCTAGATTATATTCCGTTCTTTAAGTTATCGTCCACAGGTAATATCCACTTGCAGTTTTCTTTCCTCCATATTATAATAATTTCCGTAAATATTCAACATTTAAGAAAGGAATTCATTACCATGCCGAATCCAATTGTAACAATTACTATGGAAAACGGGGATGTTATGAAAGTGGAGCTGTACCCGGACATTGCCCCAAATACTGTAAATAATTTTCTCAGCCTTGTGGAAAAAGGATTTTACAACGGCCTTATCTTCCACCGTGTGATTCCAGGATTTATGATTCAGGGCGGCTGCCCCGACGGAACAGGGATGGGCGGACCGGGATATGCCATCCGGGGAGAATTTGCCCAGAATGGTTTCCCCAATGACCTGAAACACGAACCAGGGGTAATCTCCATGGCCCGGGCCATGCATCCCAACAGCGCCGGTTCTCAGTTTTTCCTGATGCATGAGACTTCTCCCCACTTAGACGGCGCCTATGCCGCTTTCGGAAAAGTCACAGAAGGGCTGGAAGTGATTGACAAAATCGCCCAGGTTCCCACCGATGGCAGTGACAAACCCCTGGAACCCCAGGTGATTCAATCCATGACTGCGGATACTCAGGGACAGGAATATCCACAGCCGGAGATTTTATCGTAAATCAATATTCAAACAGGCAGAAATCAGGCGCACATCGGACTATAATAACTGATTTCATCGGGGATGCTCTCACCTTCCAATGGTTTCCACAACCGTCATCTGCCTGATGCGCCTCACCGGTCCTGCCGCCGCCAGACACACGGATACAGACATCACGGCCACAATTACCAGAAACTCCCACCCGGGCAGTGTCCAGGCATCACCCCACCTGGATGTTACCAGGGACCGGAAAAAGGCCCTGTTCAGCGGCAGTCCCACGGCACAGCCGAAGACCGTGCCACAGACCGTATAGGTGAGAGTTTCCCCCCATATCATGCGGGCCAGCTGGCGGACTTCCATTCCCACTGCACGCATGGCTCCATATTCTCTCATCCGCGCTGACACACTCATGGCAATACAATTCATAATATTGAAAAACCCAATCATGGCAATCACCACCAAAAATCCATAGAGAAACACAGCCATAGAATAGCCTGCCCCTTTTGCCTCCCGGTTACCAATTCTTTTGTCAGAGAAAGAAATCTCCCTGCCGCAGGCCTGTTCCACCGCCCTGCGCAGTTGCTGCACCTGGGCATCCCCGGCATCAGGCTGAAGCTGCATATCAAGCACTGCATAATCCTGCTCTCCTGTCAGCTTCTCGAACATTTCTTCTGAACAGATCACCATTTCTTCCTCAATGCCAGTATTTTTACTTGTTCCATAATTATAAGGAACATCTGACAGCACCCCGCTGACAGATACCTGCTGCCTGCCCGTTTGCGGTAAAAGCGTGACACTGCTGCCCATTTTCAATAGGCTGCCGCTCCTGTAGACTAAGAGCAGCCCTTTCCCTGAGATGACCTCTGACAGACTTCCCTCAATCAGAGACTTTTCTGCCCATGAGAACTGCTGCTCATCATAGGAAAGCACTGTAAGTGTGATTTCCTTTTCTCCGGCAAAGGCAGAAAGCTCCCCATAACTTCTTCCAAATACCCGTTTTACCCCTGGATAATTTTTCAGCTCATCCACAAGCCTGGAGGGAATCTTATTGGAAGTATCTTCGCTGTACGCATAAATATCCGGCGCCGACGGGCGCAGGGGCGTGATGGCATGGTGCATAAAATCAACCGCTGTGCTGAAGGAAAGAAACAAAATAATACTGAAAGCAAAAGAGCCTGTGACCAGAAAGAAATTCCTTCTGCTTCCCATGGCATGGTGGATTCCCAAAGCCGCATCTACTTTAAAAAAGCGGGTATCCGCCGCCCTCTTTGCCGCCTGGACTGTTCTTGCATTCCCCGAAACTGCCGCCAGCGGAGACACTCCCGCTGCCTGCTTCGCCGGAGACCTGGCGGCCAGAAGTACGGTGATAACTCCCACAACGGTCCCGGCGGCCAGTCCTATATAGCTGATTCCAAACACAGGAAGCCCCTCAAAAAGCCCAGGGCTCAAAAACCGAAGCATTTTGCACAACAGCCACACCACCACCGTCCCCGCAAGAAGCCCGGCTGGAACCGCCGTCTTACACCAGCTCAGCGCTTCCCGGCGGACAAACCGGACGATCTGCTTTCGAACCGCGCCCAGACAGCGCATCATTCCGAAAAATTCCGTTCTCCGGGCAATATTACTGTTCATGCTGGCCGCAATCATAAACACCCCGGCGGCCACAACCAGCACTGCCAGCACCCCGGCCACAAAGTAAAACCGCATCAGATACGTATCCCGGCTCTGAAACAAAAGCATCAGCACCTTTGCGTTCTGCCTCACCTGCTCCTCCCCAAGCCCCAGCTGTGAAGAAATTTCCCCAATGGCCTTTTGAATATTACAGTACGGGCGGAAAATCACAAAACAGACTGCCTCCTGGTCCGCCTCTGTACTTTCTGGATTCAGGGCGAAAAACCCGTCCATGCTGAGGAATATGCCAAAAGCGTCGTGCTCTGCCATCAAAGCCGTATTCTTTGTAATCCCGGTAATCCGCAAATCTATCTGTGCCCCCTGAGGCGTCTTCAGAGAAATCATTTCACCGATTTCCAACTCCAGACGGTTTATGATATTTTCGTTGACCACCGCCTCATCTTCTGACTGAGGAAAGGTTCCCTCCACAATGTCCACATCCGGATACATATCCAGAAACTCCCTGTCAAACCCGCAAATCACGGTTTCCTCTCCTTCAATTTGATAATGGTCTTTCAGGCGGTAGTTCAAAGACTCATACCGTGCCGTCTGTTTCACCTCCGGCCGTGCCCCGATAAGCGCCTCCTGTTCCTCGTTCACCAAAAATCCCGCATGCCAGCTCCCATCCGTTCTCACGGCCTGAACCAGCTGGGAACGCATTTCCATATCCGCCATGCCAAAAATCACTGTAACCAGAAACACTGCCAGCACAATACAAAACCGGGTCATCCGGGTCTGTGCCTTATGGTGCTTTGCCGAGATGGAAATCAAATCCAGATAATGTTTCACTTATCTACCACCTCCCAGCTCGCCAAGCCTGCCGTCCACAACTTGAAATACCCGGTCTGCCGATTGGGTCAGATTCATATTGTGGGTGATCATCAAAACCGTCTGCTGATAATGCCGGGCGGCCTTACACAGCAAGTCCATCACATCCCGGCTGCTCTGGGAATCCAGATTTCCCGTAGGTTCATCTGCCAAAACCAGTATAGGCCGTGTAATCATTGCCCTCCCAATGGCCACCCTTTGCTGCTGTCCCCCGGAAAGCTGCCCCGGCAGATGTCTGCGCCGGTTTTCCAGCCCCAGCACCTCCAAAATCTCCTCTACCCGGTCCTTATCCGGTTTCTTATAATCCAACAGAATGGGAAAAATAATATTCTGCTCCACGTTCAGCTCCGGAATGAGATGAAAGGACTGGAAAACAAACCCAATGCTCTGCCTGCGGAAAATCGTCCTCTCATCCTCACCCATGTCAAAAATATCCTTCCCGTTTAAAAACACTCTGCCGGAATCCGCTGTATCCAGCCCGCCGATACAGTTCAAAAGAGTACTTTTTCCAGAACCGGACGCTCCCACCACGGCGGCGAATTCCCCTCTGGCCATGGAAAACGATACATCTTTCAGTGCCTCCACACGGGCTTCCCCTGTTCCGTAAGTCTTACTCAGATTCTCTGCCTTTAGAATTTCCAATTACTGCTCCCTGCCTTTCTTTGCTCTTTAAAGAATGATTCCCAGTTTCTTACTTCTGAATCTGCAAAGAAGTATAACACTGCAGTCTTACATTTTGGTGAATGGTGTCTTACAGATTTGTAAGATTTAGAAAGTTAGATTGTTATGCTGCCTGCATCTTTTCTTAAGTACCCGCTGTTTTCCATAAAACTATAATAGCAGCCATCATCTCCCAGTATGATATGGTCGCGCAATGGAATCCCGGCAGGAATTTATTGTCCCAATTCCAGTCATCTGTACAGCCTTTTCAACAAATGCCCGGACATCCTCTTCCTTTACCTGTTTCGATAGAACACGCATTGTACGGTGCGTCTCCCTTTAAGCTCCTTTGTTACCACAATCTGGGTATCAAACGGCGCCTGTTCTGGACTTTTATATTCCACCACATTATATTTTTTTAATATGTCCCAGTTCATTCTCTATCCTGACATCTGCAAGTTTCTTGATGATCAGCAGATCCATGCGGATGGGTTCTTTGCTCAGATTAAATTCCGTCTGACTCAAAAAAGGCCATCCGAAATACAGCCCCCTCCCCCAGCACGCTCTGTACAGACAGATTCCCGCCCTGGTCTTCCACAATTAATTTTGCCAGGGGAAGCCCAAGTCCTGCTCCCTGCCTGCTGCCAGACCTTCTGCTCCGGTAAAATCTTTTGAAAATATGATGGATATCTTCAGGGGCAATGCCGTATCCATTATCCTCCACATTCAGACATACCATCGCCGGTGAACGCTTCCAGCTGATGCGGATAATCCCTCCCCGCTCTGTGTGGTCCAAAGCATTTTTTACTAGATTTCCCACCGCCTCCTTCGTCCACTCAAAGTCGCAGAAAACCGTCTCTTCCAAATCGGCATCCAGCAAAATCTTCTTTCCTTCCCGTTTCCCCCGCTCCAGAAAATCTGCCGCCGCCTCCGCCGCTATCTCAGCCACAAAACACCGCCTCTTTTCAAAAACAATATTTCCCGTATCCAGACGGGCTATTTTCAAAAGGGACTGAATCAGCTGTTCCATCCGATTCAAAGACTGCATAGATTTCTCCGTGAATTTTTTCACAGTCTCCTCATGAGCCGCTTCCTCTGTCATAATCTCCATATACATATTCAATGCCGCAAGGGGAGTTTTTAACTGATGAGAAATATCAGATATCATGTCTTTTAGAAATTCTTTTGCCTTATATTCCATCTCGCTTTTTGCCTGCAGTGACAGGGCAAGCTGTTCGATTCTCCAAAACAGTTGGTACACTGCCCCCGGCCCCTCTGCCGACAGGTGCCCGTCGAACCGGTTGTCCCCATACTGTGCCACAACCTTTTCCGCTCTTTCATAAAGTTTTTCCCGCCTCTGAAAATACAGACCTGCGCTGCCCAGCAATACTGCCCCAAATAAAATTCCCTCTGATAACAGAGATAAAATCAGAGGGAGTGATGTCTGCTCTGCGAGAAGCAGCAGATAACTCTGCGTATGGGTGGTGTGTCCGATTTTTTCCAGCAGTTCTTCCCCTTCCTCCGTCACTTTCGTGTGATTCCAGGCAGAAGCTGCCACCGCAGGCGGGACTCCTTCCTCCAGAAGATAAGAAACTGCCGCAAGTTCCCTCTCCACAAGTACCCGCCGGATACCCCAGGTCTGCACAGCACCGCAGACACCCAAAAGAAAAATCTGTAACACACACAGCACCGCCAGAAAGATATAAAATCTGCGGGTCTGTTTTTCATATAAAAATTTCAAGCCGCTCTACTCCTTCCACTGATACCCCACTCCCCGGACAGTCTTAATATGCTCTGGATGAGATGGATCTCTTTCCAGTTTTTCCCGCAGACGCCGCACATACACAGACACCGTATTATCATCTACAAAATTTCCGGCGCGGTCCCACAGTCTGTCCAAAATGGCCCCTCTGGTGAGAATCCTTCCGCTGTTCTGCAGAAACAGACACAACAGCCTGTACTCCGCCCCGGTAAACTCCATGTCCTTACCGCGGAAAAATACCCTGCTCTCGGCCAGATTTACCGTCAAATCTCCTGACTGCAGAATCCCCGGCTCCGCATTCAGCCTGTGGCTGCGCCGAAGCAGCGCACGGATTCGGGAGCACAGTTCCCCCAGCTTAAAAGGTTTCGTGATATAGTCGTCCCCGCCGCAGTCCAACCCCCGGATAACACTGGTTTCCTCATCCGATGCCGTCAGAAAAATAATAGGAACCGGATTATTCGCCTCCCTGATTTTCTCGCACAGCGCAAATGCACTTCCATCCGGCAGCGTCACGTCGAAAAGAAGCAGATCAAAGTCTGTACATTCTGCCAGAAACTTCTCTGCCTCCTCAATAGTCCCGGCTGTCTCTATAGAGAATCCATTTTTCTTCAGAGAATACGTCAGGCCGTCAATCAGACTGATGTCATCTTCCAGAAGCAGAATTTTTTCCATGTCCGTCTCCTACATCCCCTTCGCTTTCTCAACCGGGTATTTTTCCTCATTCTTAGTCATCTTGTCATTTACGATTTCATCCACATCCAATTCCAGCTTATCCAGCATATCCTGACAATAAATAATCACATCCGCCAGTTCTTCCTTCACATGATCAAGGTCATACTCTGTCTCGCTCCACTGGAAACATTCCAGAAGCTCACTCGCTTCAATGGATATGCTTTTCGCCAGATTCGCCGGTGTGTGGGATGGATTCCATTCCCGGTCTGTTACAAATTTTCGGATTCTGTTTATTGTGTTTTTGTTCATAACATCCTTCTTTCTATGCTCTGATGCTTCCTCGACTGCACTCTCATAAACTTCAAAATATTTTCATTAAACGGCTGAATCTCCTGATATAAAAACCCAATCTCACAGGGCACAATGGGATCTGATAAAGATATTTCAATGAGACATCCTGTTTCTAATTCACGCTCTACAAATTGTTTTACCACGCAGGAGACTCCGATACCCATTTTGGCAAATTCAATCAACAGGCCCATCTCATTTGCTTCCAGAATACGAAGAGGGATAATATTGTTTTTTGCATATACTCATCACAGACTGGGATATATAAAGCTTTGCATCGGCGGAAAGAAAAATCTTATAATTTGAATTATAGAAAGACCCCAGGCGTCTTTAAAAAATACCCACAGAGCGTTAAAAACCCGTGGAAGAATACTATGGGATTTTGGAGGGCCGTGGTTTATGACCTCTAAATCCCAATATACAGGCTTCGCTGGGGCAGACCCCACGGGTGCTATCGCAAAACAAGCTGCATCTGTTTTTCTTTTAATGCGTTTTTTATATGCGTCTCCACTCAAAAAAACGCATTTGGAACGCATTAAAAACGCATTAATTTCTATAATACCTAGCTGCACGTCCCTTCCCTTCCAACCGCAATATTCCTTCATCCCGCATTTTATCCAAAGTAATTCTCGCCTGCTGCCTCGTGAATCCGCACAGTTCTCGGATTTTTTCATTCGTTATAAATTTGGCAGACTGCAAATATTCCTCTATCAAGCTTTTGGCTTTTACATACCGAATCACAATATCTTGGGTGTATTCTACATCTGATTTAATTGCGTCATAGACTTTAGCTGTCAACATATACTCCTTACCGGATAATCCAACCAAACCGTCCCTCATAAGATTATTGCAGCTTTTTCGCGCCTCTGCTATAGGCAGCTGTGTCAATCCTTGAACCTCCGACAACATGATTTTTTTATTATCTGTCAAATACCGCAATATCATTAGTTCCGGCAAAGGCAGCATTTTTTGAATCTTATCCTGCTCACTAGCAATAAATTTAACAAAATTCACATCATCAATCGCACTAAATATAGTCAGCGTCACTGCTTCACTGTATGCATGATACTGCGGATATGGTTTCCCTGAAGAAATCATCTCACGAAAGATGATATCAACACCTTGTCCCGTTCTTTGCACATATTTTAGCCTTTGTAATGTCTCCGCAATCAGTTTATTTCTTGGCGTGGACGGATGTGTGATTATATTTTTCTCATTCACTCCCTCTGGAAAAGCACCTGGATTTTCGATTACGATTCTATCCGGATAATGTTTTACATATACTGCTCCCATATTCAAATAATCTCTGTGTGATAATGCATTAAAAAGTGCCTCCTGAAAAACCTTTTCTGAGAAGTCCTCGACTTCCAACCGAAACAACCCTACCTGTACATTTACGATTTTATTAGTATTTTGTATCTTTTCCGTTAAACGGTCAATCACAGATATTATCGGCTGTTTTAAATCCAATCGAGAATCATATTCTTCCATATTGTCCGCCGAATAATGAAGATATATCACTTCCGCCTGCGGCAGCAGCCGATTAATCGCTGTTTCTTTACCCACAAAAAGCAGCCCTGCAATTGTAAGCCTGTCAACACCTTCATCTTCTTTTACCAATCCCAAATCTCTCAAAAAAGACATATCCTCCAATTCAGGTAAGGAAGATTTCGGGTCACGCACTTTCAATTTTTCCTTTAGATTGTATATCTCTAACACATTTATATCTTCTACTGTGCTATCCGCCAAAATCTGTCCTGAAAAGTCAGGACTTTGAATACATGTATACTTATTGCTCATTTCATCCGGATAATAGGGTTTTGAGTTCTTGCCTAACCGCTTTAAGCATCTTCCATCTGAAGTGGCATAGGTCGTTCCATCTCTCTCAACTTTTATTGCCAGTACGTCTTTTCCTTCATAGTAAATCACTTCTATTTCCGTAAATAGCGCCGGACGAGTCCTGTCATAGATAGATTCCATAATTTTCTGTGGATCATATTTGTTACAGCCTGTCACTGTTCCATCATCTTCGACGCCCATATAAACAGTACCGCCTTTGGCATTGGCAAATGCAACAAGCTCATCTACAGCTAAAGAAATACGCTCTCGCATATCCTTAGCATATATCCATGTTTTAAATTCAACGGTTAAATTCTCGCCTTTTGAAAGAATCTGCTCAAACTCGGCTATTGTCAAATATATGCCCTCCTGTCATTTTTCTTAATCTTCCCATCAAAATCCTATCTTCATCTACATGCATCTTAACATTTAGTCAGCAGGCTACAAGCCCAAAATAAACACGACCTTTGCCATTAACTATCGTATAGATAATGACAAGGACAATCTGAAACAGAGGTATTTCCACCTTCCATAATCGACTCTGCCATACCGGGTATGGACATCAGATATAAAGTTTCTTCAATTGATTTCCAATCTTCCTCACCGATCAAAACTGCATTTTTCCCTCTGCTGTTGGTAATTGTTACTGGTGTACAGTTTGCATTCACATCCTGTATCAGCTGATATATATTCTCTCTTGTTTTTGTTGCAGTAATCGCTGTTTCTATAATTTTAACGTGCGCTTCTATGTACGTCAACTACAAAACAAAATTATCGGCTTTTCTATAAAAGTCACCAGTTTACAACTTTTTGATTTTTGGAAAATAAAATACAAACCCGATCTCTTTTGCGGTATAATTTAAGTATCCAAACAAAAATCCATATGAAAAGAGATGCCTATGATCACTCTGTCTGGAATGATGTTACCGTGTCCAAAGCAGTCCGGGCTGTTCCCGGCTCTTTGGAAGATCAGCCGCTTTTTCTTTTCATTGACGATACTATGGTTGAAAAATCAGGTAAGCATTTTGAACTTTGTTCTAAATTGTACGATCATGCCGCACATAATGGTTCTAAATTACCTCAATGGACACTGTATGGTCAGTCTCCTGCTCTCTTTTCCGATATACCAGCATGGGAAAATCCTTTATCTTTCTGTTCCGGCAGGCTGCCGGCTCTGGGATAAGGAAAAGAGTAAACCTGCCCTGGCTGCTGAACTGGCAGCGCAGGCAATGAAAACCATTGGTGCGGATCGTCAGGTGATCCTGTTGTGTGACAGCTGGTATCCAAAAGCGGAAGCGGCCGCCCTTGTGGAACAGTTTGAAAACCTGGAAATGGTCTGTAATGCAAGGGTCGATACGGTTCTTTACGGACTTCCGCCTGCCAGGACTGGGAAAAAGGGCCGTCCCAGAAAGCGCGGGGACCGGATTTCATTGGATGGGACCGAACGGCTGGTGAATCTGATCAGCTTGTCTTACAGCGCGATGACACTGCTTCCCTACAGCGATGAAACCTTTTCTGGGTATCAGTCTGCCAGCGCACAGGAAACCCAGTACGAAATTGGCCAACAGATCCAGGCAGATATAATTTTATGCAGTTTCGGGAAATTTCTCGAAACCATTAAAAATTGTTCTATCCTGATAAAGGTTGTGGAAGACTACATCTTATCAGGTTTTAGAAAATTTCAAAAGTTGTAAACTGGTGTTTTAGTATATCTTGACAATATTATATAGCACCACATTAATCCTTCTATCTTTTTGAAAATTCTGCCGCTTCCCCAAAATATTCCCGGACAATTCCATCCAACTGTTCCCTAATCATACTGAAATCCTGATTCAGATCCAATGTTCTCACGCTGATTCGATTGCCGCTCATCCTATATTTTTGATCTGGCTGAATTTCCTCATCTGTACCAGCATATAAAAGCATACCCGATACCTCATGGGGATCATCTTTTAACTCGTATTCCTTATTCTTCACATAGGAAAAAATCTGATACAAATTTGCGGAATGCACAGTGCACTTATCATACTGTGACTGTGTTGTGTACTCATAGTACTTGGCATCAATAATGAGAATCCTCTCCTGATAGGAAAGCATAATATCTGTCTTCATCATCGGCAGCATATCACCAAAACCGTCATCCAGCTGCCAGGATATCCACGACCCCCCCGTCTTAATCTCTGGGAATTCCTGACGATAATACTCTCGAATAAATTTCTCATAAAGATCACACATTCTGTGCTCATCAACAAACTGCATCAACCGGATACTGCCATCCGCAGTAGTCTGGAGCAAGCCCTTCAGTACCAGATAACAGATAGATATCATCAGCCTGTACATCTGATTATTCCTGGAATATTGCTGTTTCCAGTTAATAGAATGTATCTCAAGCTCTTGTACTTCACTAAAAAATACCAACAGCCTACGAATCTCTTTCTTCTTGGATTTACTAATATCCGCATGCAGAAGCTGCCCCATTGTTGTCTTGATAATCCGGTTCATGTAAGTATTTACAGAAAACTCATCATAAGTGCAGACCATCCGTTTTCGTATCATCGTTCGTGTCTTAATGGATTCCGTAATATCCATCCTGCCTCTGATTCCCGCCAGAGCCTCAGTTCCTGGGATATACTCCCGGGCAAGCCCCCTCTTTAACTGTAGGGAAACGCCTTTTACCAGAATTGCCGCACACAACTCAGCTACATTATCAAATTGTTCTACTGCCACATTTTTAAATCCATCTTCATTCAGAATCTGAAACACATATGCAAGCATATAGTAAATATTCTTAACAGGTATCACTTAATAGAACTCCTTAATTTAGCCATCCAATCGTTTCCTTTAATCGGTTCATCATACCAATATTCCCTGAGCAGCGGTACCAACTCATATTCTACAATATTCGACAAAACTTTATCCGTCACTTCTTTCAAATCACAAAAATAACTATGCCCAATGCAAAAACCTTCTCCTAGAGAAGTATCTTCTGCAATGGCAGTATTCAATTTCTCAACGCAGTCAATCAATCTGTCAAATCTGCTGTCTGCAAATGCCTTTTTGTACTTTTTGAATCCGTCACTGGAAAATCCTGGCTTCATCTCAAAAAACGCAAACCTGCGGCGCAGGGCATAATCCAGCATGGCCAGGCTCCTGTCTGCCGTATTCATCATACCAATAATATAAACATTCTCCGGTACAAAAAACTTCTCATCAGAATACAGCAGCTGCAGCGCATTTCCGCGCTTATCATTCTCAATCAGCATAAAGAGCTCGCCAAAAATCTTGCTGAGATTTCCTCGATTGATCTCATCAATAATAAAAAAATAATCTTTTTCCTGATCATCTGCCGCCTTTTTACAGAAATTATAAAAAGACCCTTTCTTAATCTCAAATCCATCACTTGTACTAGAAGGTCTGAATCCCTCGATAAAATCCTCATATGTATAACTCTGGTGAAATTGTACCATCATGACACGATCCTGATCTTTGCATTCCATCACAGCATATGCGATCCGTTTTGCCGCAAAAGTTTTGCCTACACCTGGAGCACCCTGCAGAATTACATTTTTCTTCACATGAATTAATTCTACCAAAGTATCAAAGCTGCTTTTGTCCATATAAACTTCTTCCAGAAACTTCTCTGCACTATATGCCGGGAATGTCCTTTCTTCCGGTTCTATATCTTCCTGATTTTCATTTATTTCAAACAAAGCATTTAACTTCGCCACATAATCTGTGTATGCTGTGATGTCAGTCAGTGTTTTCATAACAGCCTGTCCGGGATGGGGCCATTCGCCTTTATTTGTCCAATTTACCCTGCGTATATTTGGATATTCCGAATCCTCTGAATCATAAATATAGTCAGATGTAACAATACCGCGGCCAATCAATGTATACATTCCCTTTTTTGCGAATACAATATCTCCTGGCTTCATTTCCTGTGAAAATTGCCATGTAGCGTGAGCAGCATTTTTATATGGTCTGGTTGGATCTACTCTTTCTTTCATGGCAGCTTTCATTTCTTCCTTAGATGTATACTGTGAAAGATCGCCTATCTGGCTCCATCCAAGCCCCATGATTCCACACTCGTAGAATTCATCCCATTTACACGCGCCATCACCGGGAGAATAAATCCAATAATGGACCGTATCCACATCTTCATCCGCAAGGCCTGCTCCCCTTTTCTTTCTCTGTATTTGAATCTTTTCTGCTTTTATATCTTCATTGACCCTGGTAGAATACCTCCACGCTTCAAATGATAATTCCTTAAAATCCTTAATCAGGCTTTTATCACTTTGCACATAAGTACGAAGTTTTTCAACTATCTCAAAATATTTCTTTGCTGCAATCTTGTTTTCAATCTCCGGAAGATCTGCCACTATATCATCTGGAATCTTACCAGATTCGTAAATATACCATCTATTGCGGCTGTCCAGGTTTAAAAAGACATCCGGCGAAATCCAATATAACCCTATCGTAATTTTGCTGTTTCCACTTCCCTTCTTATTAATAACCAGGTCAAAATATTTAGAAAATACAACTCTGTTATCAGCAGACGGGTCTGCTGCATACTTGAGGGCAGAACCAAACAGACTCCAAAGATCATCAATATCACTGGCACCTCTTTTATCAATGAAATAATAAAACACAGCATTCTGATTATTCAGCACCGGAATACTATCAAACACATTTGGTACTGCTGCAGCCACCTCAAAAATCTTCTTTAAAGCAGTGATAATCTTAATTCTGTTTTCTCCACGCATAGAACTTTTATTAAAAAGGCCAAACACTGTGAAGGGGTCCATGTCCACCAATTGATTGTCTCTTTCCAGAGTAGGCATACTAATACCAGTCTCAGAATAAATGGCTTTAACCTTCTCAATCAGCTCATCTCTGTTATTTTTGTACTTCAAAAGATTACCAGCAAATTCCCTATAAAAATCTACCCATGCAAACTGATTATCCATAATACCACCAAATAAAATTCATCAAATTATTTGCAAATTACACTCTCATAAACTTCAAAATATTTTCATTAAACGGCTGAATCTCCTGATATAAAAACCCAATCTCACAGGGCACAATGGGATCTGATAAAGATATTTCAATGAGACATCCTGTTTCTAATTCACGCTCTACAAATTGTTTTACCACGCAGGAGACTCCGATACCCATTTTGGCAAATTCAATCAACAGGCCCATCTCATTTGCTTCCAGAATACGAAGAGGGATAATATTGTTTTTTGCATAATAGGCGTTAATATGTCTGCGGGATACATTATCTTTATCCAGAAGCATGATGTTTGCATATTCAAATATTTCGTCGTTTCTGCAATTGAGTTTTTCCCGATACAAAGGAGTACAGACAAAAATATACTCGATTATCCCCAGAGAATGGTAAACTAATTTTCCCAGATTCTTAGGCTTTACCACCAATGCCAGGTCAATGCTGCATTCCTCGATCATCACGCATGCTTCTGCTGAGGACGTACATGTAATGGACAAATCTGTATTGGGATATCTGTTAGAAAACTCCTTCAGATAAGGCATGAGAAAATACCTACACAGAACATTGCTGGAGGCTATCCGCAGATATCCTGTGTCAGGCGGATATTTAAGACTTTTTTCCACATCTGAGAGCATATGAAACGCCTTTTTTACACTGTCGTATAATAGTTTTCCTCTCTCTGTCAGTTCCACTCCCTTTGAGTTTCTGATAAAAAGCGTGGTGTTCAGATTCTGTTCCAGTTTTTTTATAGTCATACTCACTGCAGGCTGGGAGATATAAAGCTGTGCGGCGGCTTTTGATATACTTTTATTTTCAGCGGCGGAAAGAAAAATCTTATATTTTGTGAGATTATCAAATGTATCCATATTTCCTCTATATAATTTTAATTTTTTATTAAACTATCATTCCCTACCAAAATCCCCATTTTACGCAATCTATCAAACCCA
>CAJURF010000053.1 GCA_910588825.1 uncultured Lachnospiraceae bacterium
TTAAGAAGAAAAAAGTGAGATTTTATGCGGGATGTAGAGTTTCGCAATTATCTATATAACTGAAGAAAATGAAGAGAGGAGGTTGAGAAAATGGGAATCTGGATGAAGAAACACTAGCAGCGAGGCTTGGTGTTTGACAGCCTTGCTGGTTTGATACAAAAAACGAGTATAGATCAGGAGGCACAGAATGTCATATTTTAATTATCAGTCAAAGAATATTTATTATGCGGAAACAGGAAATGGAAAAACTGTTGTATTTTTACATGGGAATACTGCATCATCAAAAATGTTTGAACCTCTTTTGCCTTTATATGAAGAGAATTTCAGGGTAATCCTTGTAGATTTTCTGGGGCATGGCATGTCAGACCGTCTGACTAAATTCCCAGCAGACTTGTGGCAGGATGAAGCACGACAAACCATTGCTTTGCTGGAACATCTGAATTGCGGAAAGGTAAGCCTTGTAGGAAGCAGCGGCGGTGCATGGGCGGCGGTAAATGCAGGTTTGCTGCGTCCGGATTTGGTGGAAAAAGTAGTGGCAGACAGTTTTGACGGAAGGACTTTGGAAGAAGATTTTGCACGGAAACTGATCAATGAACGCGCAGGTGCAAAGCAGGATGAGCAGGCGGTCTGGTTTTATCAGTGGTGTCAGGGAGAAGATTGGGAGCGGATCGTGGATATGGATACGAGGGCGCTTGTTCAATGTGCGGAAGAAAAATTGTCTTTGTTTTTAAAGCCCATCTCAGAATTAAAGGTTCCGCTTTTACTCATGGGGAGTATCGGGGATGAAATGGTGAGACCGGATATACTGGATGAATATGAAGCAATATCCGGAAAGACAGGGGCAGAGATTTGCATGTTTTCGGGAGGTGGACATCCGGCCATTCTTTCTAATGCAGAGCAGGCAGCAGAAGCTATACGGAAGTTTTTGAGTCAGGCTGATGCGAAAAATGATTGAAACATGACAGATAGTTGTCGTATTATTATGATACGATGAAAAGAAGAAAAGCTGTATTTTAAAATGGAGAAAGGGCATGAGCAATCTGGGATATTGACAATATCAAATCGCTTATGCCCTTTCAAGAGGATTTGGGCTGATACAGAGTGACAGATGCGTGTTGTATGAATAATTTTCAAGGGTTTTGTTTTCAGAGTTAGAGGGATGATGGATAATATTTTTATCCGTACGGACCCAGCAGGGAATATCAAGTCGGACAAGGAGAAGTCCACGGAGAAGATTGACGGCACGGTGGCAGCTATTATGGCACTTCACCGGGCAATCCGGCATGGGGGAAGTACGGGAAGCGTGTATGATGAAAGATGGATTTTGGCGTTTTAATCTGGCTTGGATTGTGGTATATTGAGAGAAAGTTAACTAGAGTTTGTAAGGGGGCTCTAATATGGTATTTAGTACAGAACGGCTGTTTTTGCGTCCGTGGAAGGAAACGGATGCAGAGAGTTTATATGAACATGCAAAAAATCCGGAAGTTGGACCGATTGCAGGGTGGCCGCCGCATAAAAATATTGAGGAAAGCCGCGGCGTTATACAGAATGTTTTTAATGGAAAAGAGTGCTATGCGGTTTGTTTGCAGTCAGATAACCGGGCAGTTGGCGCTATCGAACTGAAGCTGAATGGCAATACGGATATGACGGATAAAGATGATGAATGTGAACTTGGTTACTGGATAGGTCAGGAGTTCTGGGGACAGGGGCTGATTCCAGAAGCTGCCAGTGAGTTACTGCGGCATGGTTTTGAGGAGCTTGGCATGAATATCATATGGTGTGGATATTATGAAGGTAATACGAAATCAAAAAGAGTGCAGGAGAAACTGGGATTTAATTATCATCATACATGTAATGATGTGGCTGTGCCGCTCATGGGGGAGACAAGAATCGGGCATACAAACTATATGACAAGAGAACAATGGGAAGCTGATAGATAGATGCAGACATGATTTTTAGGGGGATTATATGGGAACCATCCGCATTCTATATATGGTTCAGATAAACTTTGTATTACAATGGCATTCTGTGGAGGACCCGGTGCAGCAGTAACCCTTGAAGAACTACATGCAATGGGATGTGAAAAGTTTATAATTTGTGGGGGTGCAGGGGCATTAACAAAGGAGAGTAAAGTGGGAGAAATCATTATCCCGGTTTCTGCGGTTAGAGATGAGGGAACATCTTACCACTACTTAGAACCATCTCGCGAAATTGGATGTCATAAAGAGACAGTTGAGTTTGTTATTTCTTGTTTGGAGCAAATGGGGATTCCATTCACAACGGGGAAAACATGGACAAGTGACGTCATATACAGAGAAACTCCAGTTATTATATGCTGGTGATGATGTAAGCGGTGAAGTATGGGATTCTCGAAAATGGAATATGCAAAAGAATATACGGTATAATTTAATTTCCACTGCAATTGAAATTGTAAAGAAATTGTAAGGGGCTATGTTTTTATAAGTTTAAATATCAGTTTATGAAGGTCCTATTTACTATGCAAGAGTGTTTGGGAACAGGCATAGGAACCTTGAAATTCCAGGTTCCTATGAAAAGAGCAGAAAAAAGCAGTGAATGCGTTGATTGGCGGCAATGTAACGCCTCTTTTCTGGATTGGTGATTGGGAAATAATGTTGTGGGCGGAGTACCTATAAAGAAGATCAAGGATATTGAGAATGATATGGAGGGTTTGGGATGAAGATGCCGGAAAAAAATGAGGAAAGTGATCTGAAAAAGATACCGGACGTTGTTTGTTTTTTTAAAAGGAGTGCGGCAGGAAATGTCAGATAAGCTGTTTGAAAATATTTATAAAGAAAACTTTCCTTTTTGGGAGAAAATATCCCATGGGGACAGGGATTATATCTGTCAGAATTCTTATATGGTTTCTTATCCAAGGGGGAAAAATATTCATAATGGTGAGGAATGTTCCGGCGTGATTCTTGTCCGTTCGGGGAGCCTGAGGCTTTACATGATGTCAGATGAGGGAAAGGATATTACGCTTTACCGCCTGCACCAAGGAGACATGTGTATGCTGTCTGCTTCGTGTGTACTGGATGCCATTACATTTGATGTGTTGGTAGGCGCGGAACAGGACAGCCAGTGCTGCGTGATTGGCGGGCCTGCTTTTGCAACAGTATCAGAGAGGAATCCAGATATCCGTATATTTGCCTTGGAAACTGCAGTCAGCCGTTTTTCAGACGTGATGTGGGTAATGCAGCAGATTTTGTTTATGAGTATGGATAAACGGCTGGCAATCTTCCTTTCTGATGAATCGGCCAGGATTGGTTCGGATACCATCGCGTTGACACACGGACAGATTGCCCGGTATATGGGTTCTGCCCGTGAGGTGGTATCCCGGATGCTGAAATACTTTGCCAGTGAAGGGATTGTGAAGGTTTCAAGGGGCGGTGTTACAATCCTGGATAAGAGGCGTCTTTGGAGATTAGCAGCTGTAGAAAAATAACTGAAACAGCCCTCAGCCCTTTAACATGGCCAGAATCTCTGCTTTCGGCCTTGCGCCTGATGACTGGTTTATGACGTTTCCGTCTTTGAGAACGGCCAGAGTGGGGATGCTTAAGACTCTGAATTGCTGTGCCAGTTCCGGTTCTTTGTCAACGTTGATCTTGCCGATTAGATATTGAGGATTTTCCTCTGCGATCTCTTCCACGATAGGGGAGACTTTATTTATTATGCAGGAAAGAGATGATTTTTTCTGTGATGAAGTCACATAACTCCGATGTGTCAGTTGTTTTCCCACAGCTTTTTATATATTGATTGTCTATCCATATAGTACTATCGCAGTGAATCAGTTACCAGAAGATTGAGATGCCTGTGTTACCACTGGTTTTCCATCCTTATCCAGTAGTGGTGTGAGGCCTCCGGAATTTGCATTTTTGTGAAACAGATAACTTACACCTGTCTCTTTGTCAAGCCAGATTTCCACCAAATCAATAGTGCCCTGAGTGTAGATTTTTTCAAAACGTTTCATCATAGTTCTCCTTATGTTTTTCGATTTCCTGTTATGATTCAGGCGTCAGAGGTTCATTTTCCTACAGCGCCTAATCATGTTATGGATGACGATATTTTGATACACGCTTCAGTATAGCACAAATTTAAACATTAGAAAACAGCATAAGAACTGTTCACAAGCTATTTCCAAACAGTTCTTAATGACCGCTTTGATTTATCGGCATCCTGCTCCATATATTCATTTCGTTCAGAACTGACAAAACTATTTTGGCTGCATTGCTGCCAGAAGCTTCATCATCAGCCAGGATATTTGCAGCAAAGAAATAGGTATTGTCAGAGCTTTCTGTATATCCAACAAACCATCCGTTCACATCCCTGCCGTCTATTTGCCCGGTGCCGGTTTTCCCATAGAGACTTCCAGATTCGGACGAAGTAAGGAAGATGGAGTCTTTTACCGCATTTATATTTTTTAAATGAAATCCAAAGCTGTTGGTATACAGTTTCCGCAGGAGTTCCACCTGCTCTATGGGAGAGATCTCTAAAGAAGATTCCATCCAATAGGTGGAAAGGCTGCCGCCGGTGTTTTCATTGCCATATCCGATTTTATGGATGTAATGGTCAACGGCAGAGTTTCCCAGCCGCCGGTCTATTTTCTGAAAATACCAGTTCACAGAAAAAACCATGGCAGACTGGAGAGTCTGGTCCCTGTTCCACTCCGGAAAGGGATCATGTTCCCCGTTCCACTTTATGAAAGAATCCTTTGGGGTAATGACACCTTCCTCCAGGCCCAGCAGGGCGCCGTATATTTTGTAGGTGGAGTTGGGAGATACCCGCAGGGAGGCATGTTCTCTGTTGTAAATACGCCAGGTATCCTGCGCCATATCATATAGAACAAAGCTTCCTTCGTATCCTTTGAAATGAGAGGACAAATCCATGAGGGAAATATTCTTATGGGAAGTTTCCCACTGGTAATCACTGCCCATGGATGCGTTTACAGATAATATAGGTGCTGCCCCCAAAAGGATAACTGCTGTCATCAGGAAAGCCGTTATGCCGGTGAGCTGTTTCTTTAGCGTTGGTTTTTCATAAGCGGCAATGTTGATGATACGCCGCTTGATGTGTGCCATATTTCCACTCAATCCGGCAGCAAATGGAAAGGGAAAACGGGATAGTTTTTCCGCAAAGTTAATCAGGGTATGTCCGTAATCCTGGTAAAAGTCCGGTTCCAGCATTTTCAGCACGGATGCGTCACAGGCGGTCTCCCTGTCGTACATCATTTCCCTCCAGGCAATCCACAAGAGGGGATTGAACCAGTAAACGGTCCCGGCGAGAGTCATGAGACATCCAACAAGTGCATCCCTGTGCCGGAAATGCTGCAGCTCATGCAATAACATGTATCTTATGGGACGGAGTCCCTCCGCCTCTGTATAATCCGAAATTAAGTGGATAGGCAGATAGATACAGGGCTTCAGGACGCCTGTCATGACCGGAGATTTTAAAAATGCAGTGCTGTATAAGGGGATTTCTTTTCTTATCTTCAGCTCCTTTTGGCAGCTGCGGTATAATCTTTGGATTTCCCGGTTCTGCAGGGGGAGCGAGGATTTCTTTATGGTTCGGAAACGGAGGGAAGATTTTATGGTTAATAAAGCCATGAAAAAAATGCCCAAAAGCCATATCCCCAGCAGTACAGCTCCTGGGGCAGAGGCCTGTCTGCCTGTGGACAGGGCAAAATCATTCAGCCAGTCCATATCCCCGGCCGAATCTGGCGCCATTTTCAGTCCCAGGGCATTTCCGGCCTGGATTACCGGAAAGAATCGAAATACTGCGGACAGGGGGAAAATCTGAGAGACTCCTGTCAGGGGAAAGGGCAGAAAGGGAATGGCAAGGAGCCCCAGCAGGATAAACCAGAGATGGTACTGCATACGGCTTGACAGAGAATTTCTCAACAGATGTCTGGCGGCCAGAAGAACTCCAATAATGATACTGATGTACACGTTACACAGGAGAAAGGGAATCATAAAATCAGACATATTTAAAGGTCTCCTTTTGGCGTTTTCCTAGAAAGAAGGGAGCGCAGGTACTCAATTTCTGAATCAGACAGCCGGTCATTTTCTATATACGCAGACAGCATTGCGGTAATATCCCCATCGTAAAAACGTTTCAGAAAAGAACGGCTTTCCTGGCCCACATATTCATCTTCCTTTACTGTGGGGGTATAGACGAATATACGGCCCTGCTTTTCATAGGTAAGAGCGCCTTTGTTCACCAGTCTTTTGATCAGGGTCTGTATAGTCTTTGGACTCCAGGCGGTGGTTTTCAGCAATTTTTCTGTAATCTCATTGGTATTGATGGGCGCGCATTTCCATACGATTTTCATCACTTCATATTCAGATTCTGATATCTGGGGTAGAGTGGCCATTGTAAGCTCCTTTTTTCTTTTATGTGAATATCAATTATTATACGGAATCCCTTTCAGGAAATCAACAACATTCATCAAAGTTATTCATTTACACGGAATCTCAGCGTATCTTATATCCACAGCTGGGATTAATTGATTTTTTATCAAATATAGATTTCCAAAAAAATATTAAAAAATATACATTTTGTGTTATCCTATATTTTTGCACACGTATTCTTAATATATAGGTAATTATATAAAAATTTTGTAATGTAACTCTATAATTTCACAATCAGCAGATATGATTTTACCTTTTTCACGAACTATATGTAAATAAAATGTGAAACCAGGCCTGTGTATGAAAGAGAGGGAACGTTATGAATAAGCCAGTGAAACATAAACAATATCAGTATGAGTTTGGAAGAAATTTATACAAGTGCCGCAAGAAAAAAGGGCTTACCCAGGAATCTCTTGGAGAGCACATGGGAGTCTCCCGGACGTATATTAATCAGCTGGAGCGGGGCAGAGGCAATCCCACCTTACAGGTTGTTATGAAACTGGCAGATGTATTGAACATTGACGCGGCTTTTCTTGTATTTGGTATCCGTTATAAAGATTGACAAAGAAGCTGACTTCTGTTATGATTTTGCTCATGAGACAAAGGCGTTCTTATTATAAGGTAAGAACGCCTTTGTCTGTAAATATATTTGAGCGCTTACAGGAACCGGCTTATTTTTTATAACCCAGGGAACCTGCATGACTATTTTTTTGCAGTTTCCAGGATGAGAAAGGGAAAGGAGCAAAACAGGATGGCCATGTACACCAAAGCAGATATTTTTCGTATGATAGAGGAAGAAGATGTGGAATTTATCCGCCTGCAGTTTACGGATATGTTCGGAATGTTCAAAAATGTGGCGGTAACCTCCAGTCAGATGGAGAAGGCCCTGAATAATCAGTGTATGTTTGACGGTTCTTCTATCGACGGCTTTGTGCGTATTGAAGAATCCGATATGTATCTGTATCCGGATTTGGATACCTTTCAGATATTTCCATGGCGGCCTCAGCAGGGAAAAGTAGCCCGGTTAATCTGCGATGTTTACCGTCCCAATGGCAGTCCGTTTGAGGGAGATCCCCGTTTCCTTTTGAAAAAGGTGGTTTCAGAGGTGGAATCTCTGGGATATGAGTTCCAAGTGGGGCCGGAATGTGAATTTTTCCTGTTCCATATAGACGATGACGGAATGCCCACCACCATCAGCCATGAGAAGGCAGGGTACTTTGACATGGGGCCTGTGGACCTAGGAGAAAATGCCCGGAGGGATATGGTTCTCACCTTGGAGGATATGGATTTTGAGATTGAGTCATCCCACCATGAGGCGGCTCCGGCCCAGCATGAAATCGATTTTAAATACGGCCCAGCTCTGCAGGTGGCCGACAATATTATGACTTTTAAGCTGGCGGTGAAAACCATTGCAAAGAGGCACGGTCTTCACGCCACATTTATGCCCAAACCCAAATACGGAGTCAATGGTTCCGGCATGCACATTAATATGTCCTTGACAAAAGACGGAAAAAATGTGTTTGCAGACCCAAATGATCCGGAAGGGCTGAGCCAGGAGGCGTATTGGTTTATCGGCGGGCTCATGAAACATATGAAAGGGATCACGGCAATCACCAATCCCCTGGTGAATTCTTATAAACGTCTGGTTCCCGGGTATGAGGCTCCGGTCTACATTGCCTGGTCAGGAACTAACCGAAGCCCTCTCATACGCATTCCGGCTTCCAGAGAAGAGAATACCCGGGTGGAGCTGCGCTCCCCGGACCCCACAGCTAATCCCTATCTGGCCATTGCCCTGTGTCTGGCAGCAGGACTTGACGGTATTAAAAATCAGGTACAGCCCCCTGCCAGTGTGAACCAGAACATATATGAAATGTCCAAATCTGATAAGAAGGCGGCAGATATCCAGACTCTTCCCACGAATCTGCAAGATGCGCTGAGGGAGCTGGAAAAGGATGACTTTATCATGCAGGTGCTGGGGGAAAAGACAGCAGAAACATATATCCATGCAAAAAGAGCGGAGTGGCAGCAGTATACCCAGCAGGTGGCTGCTTGGGAATTGGAACAGTATCTCTATAAATTCTAGAGAGGAGTATTGCTATGAGCAGCGTAGTGGTAGTATTCCCAAAACTGGAGGACGCCAAAAGCATCCGGAATCTTTTGGTGAGGAACGGCGTCGACGTGGTGGGCATCTGTACCACTGGCGGTGAGGCGCTGGACTGTATGGAAAATCTCAGGGGAGGAATTATTGTATGCAGTTATCGGTTTAGGGATATGCTGTATACAGATCTGAAAGACCAGATGAGACCCGGTTTCGAGATGCTGCTTCTGGCTTCCCAAAGAGTGCTTGCGGAAAAAGGGCAGGATGATATAATGGCTGTGTGTATGCCCTTGAAAGTTCACGAATTACTTGATACTATAAATATGATGGAATCTGCTCTTCAGAGAGCCAGAAAGAAAAAGCGCCGCCGTGACCCTGCAGAGAAAGCGATGGTGGAAAAGGCAAAGGCTCTTTTGATGGAGCGCAATCATATGACAGAGGAAGAAGCCCACCGCTATGTGCAGAAATGCAGTATGGACAGCGGTAATACTTTGGTGGAGACGGCGGAGATGATTATTAGTATGTGGTGAACCGACAGTATCAAGGGCAAGGGAGGGGATTTTCTATGAAGTTTACGAAAATGCATGGTATCGGGAATGATTATGTATATGTTAATTGTTTAAAAGAGAGGGTTGCGGACCCGGCCAGGACTGCCAGGCTGGTCAGCGACCGGCATTTTGGGATTGGGTCAGACGGGCTGATTCTCATTGAGCCGTCCGAGAAGGCGGATTTTACCATGACCATGTACAATGCAGACGGTTCCCAGGGGGCTATGTGCGGGAATGGAATCCGGTGTGTGGGTAAATATGTATATGACCATGGGCTGACCAATCAGGAGCATGTGCGTATTGAGACTATAAGCGGCATCAAAGAGCTGGACCTGACTGTGCGGGAGGGGAAAGTGGAACAGGTGCGGGTGAATATGGGTTCTCCCAGGCTGGAAGCGGCACAGATCCCCATTCTGACAGAGCAGAAAGAGGCGGTGAATCTGCCCATAGAGGTGGACGGGGAGACGTATGGCATTACAGGGGTGTCCATGGGAAATCCCCATGCGGTGGTTTACCTGGAGGATTTGGATAACCTGGATATTGAGACGTTGGGGCCTAAGTTCGAGAATCATCAGTGTTTTCCGGACCGGATAAACACGGAATTTTGTAAAGTGCTGGACGAACACAATCTGCAGATGCGGGTGTGGGAGCGGGGGTCAGGGGAGACGCTGGCCTGCGGGACAGGTGCCTGTGCGGCGGCAGTTTCTTCTATTATAAATGGGTACACAAAGGAACAGGTAAATGTAAAACTTCTGGGCGGCAGTCTGCAGATTTACTGGGACAGAGAAAACAATCTGGTGTATATGACAGGGCCGGCGGAAGAAGTATTTCATGGAGAAATTGTAATTGTTTAGGAACTGTATGTAAATAACCTGTGGCAGATGCGCCGGCTTTTATTAAGAAATTCATATAGACAGGGTGGAGGAAGAAAGAAATGTTTAAAATCAATGAAAATTATCTGAAGTTACCGGGAAGCTATTTGTTTTCCACAATTGCAAAGAAGGTGTCTGCCTTCACAGAGGCAAATCCGGACAAACCCGTTATCCGTCTGGGAATCGGGGATGTGACACAGCCTCTGGCTCCTGCGGTTATCCAGGCGCTGCACAGTGCGGTGGATGAGATGGGAAATGCGGAGACCTTCCATGGTTATGCCCCAGATTTGGGATATAGCTTTCTGAGAGAGACCATCGCAAAAGAGGATTATGAGGCAAAAGGCTGTCAGATTGCGGCAGACGAAATCTTCGTGTCGGATGGAGCCAAAAGCGATTCTGCCAATATCCAGGAGATTTTCAGCAATGACTGTAAAATTGCCGTGTGCGACCCGGTGTATCCTGTATATGTGGACAGCAATGTGATGGCAGGGAGAACGGGCAGCTATGACCCCAAGACAGAGATGTGGAGCGATGTGATTTACATGCCCTGTACCAAAGACAATGATTTTGTGCCTGAGCTTCCCAAAGAGACCCCGGATTTGATTTACCTGTGTTATCCCAACAATCCCACAGGATCTGCGCTCACCAAAGAGCAGCTTCAGGTGTGGGTGGACTATGCCAATAAGAACGGGTCAGTGATCATCTACGACGCTGCCTATGAAGCATATATTTCCCAGGAAAATGTGCCTCATTCTATTTACGAATGCCCAGGGGCCAGAACATGCGCCATCGAACTGCGCAGTTTTTCCAAGAATGCAGGATTTACCGGAACCCGTCTGGGATTCACGGTGATTCCCAAAGAACTCATGTGCGGGGAAGTTTCTCTGCATTCTCTGTGGGCTAGAAGACATGGAACCAAGTACAACGGAGCGCCTTATATTATCCAGAAAGCCGGGGAGGCTGTCTATTCTCCAGAAGGAAAGGCACAGTTAAAAGACCAGGTGGCTTATTATATGAAGAATGCCTCTGTGATTTATCAGGGATTGAAAGACGCAGGGTATGATGTATCCGGAGGGATCAATGCGCCGTATATCTGGATGCAGACACCTAAGGGTATGGGTTCCTGGGAATTCTTTGATTATCTGCTGGAAAAGGCAAATGTAGTGGGAACACCGGGGGCCGGGTTTGGACCCAGCGGGGAAGGATGCTTCCGCCTGACTGCATTCGGAACTTATGAGAATACTGCGGCAGCCATGGAGCGCATCAAACAGTTGTAAGGAGTAGGCATATGGCAAATATCATTAGTGATGAAACGATAGAATACGTGGGTATCTTATCCAAGCTGGAACTTTCTGACCAGGAAAAAGAGCAGGCGAAAAGGGATATGGGGAAAATGCTGGATTATATTGATAAGCTCAATGAGCTGGACACCAGCCAGGTGGAACCCATGTCCCATGTATTTCCTGTACACAATGTTTTCCGGGAGGATGTGGTGGTAAATGAGAACCGGCGGGATGAGATTCTGGTAAATGCGCCGGAACAAAAGGACGGACAGTTCCAGGTGCCGAAAACGGTAGAGTAGGAGGAAAACCATGGACATACAGAGTCTGACAGCCGTCCGGCTGGGAGAGAAAATAAAGAAGAAAGAATTGTCAGCCATGGAGGCTGCACAGGCTGCGTTTGCCCAGATTGCGGCCTGTGAAAAAGAATACCACTGCTATGTGACCGTGGAAGAAGAAAAGGCCATGGAACAGGCAGAACAGGTGCAGAAGAAGATTGATGGGGGAGAGCTGACAGGCCCTCTGGCAGGGGTGCCTGTGGCTATCAAAGATAATATGTGTACCAAAGGGACGCTGACCACCTGCAGTTCCCGGATACTGGGCAATTTTGTTCCCACCTATACAGCAGAAGCGGTGAAATGTCTGGAGCAGGCGGGGGCTGTGATTCTGGGGAAAACCAATATGGATGAATTTGCCATGGGCAGCACCACAGAGACTTCCTATTACGGAGTTACCAGAAATCCCTGGAATCCCCAGCATGTACCCGGAGGTTCATCCGGCGGTTCCAGTGCTGCGGTGGCGGCAGGGGAATGTTTCTATGCCCTTGGCTCTGACACAGGCGGTTCTATCCGCCAGCCCAGTTCCTTCTGCGGTGTGACAGGTATGAAGCCCACTTACGGAACCATATCCCGTTATGGCCTCATTGCATACGGTTCTTCCCTGGACCAGATCGGCCCTGTGGCGAAAGATGTGGCGGACTGTGCGGCAATTCTGGAAGTTCTTGCAGTCCATGACCCTAAGGACAGCACTTCTGTAAAACGGGAAGATACAGATTTTACCTCTGCTCTTACGGGCGATGTGAAAGGAATGAAAGTGGGTATACCCAGAGATTATCTGGGGGAAGGACTGGACAGCCAGGTAAAAGAAGCCGTGTTAAAAGCAGCCAGATCCCTGGAATCCCAGGGAGCGCAGGTGGAGGAGTTTGACCTGAGCCTGGTGGAGTACGCTATCCCGGCTTATTATGTGATCGCATCGGCGGAGGCCAGTTCCAACCTGTCCAGATTCGACGGAATCAAGTATGGCTACCGGACAGAGGATTATGAAGGGCTGCACAATATGTATAAAAAGACCCGCTCCGAAGGATTCGGGGAAGAGGTGAAGCGGCGGATTATGCTGGGTTCATTTGTGCTCAGTTCCGGATATTACGACGCCTACTACTTAAAAGCACTCAGGACAAAAGCCCTGATTAAGCAGGCTTTTGACAAAGCGTTTGAAAAATATGATGTGATACTGGGGCCCACGGCTCCGTCTACAGCGCCTAAGCTGGGGGAAAGTCTGGAGGACCCGCTGAAGATGTATCTGGGAGATATTTATACGGTATCCGTTAATCTGGCAGGGCTTCCGGCTATGAGTGTCCCCTATGGAATTGACAGCCAGGGGCTTCCCATAGGCGTCCAGCTCATCGGAGATTCCTTCCAGGAGAAAAAGATTTTCCGGGCAGGCTATGGACTGGAGCAGACCAGAGAGGACCAGGATAGGCTGGCGCCTGTGCTGAGGAAGGAGGGCAGATAGATGGCAAGAGAATACGAGACAGTCATCGGGTTGGAAGTTCATGTGGAGCTGGCCACCAAGACAAAGATTTTCTGCGGCTGTTCCACAGAATTCGGCGGCGAGCCCAATACCCACACCTGTCCGGTGTGCACTGGAATGCCAGGTTCCCTTCCTGTGCTGAATAAACAGGTGGTGGAGTACGCCATGGCTGTGGGTTTGGCTGCCAACTGCCAGATTCATCAGAAGTGTAAATTTGACCGGAAAAACTATTTTTACCCGGATAACCCCCAGAACTATCAGATTTCTCAGTTATACCTGCCCATCTGCTACGACGGCTGGGTTGAGATTGAGACGGAAGACGGTAAGAAAAAAGTGGGCATCCACGAAATCCACATGGAGGAAGATGCGGGAAAACTCATCCACGACGACTGGGAGGACTGCTCTTTAGTGGACTATAACAGAAGCGGCGTGCCCCTCATTGAGATTGTGTCTGAACCGGACATGCGCAGTGCCCAGGAGGTCATTGCCTATCTGGATAAACTGCGGACTATCATCCAGTATCTGGGAGCTTCTGACTGTAAGCTGCAGGAGGGCTCCATGCGGGCGGATGTGAATCTGTCAGTGAGGGAAAAAGGCAGTGATACGTTTGGAACCCGCACAGAGATGAAAAACTTGAACTCTTTCAAAGCCATTGCCCGGGCCATTGAGGGAGAGCGGGAGAGGCAGATTGACCTGCTGGAGGATGGGCAGGCCGTGGTTCAGGAGACCAGACGATGGGACGATAACAAAGAGTGTTCTTATCCTATGCGTTCCAAAGAGGACGCCCAGGATTACCGGTATTTTCCAGACCCGGACCTGGTGCCTGTGATCATCAGCGATGAGTGGATCCATGACATCAAGAGCCGCCAGCCGGAGCTGCGAACAGAAAAGCTGGAGCGCTATAAAAAGGAATTCGATATTCCCCAATACGATGCGGAAATCCTCACAAGCTCCAAGAAGCTGGCAGATATTTTCGAGGCGTCTGCTGCTATTTGCAAGAAGCCGAAAAAAGTGTCCAACTGGCTTATGGGTGAGGCGCTGCGTCTGCTGAAAGAGCATAACCAGGAGCCGGAAGACCTGAGCTTTTCACCGGAAAATCTGGCAAAACTGATTCAGCTGGCCGACGGGGGAACTATCAACAACAAAGTAGCCAAAGAAGTATTTGAAAAAATTTACAGTGAGAATATAGACCCGGAGCAGTATGTGGAAGAACATGGTTTGAAGTCCGTCAGTGACGAGGGCGCACTGCGCAGCGTCATTGAAGAAATCGTGGCAGCCAATCCCCAGTCTGTGGAAGATTATAAAGGAGGGAAAAAGAAAGCCATCGGATTTTTGGTGGGGCAGACTATGAAAGCCATGAAGGGAAAGGCTGATCCCGGGGCTGTAAATAAGATTCTTCAGGAAGTTTTGGAGAAGTAACAAAATAATAAGGATATGATTGTGTTATGGAGTGTTCTCGGAAATCCAGGTACAGGGGATTTCTGAGAATGCTTTTTAATGTTTTACTGGATAATTATTTTATAAAGAAGAGGGAGGAATTGTGGAGAGAAAACAATTTTTTAAAATGGTAGCCGCACTGGTTCTGCCTATCGCCATTCAGAATCTGATTAATGTAGGAGTAACTTCTGCGGATGTGATTATGCTGGGCAAAGTGGGGGAGACGGTTTTATCCGCGTCTTCACTGGCCGGGCAGATTTATTTTATTATGACCCTGATTTTCTTTGGGCTTACCTCCGGGGCGGCGGTGCTCACAGCCCAGTATTGGGGAAAAGGGGATACCAGGACCATTGAGAAAGTGCTGGGGATTTCCATGCGCATTGGGATTTTGACATCCATTGGCTTTACAGTGGCAGTACAGCTGGCGCCGGAACTGCTGATGAAATTGTTCACCAATGAACAGACGGTAATTGAACAGGGAGTGAAATATCTCAAAATTATTTCCTGTTCCTACATACTTTCCGGAATCACTATGGTGTATTTTAATGTGATGCGCAGTGTGGAGAGAGTGGTGATCGCCACGGTGACTTACGGGATTTCCCTGGTGATCAATGTGATCTGCAATGCCATATTCATATTCGGGCTTTTGGGGGCGCCAGTGATGGGTATCCGGGGCGCGGCTTTAGGGACGCTGATTGCCCGGATATTTGAGGTGTGTGTGGTGACAGTCTACAGCTGGAAATTCAACGATACGGTGCGGTTTCGCTGGAGAGATTTATTTGGGCGGGACCCTCTTTTACACAAAGATTTCCTGAAGTATTCTATGCCGGTGATGTTCAATGAGCTGGCCTGGGGTGCAGGTATGGCGGCGATCACAGCCATTGTGGGACATCTGGGAAGCGCGGCTGTGGCGGCCCATTCCGTGGTGCAGGTGAGCCGTCAGCTGGCTATGGTGGTGAGTATGGGTGTGGCCGCAGCCGCGGCTGTGGTGTGCGGCAAGGCAATCGGAGAGGGAAAAGAGAATCTGGCAAGACTCTACGCCTCCAGATTTACTAAGCTGGCAATGGGACTGGGGGCAGCCGGGGGAGGGCTGATTCTCATTGTATCCCCTGTGGCCAGAGCCCTTTTGAATCTGTCTGACCAGGCCAGATCTTATCTGGGATTCATGATGCTTGTGATGGCGGTTTTTGTACTGTTTCAATCGGTGAACTGTGTGTGGATTGTGGGAATTTTCCGGTCCGGAGGGGATACCAAGTTCGGCCTCTATCTGGACGGGCTTTCTCTGTGGGGCGGGTCCATTCTGCTGGGTGTTGTGTGCGGATTTGTTCTGCATATTCCAATGCCCTGGATTTATATTGTACTCTGCTGTGATGAGCTGTTGAAAATGCCTTTTGCGCTTCTTCGTTATCGGTCTTATCGCTGGCTGAGGAATGTGACCCGGTAAAGCGTGTCGGAAATAGCAGGAAAAACAAATTCTAATACGTCTATTGAAGAAATTACAGACGCTGCAGGGGTGTCGAAGGGAACTTTTTATACTTATTTTAACCGGAAAGAGGATATTGTGTCTGAACTGAGCCAGAGTATGTTTGGAGAAATCCTTGAGGGCGCAAAGGCGTTCGAGGGTGATTTTATTGCCAAACTGTGTGATTACATGGTGAACTTTTCAGGCTATATTGAGCAGGGGAGCGTGAAGCTGTCTCAGGAGTGGGTAAAAAGTGTTGTAAATCCCGACCTGGTGGAAAATGAATTTGACAGGGGAAAACTGCCCTATGATTTGTCTTCGGTCCATGAATTGATAATATTTGGGGTGGAACAAGGAATGCTCAAGAGGGATGTTCCTGCCAGACAGCTGGCAGAGATACTGGTTGACCTTCTTTACGGGGAAATGCTCTGCTGGAATATGAGCGGAGGAACATACAGTCTGAGAGAACGGACACAGGATTTCTGCGATGGGTATCTGCAGGTATTACTGAAAAAATATATGATTGAACAGGAGGATGCCAGATGAGGTATTTGGGAGAAGATATTAAGAAACTGGGTTTTGGACTTATGCGTCTGCCGCAGACAGACGGTGTGATTGATGTGGAACAGACGAAGAAAATGGTAGATTTATTTATGGATGCCGGATTTACATATTTTGATACTGCATGGGCATATGCCGGTTCAGAAGATGCCATCAGGCAGGCCCTTGTAGAGCGGTATCCCAGGGAAAGCTATCAGCTGGCCACCAAGAATGCGGCCTGGATCGAGTGCAAGACAAAGGAAGAGGCTTACGCACAGTTTGACACCTCTCTTGCACAGACAGGTGCCGGATATTTTGATTTTTATCTGCTCCACAATCTGGGCGAAGCCAGGACAAAATATTTTGATGACTATGATATGTGGAACTGGGTGCAGGAAAAGAAAGCAGCTGGTCTGGTTAAGCATGTGGGCTTTTCTTTCCACTCCACGCCGGAAGAATTGGATGAGATTCTCACGGCTCACCCGGAGATGGAATTTGTTCAGCTGCAGATTAATTACGCGGATTGGGATAACCCGGCTGTACAGTCCAGACAGTGTTATGAGACAGCGAGAAAGCATGGAAAGCCGGTGATTATCATGGAACCGGTGAAAGGAGGTATGCTGGCCACACCTCCGGAATCGGTTGTCAATATTTTGAAAGCGGCAGAGCCGCAGTCATCTGCTGCGTCGTGGGCTGTGCGGTTTGCGGCAGACCTGGAAGGTCTGATAACCGTTTTGTCTGGTATGAGTTCTGTGGAGCAGATGCAGGATAATCTTTCTTATATGAAAGATTTCACAGGTTTGACAGATGCGCAGAAGGAGACTCTGGCAAAGGCCCAAGAGGAGTTGAACCGGATACCGCTGATTCCCTGTACCGTATGCAATTACTGTGCAAAAGTATGTCCAGAGCATATCGGCATTTCCGGTTCGTTTACGGCAATGAATTATCTCACCTTGTACGGTGACAAGGCAATGGCGGCCAATCAGGAGAACTGGCTGGTGGAAGGTCATGGACTGAAACGTGCTGATGCGTGTGTGAAATGCGGGAAATGTGAGGAGGCCTGTCCTCAGCATATTGCTATCAGGGACAATCTGGAAAAGGTATGTGAGAAATTGTTGAAATAGAAAGGCTGTGCAAAATTTAGGAACTGTAGAAAAATAAGTGATACAGATTGTGCAGGATGTGTCACTTGTTTTCCTACAGTTCCTTACTGATTTTGGGCGGCGCTGTCAGAGAAAAAGACAGGCAGATGGCATAGGTTGTTTACGCAAAACTTTATAATTCCTGAAACAGCCCTTTGACAGAGGGGTAAATTTGTCTGAATTTTTGATATTGAATTTCATATTTCTCGACTAATTCTTCTTCCGGTTCCACGGTATCTACAATCTTTATCAATTTCTCCACAGCGTCCGAGACACTTTCATACTCTTTGCATCCCACAGCGGCCAAAATGGCGCCTCCATATCCGGGGCCTTCTTCGCTTTCGATGATATCTATTTTTAGATTCATCACATTTGCAATGATTTTTCTCCATAGGGGGCTTTTGGCGCCGCCGCCGCAGATTTTTGTACGTGTAATCTGGATCCCCAGATTTTTTGCCACTTCCAGGGAATCTCTCAGTCCAAAGGCGACCCCCTCCAGCACAGCCTGGGTCATTTCCTCTCTGGTGGTATCCATGGACATGCCCAGGAAAACGGCCCGGGCTTTTGGGTCATTATGGGGAGAACGTTCCCCCATGAGATAGGGAAGGTAAAAGACCTGGTTCTCTCCTAAATTTGAAATGCGGTTTTGTTCTTCACTGTACTGTGTTGTTTTCAGAATTTCTTCCATCCACCACTTGCTGCAGGCCCCGGCGCTGAGCATACAGCCCATCAGGTGATAAGAGCCGTCTGCATGGTCAAAAGAATGGAGTGCATTGTGCTGGTCTACAGCGAAAGAGCTGCTGGCGATGAAAATAGTCCCGGAGGTGCCCAGGGAAATGTTGCACATGCCATCCCCTACCGTTCCAGTTCCCACCGCTGCCGCTGCATTGTCCCCGGCTCCGGCGATTATTTTTACGCTTTGGGGCAGTCCCAGGCTTTCTGCCAGTTCTCTTTTGATTGTGCCTACAGATTCATAACTTTCATATAAATTGGGCAGCTGTTCCTCTGTAATGCCGCAGATATTCAGTATTTCTTGTGACCAGCACCGATTCTTTACATCCAACAGAAGCATGCCGGAGGCGTCGGAATAATCGGTGCAGTGTACTCCGCTGAGGCGGTAGGCAAGATAATCCTTGGGCAGCATGATCTTTGTGATCTGTGCAAAATTTTCCGGTTCATGCTCCCTCACCCAGAGAAGTTTTGGTGCGGTGAACCCGGCGAATGCAATATTTGCCGTGCATCTTGACAGGGTCTCCTTTCCGATTACCTCGTTCAAATAGGCGGTTTCTTTCTCGGTCCTTCCATCATTCCAGAGAATTGCCGGGCGGATTACTTGATCCTGTGCGTTCAGGATTACCAGTCCGTGCATCTGTCCTCCGAAACTGATGCCTGCCACTTGGCTTTTATCACAGTCTTTGATTAATTCTTTCAGTCCATCTATGGTCTGGGTATACCAGTCTGCCGGATTCTGCTCTGACCAGCCGGGATGGGGGAACATGAGAGGATATTCTCTGGACACCACATGGTGGATGTGTCCGGTCTCATCCATCAGCAGAAGTTTTACGGCGGAGGTGCCCAGGTCGATTCCAATGTACAGCATGTATAAATTCTCCTTGTATTGGTATTAAATGTATATTTTGGTTATTACTTATATTTTATCATAGGAGTTTGTGTATTGGGAAAATATTTTTGCATTTATAGTATCTTTTATGATACGGTGAAAGGAAGTAATGATTGATGGCAAAGTCATAGGCAGTCAGCAAAGACTGGCTCATAGAGACAATGCGGAACATATTAAGCGAAAAATGAAAATTTAGAAAATACTCCCTGAAATAGATAGAGAATTTCAGCGAATACTAAAATAGTATTAGAGTGTGTCTTAAAATTCTTTCCCGCCATCTGCACGCCACACTTTGCGCGGTATTTGCGCCAAATTTGGTAAACATAGCCCGCTATGTCTCCCTCATTTGGCACAAATCTCCCATAGCATACCCTTTGGGGTACTAAGTGGGTCATACATCTGGCAGAAAGCACTTTTCAGACACGCTCTAAGAATATGAAAGGAGTGTTTTCCATGAAAATACAACATTTGGCTATGGCATCTGTCCCAATACAGACCTGGGGACAGATTTATGACAATCAGACTGCTTTGAAAAAAGGGACAATTTTTCAGGAACTGGACATGCCATTTTTTGCCGCAGATGATGGTGGAATGAGCGGGTGCTGCTGTCAGGTTTCCGATACGGCAGACCCCAATCAGAGGGAGAGAGAAGAAAAGATGCTGCAGATTTACCAGGTCTGTTTTGCAGCGGATGATCTGAGACTTTATCTGGACACCCATCCCCAAGATATGCAGGCATTGGATTTGCTGAAAAGTATGCTGGCTCAGCGTAAACAGCTGTTAAAAGAGTTTGCCCAGCGTTTTTTTCCACTGACTATGGACTGTATGGAAGAACTTTACCAGGCAGGAACCGGTGAAGACTGTTACTGCTGGCAGGAAGGGCCTATGCCCTGGGAAGGAGCGTGTGTGTAATGTGGACTTATGAAAAAAGGCTGCAATTCCCGGTGAAAATCACAAAGACCTGTCCCAAGACGGCTCAGTTAATCATTAGCCAGTATGGTGGTCCTGATGGGGAATTGTCTGCATCTATGCGCTATCTGTCCCAGAGATATACCATGCCGGTGAAGGCAGTAGGCGGGCTTTTGACAGATATTGGAACGGAAGAACTGGCCCATATGGAAATGATCTGCGCCATGGTCTATCAGCTCACCAGGCATCTGACCGTGGAGGAGGCGAAAACAGCCGGGTTTGACGCCTATTATATTGACCACACAGCGGCACTATGGCCCCAGGCGGCAGCAGGCGTTCCGTATACAGCTCTGGAATTTCAGTCAAAAGGAGATGCTCTGGCGGATTTGACTGAGGACCTGGCGGCAGAACAGAAGGCCAGGACGGTGTATGACAATCTGCTGCGTATGATTACCGATCCGGAAGTGAGAGAACCGCTGAAATTTCTCCGCGCCAGGGAAGTCGTACATTTTCAGCGGTTTGGCGAGGCTCTGGAGAAGACCAAAGAGAAATTGAATGAAAAAAATTATTATTTTTATAATCCGGAATTTGATAAACACATGATTATCAGGGAATAGGGAGTGGATAAACTGCAGCCATCTGTTAAACGGATGGCTGTAGTGTTCAATACAATTATGAAGGACTGATTGACTTCTGTTTCTGATCCTCTGGCCTTGTATGTTTCAACTTTGTACCCGTACATAGATCTCTTCCTTCCATATATTCTGTCCCCCAGTCGCACATGGCATTGATAACAGGAATAATGCTGTGGCCAAAAGCTGTGAGGGAATATATGGTTTTGGGCGGTTTTTCGGGGATAACCTCCCGGTGGACCATGCCGCAGTCCTCTAAGGCGTGGAGCTGTTGTGAGAGCATTTTTGGGGATGCTTTTGGAATAAGGCGCTGCAGGTCCATATAATGCAGGGAATGTGACCTCAGATGCCACAGGATGATAGGTTTATATTTTCCTCCAATCAAAGACAAAGTGGCTTCTACCGGGCAGTTAAACTGTTGTTCTTTCTTTTTCATAGTGATTCCTCCATGGCCTTTTTGCGGACTGCTTTGTTGAAACAAACCAGCTTGTACCTGCCTTTGGTTATGTATCTCTTTCAGCAGACTCACCTCCCTTTACCCACTCAGGATGTGCAGAGAAATAATTGACGTATCTTGCGCTTTTTGACCTGTATCCTGGAAAAATACTCTACACAGATTATTTCATGACAGTTCCTTACTTATTTACAGTTTCCTATTGTGTCACATGGCACAGAAAAAGTCAATGAAATCTGCTGCAATCATGCCATATTTAGAAAGTGTGGCGGGACATGGAAACAGAAATCTTTCGTGAATCTGATTGCCTTGCTGCTTCTGATAGGATTTGCGTTTGGGAGACAGCCCCTTTTCGGATATTATTATGGAGCTGGCGATAAAAAACGGCTTTCTGAGCTGCTCCATTTCTGTGTGTGCTTTATCAGTATCATCGCCGCCCCCCCCCCTGACCGCAGCAGGCTGCTATCCTTTTGGAAAGTATCTACCTGAAAAGTGCCCTCTTGCAGATTTTGTTTTAAATGCTACAATGGCATTGACAGGAACTGTTAAGAAATTTATATGAAAGGATTTAGTGTTATGGATTTTTTAAGTATTGCAAAAAGGCGCTGCTCTGTACGCAGCTATACCGGACAGCCTGTGGAGGCTGAAAAACTGGAAAAGATTCTGGAAGCAGCGCATATAGCCCCCACCGCGGCCAATCTTCAGCCAGTTCACTTGATTGTCGTTCAGAGTGAGGAAGGTCTTTCTAAAATTGGAAAATCAGCAAATACGTATGGTGCGCCTCTGGCGGTTATCGTATGCGCTGACCACGACAGAGCGTGGGTACGTCCCTTTGATAAAAAACAGACCGGTGACATTGATGCCTCTATCCTGACCGACCATATGATGATTCAGGCGACAGAATTGGGGTTGGGTTCTGTGTGGATCTGCCACTTCAAACCGGATGTCCTTTGCAAAGAGTTTAAACTTCCCGCCAACCTGGAACCAATAAACATTCTGGCTATTGGTTATTCTGATGAAGGGCCAGGTGACGTCAGCCGTTTTGATACCCAGCGTATTCCAGTGAGCCAGTTAGTTTCTTATGAAAAACTGTGATAGGATATTAGCAATATCCGCTTTTTTCATTAAAAAATTCGATTATTTTTAGAGAAAACATAGTTGGCTGCCGTTTTCGGGCAACCGTCCCAGTTGAGAAAAAGGAAGCTGCTGTAACTGTTAATGGTGGTCGCTTTCACTCCCTGGCGGTTCTCTAACACACGCCCCCTCCGCTTCATCAGTTTTTAAAAGGAAACAGCGGTTTTTACAACTTATTGCAAAACCGCCGTTTCCTGCGCTGTCTATGTCATTCCTTAAAACAGCGGCTCTTTGAATATAAATTGCTCTATACTAAAATACCTTTCCGGCAAACAATGTACCTGCCCCTCTGCCTTTTATGATGTCATAGAGTGCTTCTGGGTGCTTCCCATTTGTGATAATTGCGTCTATGCCCTGTGCGGCAGCTAATCCGACGGCTCTTAATTTTGTTTTCATACCGCCTGTGCCGCGCCTTGAACCTGCTCCTCCCGCAAGGGAATATACTTCTTCATCAATCTGTTCTATCCGTTTTATTAGTTTCGCGTTGGTGTGTAGACGCGGATCAGCGTCATACAGACCGTCTATATCTGACAGAATAACCAATAGCTTCGCCCTGCATAAAACGGCGACAACAGCAGAAAGAACATCATTATCACCAAATAGCCTGTCCTCTGATTCTATCTCCGTGTAACTGACAGAATCGTTTTCATTTACTATGGGAATGATTCCCATTTCATTTGTTAGGGTGGAAGTACCTGCTTTTATCACTATTCTGTTTTGGTAAAGCCCCATATCACACCTCAATCGCAACTGCCATATGTTGGGTATAGGGCAGAAACTTCCGGTAAACATCTTCCGTCCGTATTTTCATGTAGCCTGTTGTTGTACCGTCACTGCACCCATACCATTCTTCCGAAAGCACTTCTTTGTCAAATATAATCTGCACCTTGTTTTCACCGTCTACAAGACTGCTGAAAACAGTAGCCGCGCCAATTTTTGTGCCGAGCATGGTTTCCATATCTTCTGAGGGGGCAAAGGAAACGCGGGCAGCTCCCAACGCATTACTGAAATCTTTAGAGCAAAACGGCTTATTACCCACTGTGATGAACAGGTAAAACTGTGTCCGCTGGCGGTTACAGAGAAACAGCGTTTTCACCATGCGCATATTTAGTTTTTCATTAATGGCGACACAATCCTCCATTGTGATTGCTTCATCTGTATCGACGCGCTCAAAAGGAATTTGCAGTTTCCCCAACGCCTCGTAAACAAGTTCTTGAAGCCTTGTCTGAAAATGGGAGGGGGCTTCGGTCTGGATTTCACTTACATAAAACATTTTCGGTCACACTCCTGCCTTGACTTTTTTGTGTATTCAGTTTATCATTTGTTTTGTAATAACAAAAGCGAATGTTTATCATGGAAAACATGATGAAATCAGATACAAGGCGGCAGCGATATGGATATGAATATTCAAAAATACATGGCGTTTGTAAAAACGGTGGAGTACGGTAGTTTTACAAGAGCCGCTGAAATGCTGAATTACTCCCAATCCGACATTAGCCGTATGATTAACGATTTGGAAAAAGAATGGAAAGTTATCTTACTTGAAAGGGGAAAGTCCGGCGTAAAGCTGACAAGCGACGGAATGAAACTGCTTCCCTACGCCAAAAATGTCTGCATGGAATATGACAAATTGCAGATGGAAGTGGACGAACTGAACGGACTGCAATCCGGACTTATCCGTATTGGTACATTTTCAAGTGTGGCGGCACATTGGCTTCCGAATATTATCAGAAATTTTCAACAGGCGTATCCGGGCATTGACTATGAATTGCTTCTCGGTGATTATACGGAGATTGAAGAATGGATCGCGGACGGACGTGTTGACTGTGGCTTCCTGCGCCTGCCTGCCCGCCCTGAATTTGAAACCTGTTTTTTGGAGCAGGACAGGCTTCTCGCTATCCTGCCGGAGAACCATTCCCTTGCGGACCTTGAAAAAATCCCGGTGGCAGCTTTATGTGACGAACCGTTTATGCTATTGGAAAAGGGGGCAAAAGCAGAGGTTTCAGAAATATTTGAACGTTGTAATCTGACACCCAAAATTCATTTTACAACATGGGACGACTACGCTATCATGTCGATGGTGGAAAGCGGTCTTGGTATCAGCATTTTGCCGGAACTGATATTGAAGCGTGTCCCCTATCGGATTGTTGCGAAAGAATTAGATGTACCCGCATATAGAAAAATCGGTATTGCACTCCGAAGCAAGAAAAATGCTTCCCTTGCAGTAAAGCGGTTTTTAGATTATTTGCAGTACCGTTAAATTTCTCATGGCAGATTTACGGAAAGGCTGCTCCTTTCCTATGCTTGCTCCGAAACTTTTTATTATTTGGTATCTTAATCCGTTCACTTCCATTCCATCATCTTGCAATATAAAACTGCCACAATCGTACTCACCGCCGTAGCCGCAATCCCCGCCGGGTTTACGCTCCCATACTGGCCCCGGTACGGTTGTGTCAAGCTAAGACTAAAAAATTGTTCTCCTATTTGTCTAATTAGTTTCCATTATCATAACAGCATTCCGGCTCTTCACGAAAAAGCGATTCATCTTTTGTAGATACTAAGTATCGAAATTTATAATATCTTAGGCTGGTGAATAATAATATAAA
>CAJURF010000054.1 GCA_910588825.1 uncultured Lachnospiraceae bacterium
CCTGACAAAAATATCAGGCACATTATTCACCGATATTTACGCAACGCTGTACTAGAAAAGATGGGGACGAAGAATCCGTTCATCTTCATCCCCATCCATATTGCCTTTATCCCCGTTTATATTGAACAATTTTACCAAAATCCGGTTTTAAGGAAGCTCCGCCCACCAGACCGCCGTCAATATCCGGCTGCGCAAACAAATCCGGTGCGGTTTCTGCATTTACCGATCCGCCGTACTGAATGCGGATGGCTTCTGCCACAGCTTCATCGTAAACTTCTGCGATGCATTCCCGGATGCCTTTGCACACTTCCTGTGCCTGCTGGGTTGTGGCTGTCTTGCCAGTTCCGATAGCCCAGATGGGCTCATAGGCAATCACAGCCGTCTTTGCCTGCTCTGCCGTCACACCCTGGAATCCAACTTTCACCTGCTGGCGGATAAAGTCCATGGTCACACCCTGTTCTCTCTGCTCCAGGCTCTCACCACAGCACATAATGGGTGTGATGCCGTGTTCGAAGGCTTTCAGCATTTTCTTGTTGACTGTCTCACTGGTCTCTGCAAAATATTCTCTTCTCTCAGAATGTCCCAGCACCACATATTTTATGCCTGCATCTGTGAGCATTGCCGGAGAAATTTCTCCTGTATAAGCGCCTTTTTCCTCAAAATACATATTTTCCGCACCAACCTGGATATTGGAACCTTTTACCGCTTCTACCACCGGAATGATATCAATGGCAGGCACACAGAATACCACGTCCACTTCGTCATTGTCCACCAATGGCTTCAGGGTATTTACCAGCTCCACCGCCTCAGAAGGTGTCATGTTCATCTTCCAGTTTCCTGCAATTATCTTTTTTCTCATAAATCATTCTCCTAACTACTTCTATTTATCATCTGCAGCCGCCACACCGGGAAGTTCCTTTCCTTCCAGGAATTCCAGAGAAGCGCCGCCGCCTGTGGAAATATGTGTCATCTGCGCCCCGAATCCCAGCTGGTTCACCGCTGCGGCCGAGTCACCGCCTCCGATAATTGTCACAGCATCTGTATCTGCCAGTGCCTGGGCAACTGCCACAGTTCCCTTTGCAAGGACAGGATTTTCAAATACACCCATAGGTCCGTTCCACACTACAGTTTTTGCAGATTTTACCGCATCTGCATACATTTGTGCTGTCTGTGTGCCGATATCCAGTCCCATCATATCTGCGGGAATTTCCGCAGCGGAAACTACAGAGATGTCAATCTGGGCGTCAATGGGGTCTGGGAATGCTTTAGCAACTGCTGTATCCACTGGTAAAAGAAGTTTCTTGCCCAGCCTTTCAGCCTTATCCATCATCTCTTTGCAGTAATCAATCTTCTCGTCATCCACCAGAGAAGCTCCCACTTCATAGCCCTTTGCTTTCAGGAAAGTATAGGCCATACCGCCGCCGATGATTAACGTATCACATTTTTCCAGCAGATTGGAGATTACGTTTAACTTATCTGCCACCTTGGCTCCGCCTAAAATGGCCACAAAGGGTCTCTGTGGATTATTTACCGCATTGCCCAGGAAGTCAATTTCTTTCTGCATCAGATATCCCACAGCGCTGGTATCTACAAACTTAGTCACTCCCACGTTGGAGCAGTGGGCACGGTGGGCGGTTCCAAATGCGTCATTTACAAATATTTCACAGACAGACGCCAGCTCTTTGCTGAAAGCCTCCCCGTTTTTGGTTTCTTCTTCTCTGTAACGGGTGTTTTCCAGCAGGATGATATCTCCATCCTTCATGGCTTCCACTGCGCTCTTTACATTTTCTCCCACTACCTGGTCATTTGGGACAAATTTTACTTCCTGTCCCAGAAGTTCTGTCAGCCTTGATGCCACCGGCGCCAGGGACATTTCCGGCAATGCCTTGCCTTTGGGTTTTCCCAGATGAGAACACAGGATCACTCTGCCGCCGTCTTTTACCAGTTTCTGAATGGTGGGAAGGGCAGCCACAAGGCGGTTCTCATCTGTAATTTTTCCTTCTTTTAAAGGCACGTTAAAGTCGCACCTAACCAGAACTTTCTTTCCAGTTACCTGTATATCATCTACGGATTTTTTATTTAACATTACGTCCTCCTTTAAGGAAAAAAGCCCGGTCCTAAGACCGGACCCTTCCTGGATCATGCATCAACAGATATGCTTAAAACTTCGCAGGGATTCCTTATGACAATTCAGCAAAGTATTTGATTGTACGAACCATCTGGCTCACATAGGAATTCTCATTGTCATACCAGGAAACTACCTGCACCTGTGTATCGCCATTGTCCATTGCAGAAGCCATTGTCTGTGTGGAATCAAACAGAGAACCAAAAGTCATACCCACTACATCGCTGGATACAATCTCGTCCTCATTGTAGCCATATGACTCATCCGCTGCTTTCTTCATTGCAGCATTGATCTGATCTACTGTAACATTGCCTTTTACCACAGCAATCAAAATTGTGGTGGAACCAGTAGGTGTGGGCACACGCTGTGCGGAACCGATCAGCTTGCCGTTCAGTTCCGGAATAACCAGACCGATTGCCTTTGCAGCTCCTGTGCTGTTGGGAACAATGTTGACAGCGCCTGCACGGGATCTTCTCAGGTCACCTTTTCTCTGAGGACCGTCTAAGATCATCTGGTCGCCGGTATAAGCATGGATGGTGCTCATGATACCGCTCTGGATGGGAGCCAGGTCATTCAATGCCTTTGCCATAGGTGCCAGGCAGTTTGTGGTACAGGAAGCCGCTGAAATAACGGTATCTTCTGGTTTTAAAGTATTATGATTTACGTTGAAAACGATTGTAGGAAGATCATTGCCTGCTGGTGCGGAGATTACAACTTTTCTTGCTCCCGCTTTGATATGAGCCTCTGATTTTTCTTTAGAGGTGTAGAAACCTGTACACTCCAGAACAACGTCTACTCCGATCTTGCCCCAGGGAAGATTGGCAGCGTCAGATTCCTTATAAATTTTGATTTCTTTTCCATCTACTGTGATGGAGTCTTCTCCTGCTGTTACTTTATCAGCAAGCGCATATTTGCCCTGAGAAGAATCATATTTCAATAAGTGAGCCAGCATCTTGGGGGATGTCAAATCATTAATCGCAACTACTTCATACCCCTCAGCCCCAAACATCTGTCTGAATGCAAGACGGCCAATGCGGCCAAAACCATTGATTGCAACTTTTACTGCCATGATAAAATTCCTCCTACTGAAAATTATTATTTAGGAACTGTGAAAAATGTATGAGTTATTTTCCTGCAGTTCCTTGACTCATTGGTGTATGGTAATACATTGGTATTTTAAGGAAACACCAATCTATGAGGTATTGTACCCAATTCCCTGTAAAAATTCAAGCCCTATTTAAAAAATTGTCGTGGAACAATTCTGTCCTGCACATTGCTTTTATAGAAAATATGTATTATGATTAAAACGTTAATTCACGAAACTGTTTTCAGACGTGACGAGTCTGGGAAAAATAAACAAAACGTCGCTCAAAACCGTTTTGAATCCGCTCCTTATTGTTTATTTTTCCCAGACTCTGGTTATGAAATGGGTTTACAATTATCTATATTAAAATTCAAAAACGAAAGGAATGATGTACATTGTCTGCTCCAGCCATAGATTTCCATCTGCACAGCTCTTTTTCCGGGGACAGCCGGGCGCCTATGGAAGATATGATTCAAAGCGCCATAGCAAAAGGCCTGACTCATATCTGTTTCACGGAACACATTGATAAAGACTTTCCCACTGACCACCATGAGAATTTCAGTGTGGACACCCCTGCCTATCTGGAAACTTATACCAGACTGGCAGAGAAGTATCGGGAACAGATTCACATTTATTTTGGTATTGAGCTGGGTCTGCAGCCATATTTAAGCGGCTTTTATGAACAGTATATCCGGCAGTATCCTTTTGATTACTGTATCGGCTCTTCCCACCTGGTAGATGGGAAGGACCCTTATTACCCGGATTTTTTTGAAGGGCGGGACGAGGCGGCTGTCTATGAACGGTATTTTATTTCTATTCTGGAAAATCTGGAAGCGTTTTCTTTTATTGATACCTATGGGCATCTGGACTATATTGTCCGCTACGGCCCCACGCAGAACCAGAATTACCGCTACGAGACCTATGCAGATATCCTGGATGAGATTTTGAAAAAATTAATCGAGAAGGGTATTGCCCTGGAGTGCAACACAGCAGGTTTCCGCTATGGACTGGGCCACCCCAATCCCTGCGAGGAAATCCTGTGCCGTTACCATGAGCTGGGCGGCGAGCTGCTGACTCTGGGCTCCGACGGACATGCCCCCCAGGACGCGGCCCACTCATACGAAAAAATCGGACAGCTCCTGCGCTCGTGTGGATTCACACACCTTACTATTTTCGAAAAGCGCAGGCCCAGGTTCTTTCCGCTGCCATAAATTACCGCCGCCTTTTGTCCAGTTTTGCTCCCACAAACATACGCAGCCGGTTCAGCATACTGGTAATGAACTCGATTACTCCCGGGGACACTGTCATCAGAAAGAATACAAGGATAATCATGCCGAATTCCAGTGCCTTGAAATTCAGCAGTTTCTGGAACACCAGCGCTCCCCCGAAAAAGAGCATCTGCATTCCGGTTATGACTACTTTCCGGAAGGTGTTCAAAGGCTGATAAATGGTGCGCAGAGCTGCCATATAGCTCCAGCCCGTCACCAGCACGCAGGCAGTGGAGAGCATCTCGTAGGAATGATAGGCATTCTGACAGACCAGCATAATGCCGAATACGCACAACGTGATAGTGAACGCCGTGGGCAGAGCATTCATAAATACATGTTTCAAAAAAGAATTGTCCACTTTCTGAAAATTAGATTCCTGGGCCAGCAGAAATGTGGGGATTCCCACCGCACAGGCACTGATCAATGACATCTGTATGGGCTCAAAAGGATACACTTCCCCGAAACCAATGGTCAGCAGAGACAGGCACACCGAAAAAAATGTCTTGATCAGAAACATGGATGCCGCTGTGCGGATATTATGGATGACTTTTCTCCCCTGGTTTACAATATGGGGCATAGCCGCAAAATTGGAATCCAGCAAAACCACATTGGCAATGTTCTTCGCCGCCTCACTTCCGGAAGCCATGGCCACACTGCAGTCAGCTTCTTTCAAAGCCAGTACATCATTGACTCCGTCCCCCGTCATGGCCACTGTGTGATTCATCTCCTGGAGGGCCAGCACCATCTGCTTTTTCTGCTGGGGGGTTACCCTGCCGAATACACTGTATTCCCCCACCGCCTTTTTCATCCCCTCCTCATCCTGGATGGTGGATGCATCAATGTAGCTGTCCGCTGTCTCCAGCCCGGCCTTTTTTGCAATGGCGGCCACTGTAACCGGGTCATCCCCGGAAATCACCTTCAGCTGCACTCCCTGTTCTTTAAAAAAGGCGAAGGTATCCGCCGCCTCCTCACGGATCACATCGGTGAGCAGAAGCAGGGCAAGGGGCTGAAGCTCCTCAGGCAGCTGTGCCTTCTCACTTTTCTTTGGACTGTGAGCCAGAACCAGCACCCGGTACCCTTCTCTGGCGTATCCGGCACACTGTTCCTCTAATCCGGTATCCTGCTGCGGAAACAAAAACTGGACAGCCCCCATGAGATACGTGCCTTCCTTTTGGAAACAGGCGCCGCTGTATTTCCGCTCAGAAGAAAAGGGGATGGCGTGGTCCAGAGCAAAATCCCTGCGGCCTGGATAATAACTGCGCAGTGCCTGAAAAGTAGCATTGTTATCTTCCAGTGCTCCCATGAGATTCCCCATAATATGGCTGATATCTGTTTCCACCTCCAGAGGAATCACCTGGTCCACACACATGGTTCCTTTTGTAATGGTTCCGGTTTTGTCCAGACACAGCGTGTCCACCCGTGCCAGAGTCTCGATGCAGAACAATTCCTGTACCAGCGTTTTCTCTCTGGCCAGCCGCATGGTGCCCAGGGTGAGTGCCACACTGGTGAGCAGAACCAGCCCTTCCGGAATCATTCCCAGCACAGCCGCCACCGTGCTGACTACTGAATCCCGGAAAGAATTCTCAACCCAGTAGAATTGTTTGTAAAAAAGAGCAATGCCCAGGGGGAGAATAATGATACTGATCACTTTCAAGATTTTGTTCAGGGAATCCCTCAGCTCTGAATGATGTCTGCGGAACTCCTTGGCCTCTCCGGTAATCCTGGCCGCGTAATTGTCTTTTCCCACATGAACCACCTGGCAGTATGCCTGTCCGGAAGTGACAAAGCTCCCGGAAAACAAATCATCACCGGAATTCTTTACCAAGGTATCTGTCTCGCCGGTGAGCAGGGATTCGTTTACTTCCAGACTGCCTTCCTGCACTACTGCATCCGCGGGAATCTGATCCCCTGCTTTTAAAAGCACCACATCATCCAGCACCAGTTCCTCTGTGGAAATGACCTGTTCTTTCCCATCTCTGATGACAGTCGACTTACTGGCCGTTAAAATCGCCAGTTTATCTAGTGTTTTTTTCGCGCGGATTTCCTGTATAATGCCAATTACCGTATTGATCACAATGATCATCACGAAAGCAGCATTTTTATAAGAACCCACCAATAACACCATCACCAGCAGCACTGCATTGATGAAATTAAAAAAGGTCAGACTATTCTCAAGAATAATCTGCTTATACGTCCTGGTATTTGGATTTTCATTGACATTCACATTGCCTTCTTCAATCTGTCTGCGCACCTGTTCCTGCGTCAATCCTGTCATACGCCCACTCCGTTATCTTCTGAATTCTGATCTTTATAAGGCTTCCTCAATGGTTCCGCCGCCCAGAACCAGCCCCCCGTCCCCATAAAAGACCACCGCCTGTCCCGGCGTAATGGCTCTCTGGGGTTCCTCAAAACGACAATACGCCTCATCCTGGGAAATTCTGTGGATGCGGCAGACTGCTCCTGTATGATTGTAGCGGATTTTCGCCGTCACTTCCATATTTTCTTCAAATTCTTCACAGGCCATCCGGTTTAAATGGCTGCAGCGAAGTTCGTAAGAAAAGATATCCGCGGACTCTCCGATGACAACCTGATTGGTCTCGGGACGGATAGCCGCCACAAATACGGGATGCCCCATGGCCAGCCCCAGGCCCTTGCGCTGTCCGATGGTATAATGAGTAATCCCCCTATGCCTGCCAATCACATTCCCCTCCATGTCCACAAAGTCTCCCGGAGGTACCGGCTTTTGCAGCTCCCTGTCAATAAATCCCGCGTAATCTTTGTCAGGCACAAAGCAGATCTCCTGGCTGTCCGGCTTATGGGCAATGGGAAGACCGGCCTGCACAGCGATTTGTCGTATCTCCTCTTTGTCATAATCCCCCACTGGCATCAGTGTATGGGCCAGCTGATGCTGAGTCAGATTATACAGGGCATACGTCTGGTCTTTTCCCTCTGAGACTGCAGATGCAGCCGCATATCGTCCATTTTCCAGAAGCCTTATCCTGGCATAATGGCCGGTGGCGATATAATCAGCCCCCAGGTCCAGACTCCTCTTTAAAAGAGCTTCCCATTTCACATGGCGGTTGCAGGCAATACAGGGATTGGGGGTTCTGCCCTTTCTATATTCTTCTGTAAAATAGTCAATCACCCATTTCTTAAATTCCCCCTTAAAATTCATCACATAATGGGGAATTCCCAGTATCTGCGCCACCCGGCGGGCATCTTCCACTGCGTCCAGGCCGCAGCATCCGCCGTTTTCCTCCACCGCTGCAGATTCTTCCTCCTGCCAGGTCTGCATGGTAACGCCGATCACCTCATACCCAGCCCTTTGCAGCAGGCAGGCCGCCACAGAGGAATCCACTCCTCCGGACATACCCACCACCACTTTTTTTCCTGCCATCTAGTATTCTTCCTCTTGTTCTTCCTCGCCCTCATGGATATCTGTCTTCGGCTTTTCCAGCCCCTCTATCTCAATATGGTTTTTCTCTGCATAATCCCATAAGGCCGCATGTATAGCTTCCTCTGCCAATAATGAACAATGCACTTTCACAGGGGGAAGTCCGTCCAGCGCATCCATAACCGCCTTATTGGTCACTTCCATGGCCTCCTGTATGGTCTTGCCTTTCACCAGCTCTGTGGCCATACTGCTGGTGGCAACAGCCGCCCCGCATCCAAATGTTTTAAACTTACAGTCATGGATCACCTGATTCTCATCAATATCCAGGTAAATCCGCATGATATCTCCGCATTTGGCATTCCCCACAGTGCCTACACCGCTTGCATCTTCAATCTCTCCTACATTTCTTGGATTCTGAAAGTGATCCATTACCTTTTCACTATACATCTTTTTCCCTCCGATTGGTATATAATTTATTATTTTTTCCCGTTTTTCACAAAATCTTCATAAAGGGGAGACATAGCCCTTAGATGTTCCACAATGCCTTTCAGCTTTTCTACCACATAATCCAGTTCTTCTTTCGTGGTATCCTCTCCCAGTGTCATCCGCAGAGAACCATGGGCAATCTCATGGGGCAGCCCGATAGCCAGCAGAACATGGGACGGGTCAAGAGAACCGGACGTACAGGCAGAACCGCTGGAAACACAAATGCCCTCCATATCCAGCATGATTAAGAGGGATTCTCCCTCAATAAACTGCAGACTCACATTCACATTATTGGGCAGACGCTTTTCTGGGTCACCATTGAGCCGGACATAAGGAATTTCTTTCATAATCCGGTTAATCAAATGATTTCTCAGATTTCTCTCCCTTTTTGTCCTTTCTTCCATACTGTCCACAGCCCGCTTTGCCGCACAGGCATAGCCCACAATGCCGGCCACATTCTCTGTTCCTGCCCTGCGTTTTCTCTCCTGGGCTCCTCCGTGGATAAAGGAACGTATTTTCACGCCCTTTCGGATATACAAAAATCCCATGCCTTTCGGCCCGTTGATTTTATGGGCGCTGGAACTGAGCATATCAATACAATCGTCGTCCACCTGAATGGGAAGCTGTCCAAATGCCTGTACCGCATCGGTGTGGAACAATATGCCGTGCTTTCTGGCAATCTGCCCGATTTCCTTAATCGGCTGTATGGTTCCGATTTCATTGTTGGCGTACATCACAGAGATGAGGATGGTCTGTGGTGTAATAGCTTTTTCCACTTCCTCCGGCCGCACAAGGCCATTTTCATCCACATCCAGATAAGTGACTTTTGCCTTTCTCATCTTCTCCAGATATTCACAGGTGTTCAGAACCGCATGGTGTTCAATCTTTGTGGTAATAATATGACTGCCTTTATCTTTATACGCTTCGAAAGCCCCCACGATTGCCCAGTTATCTGCCTCTGTGCCGCATCCTGTAAAATAGATCTCCTTCGCCTCCGCTCCCAGAATTTTTGCAATGGTCTCCCTGGAACGTGACACTGCCTCCTTGCTGGCTCCTGCCAGCTCATAGATACTGGACGGATTCCCATAGTTTTCTGAAAAATATGGCACCATGGCCTCCACAACTTCCGGTGCCACTTTCGTGGTCGCCGCATTATCCAGATAAATGATCTTGTTCATCGCTATAACCTCCATTTTCGCCCCACGCCTAGTTTCCACACGGCTGAGTGCCAACTTTTCCTTTTTCTTCCCGGATTCTCCGGCTTTCCTCCACAAGCTGCTCAATCATAATCGTGTCCACAGCCTGAGTGATGCTGTCATTAATCCGTTTCCACACATAGCGTGTCACACATAAATCCGCGTCTTCACACCCCGGGCCTTCTTCTGTACCCGGACAGGTAACCGCATCCAGGTTCCCCTCCAGCGCGCGGAGCACTTCCCCCACCGATATTTCACCTGCCGGTCTGGCCAGACGGTATCCCCCGCCTGCACCCCGGATGCTGACCACCAGCCCTGCCCTGCGCAGTTTCCCCATCAGCTGTTCCAGATAGCGGTCTGATATATTCTGCCTTTTGGCAATACTCTGAATGGAAACAGCCTCCTGACCGCTGTAAACTGCCAGGTCAATTAATGCCCTCAGCCCATATCTTCCCTTTGTCGATAGCTTCATCCGTTTTCCCTGCCTTTTCAGCCCTCATTAAACCCTAGCATTTTGCTCGGATATAACAATAAATGTATCACCATTCCCCAGTTCTGTCAAGGGAATTTCCAGAATATACTGTCAACAAAGAATATGGTAAGGAGCTGAAAAACCTTTATGGGAAATGGACAACGTCTGATCCGGGGTGCGTTTATCCTCACCGCCGCCGGATTATTAACCAGATTGATAGGTTTTTTTTATAGAATATTCCTTTCTCATGCCATTGGTGCGGAAGGAATGGGAATCTACCAGCTCATTTTTCCCCTGAACATGCTATGCTATGCACTTACCACAGCGGGCATCCAGATGGCAATCTCCCGTTTTGTCTCTGCGAAACTGGCTCTGGACGATGTGCAGGAAGCCAACAGCACTTTTCTCGTGGGAACCGTCTGCTCTTTTCTGCTGTCCTGTACAGCCGGCTGGGCTATGCACCATTATGCTCCGTTTCTGAGTGAAAAAATACTTTCCGAACCACGTACCCTGCCCATGTTAAGACTCATGGCGTACAGCATCCCCATGGGCTCCCTGCACACCTGCATCAGTGGTTACTTTTTTGCCCGGAAACAGACAGGGCTGCCTGCCGTCTCCCAGCTGCTGGAACAGGCCGCGCGGGTGATGTCCAGCTATCTGGTTTATCTGGTCATGCTGTCCAAAGGCCTCAAACCCACCCCTGTCATCGCCGCAGCCGGTATGCTGTGCGGAGAACTTGCGGCCATGGTCTTTTCACTGGCCGCCGCTGCCTGGCATTTACAGGCTCAGAAGTTTTCCCTGGGCATCGTCCGGCACCCGGGCCGCATTTTAAAAGATATTATTCCTTTGTCCGCCCCTGTGACAGCCAACCGGGTGCTGATTACGCTGCTGAACAGTCTGGAAGCTATTTTAATCCCAGTCCGGCTGCGCATGTCCGGGTTAAATACTACACAATCTCTCAGTATTTACGGAACTTTCAGCGGTATGGCCCTGCCGCTGGTGCTGTTCCCCTCCACCATCACCAACGCCGTCTCTGTTATGCTTCTGCCCTCCGTCAGCGAGGCACAGGCCCGGGGCAATAACCGGGCTATCCAAAAAACCATAGAGACAACATTAAAATACTGCCTGATTCTAGGTATTTTCAGCACCGGCCTTTTCTTCTGTTACGGTCCCCGGCTGGGTCTGTATTTATTCCACAGCAGCGCCGCTGGGCTCTTTGTGCGCATTTTGTCCTTTATCTGCCCCTTTTTATACCTGGATGTGACACTGTCCAGCATCCTCCAGGGCCTGGGCAAAACAGGCCTGTGTTTTATCAACAATGCCCTGGGCGTCAGCCTGCGCATACTCATGGTGCTATTCGCTGTCCCCTCTCAGGGAATCCAGGGGTATCTATGGGGACTGCTTGCCAGTGAGCTGCTCTGCGCAGCCCTGGATTTTGGTGCCCTGCACCGTTATTCCGAAATCTGCTTAGATGCCGTATCCTGGCTGTTAAAGCCTGCCGCAGCCTTAAGCATCGCACTGGGAAGCACTTTGTTTTTCTCAGCATTTTTCAGAGTTCTGAAATTCCTGCCCCCCATTGCTGTCCTGGGCCTGGAAATGGCAGTCTGCAGTGTTTTTTACCTGGCGATTCTGGTCTGCATGGGGATTTTAAAAAAAGAATAAAAAATACTGAATCGACAATCCGCCCAAAATGTATTATAATAAAGCGGATAAATTTTAAGATAACCTGCGCAAAGGAGAAAAATCATGGGATTTGAATTCGTTACAAAACTGCCGACACCCGCACAGATTAAAGAGCAGTATCCAATTTCTGAAAAAATCCGTAAATTAAAGGAACAAAGAGATCAGGAGATTCAAGATGTGTTCACCGGAAAATCCCAGAAATTTCTGGCGGTCATCGGACCCTGCTCCGCAGATAATGAGGACGCTGTCTGCGATTACGTCAGCCGTCTGCGCAAAGTGCAGGATAAAATTGCAGACAAAGTATTAATCATCCCCCGGGTGTATACCAACAAGCCCAGAACCACGGGGGAAGGTTATAAAGGCATGGTACACCAGCCGGACCCCGAGAAAAAACCGGATATGCTCACAGGCATTCTGGCCATCCGCAAGATGCATATGCGGGTCATCGAAGAAAGCGGTTTCACCTGTGCCGATGAAATGCTTTACCCGGAAAACTACCGGTATCTGTCGGATCTTCTCTCTTATGTGGCCGTAGGCGCCCGTTCTGTGGAAGACCAGCAGCACCGCCTGACAGTCAGCGGCATGGATGTACCCGCCGGTATGAAAAACCCCACCAGCGGTGACATCAGCGTTATGTTAAACTCTGTGATAGCCGCACAGGCCAGACACAGCTTTATTTACCGTGGCTGGGAAGTCCGGACAACCGGAAACCCTCTGGCTCACACCATTTTACGGGGAGCTGTAAACAAGCACGGAGAGGCCATCCCCAACTACCATTATGAGGACATCCGGCTGCTGTTGGAAAAATATCTGGCAAAAAACCTGAAAAACCCCGCAGCTTTAGTGGATGTGAACCACTCCAATTCCAACAAACAATATGAGCAGCAGGTTCGGATTACGAAAGAGGTTCTCCACAGCCGCAGAGTCGACAGCGATATCTACAGACTGGTGAAAGGTGTTATGGTGGAAAGTTATATTGTAGAAGGAAACCAGAAAATCGGCGGCAGCCACGTATACGGGAAATCCATCACAGACGCCTGCCTGGGATGGGAGGATTCTGAGCGCCTGCTGTACACCATTGCTGAACAATGTTAAAAAGGCAGAAAAAGACCCGTCCCCTATTCCCGGGGATGGGTCTTCATATATACATCTCTTATTTTACTGGTACCAAGGTTCAGATAAATCTGGGTGGTGGAAATATCAGAATGTCCCAGCATCTCCTGTACACTCTTAATATCAGCACCGTTCTGCAGCAAATGTGCCGCAAATGAATGGCGCAGTGTATGGGGCGCGATGTCTCTGGTTATCCCGGCATCTTTGGCATATCTCTTTACCATTTTCCAAAATCCCTGACGGCTCATGACCGAACCGGAACAATTGGTAAACAGATTGGATGAGCCGCTGTCCCTCACCAAATCATTTCTTGCCTCCTGCAGATACCGTTTCAACGCATTCTTAGATGCCTTGTTGATGGGAATAATCCTCTCTTTTCCATTTTCCTGGCATGTGATATATCCCATCTCCAGATTCACATCTTCCATTTGAAGATGAATCAGCTCACTCACACGCATACCCGTTGCATACAACAGTTCCAGCATAGCCCTGTCCCGAATTCCTTTGGGCGTATCCGCATCTGGCTGGGCAAGCAGCATGTCCACTTCTTCTACAGTAAGAATCTCAGGCACTTTCTTCTCTACACGGGGCGGCTTCAGCCTCTCGGCAGGATTATCCTCTATGACATGCTCCCGGAACAAATATTGATACAATGCACGAACGGATGCCACACTCCTGGATATGGTGGATGAGGCAAAGTTTTTCTTCTCCATGTAGAGAATGTACGCATCAAGATTTGTCCGGGTAGCGTCTTTAAATGTACCTACCCCATGAGACTCCAGATAAGAAGCCAGCTTTTTCAAATCCCTTTCATAAGAGATCTCCGTGTTCTGCGACGTCTGCTTATTCCTATGTAGATAATCGATAAATTCCTGAATTGCATTTTCCATCTTTACGCAGTCCTATCCTTCGTAATTGTAAAAGCAATTCACCCTTCAAATATTTTCCCCAGTAATAAAAATTAATTATGTCCATTATAAACTCTTTTCACCATAAAATCAAACACTTTTTCAAATACACTCTAAAAGAAGTGGAGTTTCTCTACAACCATTTCAATCAAAACCGGATTCAGGTAACTTTCTAAAAACATTCCCACTGCCAGAAGTGCTGCCGCCATGGCACAGAATACTCCGTATTCTCTTCGCTCCTGCGGGGTCAGCTTCTGATTTTTCCAGCATTTTACAGATATTTGAAAATTTCTCCTGTACAAAGTCAGGGAAACGGGTATATAAACAATATACTGCGGCAAAAAAAGCGCTCCTGCCAGAAACAGTCCCTCCACCCCAAACTCCAGCAAAGACACCGTCAGCACAGACCCCATCAAAAACCCCATCCAGACACTGGCCACCACGGATACGGGAAGTCCAAAGATTGACAATCCGCACAGCATACACAGAATATAAATGCTCCCCCTGGTCTTTAATACATAGAAAAAATATTCCGGATTCGCAGGCATGCCCGGGCCGATCCTAGTGAGCAGATACAGGCCGGGAAGGCCCTTTTCCTCCAATTCCGTTTTCCACAAAATATTCGGCAGTACCACACCCAGGACAAATCCCACCACAAACAGAATTTCCATCTGATTCTTCTTCAATGCTCAATCACCTCTTATCAATCTATGGAAATTCCGAAAGTTTAGAACCTGCCTTTTATAATTTCTGCCTGAGGCTCCTTACAGGGATACAAAAAATGGTACCTGCCTGTAAACACTGGTTTACAAGCCTGTACCATTATAATTAAGCTCAATTATGTGCAGAATTATCACTTAGCATAGTCTACAACACGGCTTTCCCGTATCACATTCACCTTAATCTGACCTGGGTAATCCAACTCCGTTTCTATGGCTTTCGAAATATCCCTGGCCAGAAGAACCATATCCGCATCACTGATATGGTCCGGAAGAACCATCACACGCACTTCACGCCCCGCCTGAATGGCAAAAGATTTATCCACACCTCTAAATCCGTTTGTAATTTCCTCTAACTGCTGCAATCTGTTGGTATATGTCTCCAGAGTCTCCCTTCTCGCACCTGGCCTGGCCGCTGAAATCGCATCCGCAGCCTGTACAATACAGGCGATTAAGGATTCCGTCTCCACATCTCCATGATGTGCCGCCACTGCGTTCACCACAACATGGGATTCTTTATACTTTTTACACAGATCCACACCGATTTGAATATGGGAACCCTCCACCTCGTGGTCAATGGATTTTCCAATATCATGGAGCAGACCTGCACGTTTTGCCACCCGCACATCCGCGCCCACTTCTCCGGCCAGCAGTCCGGCCAGCAGAGCCACTTCAATGGAATGCTTCAGCGCATTCTGTCCATAACTGGAACGGAATTTCATACGTCCCAACAGACGAACCAGCTCCGGATGAATTCCATGTACTCCCACATCCATGGCAGCCGCTTCGCCTTCTTCCCGGATATTATACTCTACTTCCCTCTGTGCTTTTTCTACCATTTCTTCGATTCTCGCAGGATGGATACGCCCATCTACAATGAGTTTTTCCAATGCAATTCTTGCGATTTCCCTGCGGATAGGGTCAAAACCGGATAATACTACTGCTTCCGGAGTATCATCGATAATCAAATCCACACCTGTCAGAGTTTCCAGCGTACGGATGTTGCGTCCTTCTCTGCCGATAATCCGGCCCTTCATCTCATCATTTGGAAGCTGGACTACGGAAATGGTAGCTTCTGACACATGGTCCACCGCACATTTTTGAATGGCATTGACCACATATTCTTTGGATTTCTTTTCCGCATCTTCTCTGGCCCGGCTTTCCAATTCTTTGTAAAGTTTAGCAGTATCAAACTTCACATCGTCTTCAACAGTTTTCAGAAGATATTCTTTTGCCTGTTCGGAGGTTAAGCCCGAGATTCTCTCCAGCTCCTGCACTCCCCGCTCGTGTAATTCATTAATTTCACTTTCTTTTTCTTGTATATTTGTGATTCTCGCCGTACATTCTGCCTCACGCTTCTCGACAATTTCCGCTTTTTTATCCACAGACTCTTCTTTGGACAAAACCCGCTTCTCATATTTCTGCAGCTCTGTTCTTCGCTCTTTCGTCTCTCTTTCCAATTCATTTTTTCTTTTCAGAGATTCCTCTTTCACTTCCAACAGGGCTTCCCTCTTTTTTGATTCAGCAGCCTTTAACGCCTCATCTATGATGTTTCTTGCTTTTTCCTCCGCTGTGCCAATGGTCTGGGCATCCAGCTTCTCTTTGTTGGCAACGGCTGTTCTGCAAGCAATGGGAATTGCAATAAGCAGTGCGACAGCTACAGCGACAATTACAATAACAGCAACAATTATTGCACTCGTCACCGGAGCACCTCCTTATTAAATTTTCATTGTACAATCACATAGCATTAATTTTAAACTGTTTTCCAATAAAAGTCAAGACAAAGAAAATAGACAGGCTGGAGCAAAACTTATAATTGATAAATTACATCTATCTAGTATATAATAGTAAAATGTACTCCCGGGAGTACATGTAAACAGAAACGGAGGAAATCAATTATGCGTTTAAAAGTATTGCTGAGCATTCTTACTATCACGACCATGTTAAGTTTCACTGCCTGCGGCAGCCAAAATCAGACAAATCCACCTTCAGATGCTTCCGCCCAGACACAGAGCACTCCCGCCCAGTCTACTCAGGATGAGAGTACTCCTGCACCGTCTGCCCAAGAGGAAAACACCCCTGCTGATCCTACTCCCGGCGGCCAGGAAAAAAGTGCTGCAAACACCCCCAATCTCTCTGTACTTACCGACAGTATACAGGATCTGGAACAACGTATTGGAGACATCACTCCCTCAGGTTCGGCCCAGGAACAAAAAGAGCAGTTTCTTGCCCTGAAAAACGAAATCGATGCCCTGGATAATGAACTGGGATATATGGAAGATACCCTGGAATCCCAATATTATAACGGCAGTCTGGAAGCCGCCCAGTACCAGGAACAGGAACGAGAAATCGAAGCTTTAGAAGACCGGCTGGACAATTGCGAAGACCAGGTGGAATTCATTTTCAGAATAGACGATTAGAAAAAATACTGCTTTTACAGATTCTTATGCCAGCTGCGTCATCCGGGCTGCAGCTGGCATAAAACATGTTTAAAAGTTATTCGTATCTGATAATCTCTTTCTTTAACCGTTTAATAATCCGCTTCTCCAGCCTGGAAATATAAGATTGAGAAATCCCCAGCAGATCCGCCACCTCTTTTTGTGTCTTTTCTTTCATATCCGGCGCATACAGTCCGAATCTCAGTTTAATAATCGTCTGTTCACGGTCATTGAGTTTTGCAATAGCTTTCCCCAGAAGTGTCTTTTCCACTTCCTGTTCAATCCCCCTGTAAATCACATCTTCATCCGTCCCCAGAATATCTGACAACAGCAGCTCATTGCCATCCCAGTCCACATTCAGAGGCTCATCAATGGAAACTTCCATTTTTGTCTTGCTGTTCCGGCGCAGATACATGAGAATCTCATTTTCTATACATCGGGAAGCATATGTAGCCAACTTGATTTTTTTAACAGGATTAAAGGTATTAATGGCTTTGATCAATCCTATTGTGCCTATGGAAATCAAATCTTCTACCCCCACTCCGGTGTTATCAAATTTTTTGGCAATGTAGACCACCAGCCGGAGATTATGTTCAATCAATGTGGACTTTGCCTCTTTCTCCTGCTCTGTCCCCAGTTCACTGATAAAAACTGCCTCTCTCTCCGGTTCCAGCGGCGCGGGAAGCACATCGGCTCCCCCAATATAATAAACCTCCCTGGGTTTATGAAATACCACGTTGGAAAATCTGGAAATCATTGGTCCCGTGTAATTCGGGGCTGCTGCTTTTACACTCATACTATACTCCTCCTGTCCGAACATGCCGTAAAAATCCAGCATGCTCCAAGATTGATACCTTTGATAACAAGTCACATAATCTTACCGTTCAGAATAATCTGATATCTTCCCTGGGAATGAAACGATGCCGCAGAGACAGCAACCACAGGACGATAGACATAGATAATCTGCTCCCCACGGTAAATACACATATCTTCCAATGTAACCACAGGAAGTGTTCCATCATTCCCCACACTGCAATAGACAATAAAATGGGGATGCAGACTTTCCCACACCGGGTCATCATACTCCCCCACAGTTTTTTCCATATCTTTTAATCTCTTTAATGCAGCGGCGGGCACAAGCTCTGCCAGAGTCTCTTCTTCCACAATCGAAACCGGTTTCCCTGTAAGGGGATCCGCCAGCAGATTGCCTGTATCGTAAAGTCCTGTGAGATCTACTGTCTTTCCTTGTGCTTTGAGTTTTACTCTGCAGTAAGTTTCCCTTTTTCTCAGCCAGTTTTGATATCCTCGGACACAGATGGCCAGGAAACAATAACTAAGCCCTGTAAAGCAAAGAAACATCCACAGAGCAATTTCTTTTCCCCCGGTCAGGATATCCCAGAAGCCTCCGCATAAAAACGCCAGTACATAAAGAGTCAATGTAATTCTGGCCAGCATTCTTTTGGAATCTATTTTATATCCTATACGCGCCATGGCCGCTGCTGTTATAACATGCAGGACAAAGGCCGCCGGATATACGTAATCTGTAGGTATGAATAAGATAAAACAGGAGGACACAGCGCCCAGCACAGCACCGAAGAAACATCTATACCAGGCGGTGTGAATACCGAGAAACATCCCCGTGAGGTAAAGCAGTACAAAATCCATTAAGAAGTTTGTCACAAAAACCACATCTATGTATATTTCCCGATACAAGAAAAGCCCTCCATAACCTGTGCGATCTTATTTTGTGTACACACATTATAAGTTATGGAGGGTTGAAGAATTTGTCGAAATAAGGGCGTAACTATCTAAATATTTTCTCATTTTTTCGAGCTTGTTTTACAGACAGGCATGTGTTTCTCATACAAACTCATGAAACGTCTGAAGCAGGGTTCTCAATTCATCAATGGGAAGCTGTCCGGGTGCAGACATCCGCCCTGCCGTGGCAAATGTAACCGCTGAACCAAAAATTTCCCCGCAGAAACGGCTGGCACTCCCCAAATCTCCCATGGACATGGTAATCAGCGGCTTCTGTGTATTTTCCCGGCTCATCCGCCCGGTTACACGGAGCAGCCTGGCGGTATCCCTGTAATCATGAGGCATGACAGCAAGTTTTAAGATATCTGCCCCGGCTTCGTCTTCCCTTTTCAGAGCAGCTTCCATTTCCATTTCAGAAGGTGTTCTCTCAAAATGATGGCTGGACCCAATCACCAGTATCCCTTTCTTGCGAAGCCAGTCCACCACTTCCAGCAGCCGGGAAAATTCCATCTGCATCACTTCTATATCCACAAAAGAGGGGATTTTTGTATCTGCCGCATGTTTCAAAAGACGAATATAATCTTCTTCCGAAATCTGCAGACTGCCCCCCTCTTTCTGCGTACGGACAGTAAAAATAAGCGGAATGGAATCCAGAATGCCGCTCAATCTTTTGAGAACGCCCTCCACATGTGACGGAGAAAAAATATTCTCAAAACAGTCCGCCCGCCACTCCACAAGGTCCGGGCAGACGGCTGCCGCCTGCTCTGCCTCTGCTTCCAATCCCGGTGCATCCGTCTGCGTAAGAGGGACGCAGATACAGGGCATCCCCTCCCCAATGACAGTATTTTTTACAACGATACTTCTGGCCATTTATTGACATCTCCTCTGAAAATATATATGATGGTTATGAACCCGGCCGGCGTTTTTGGCTGCCTGCCGGGATTTTAAGAAACTATAAATAAAACGGAGGATATAAAATGAACATTCCTATTACTGGATGCACCCGGTTCACCGGACTCCTTGGCACCCCTGTCACCCACAGCATCTCCCCCCGGATGCACAACGAAAGTTTCCAGTATCTTGGGCTGGATTATGTATATCTGTGTTTTGATGTAAATGAGCAGACTCTGCCGGATGCCGTCCGCGGTTTAAAGGCTCTGGGCGTACGAGGTTTCAATCTGACCATGCCCTGCAAAAACCGTATGGCAGAACTTTGCGGTAGCCTCTCTCCGGCAGCCCGCTTAATCGGAGCCGTAAATACTGTGGTACACGAAGAAAATGGCGAACTGACCGGATATAACACAGACGGCATCGGCTTCATCCGGGCGCTCAGAGAAGCCGGACAGGATATAAAAGGAAAAACTATGACCCTTTTTGGCGCCGGAGGAGCCGCTTCGTCCATCTGCACCCAGGCAGCCATCGACGGCGCCCAGGCGGTCCACGTTTTTGCCCGTTCCTCCAGCCGGTTCTGGGGCAGGATGCAGCATCTGGCCGATGAACTCAGCCGCCTCTACCCCTGCCGTGTGACTCTGGAAGAACAGGCAGATGAACTTCAGCTGAAGTCCTCACTGGAAGACAGCCATCTGCTGGTGAACGGTACTTCTGTGGGCATGGCTCCCGAGACAGACGCTTCCCTGATCACTGACCCCGGGCTTTTCCACCCAGACCTGGCTGTGTTCGATGCCATTTACAATCCGCGGCAGACCAGGCTTTTAAAACTGGCACAAAAGGCTGGATGCCAGACTGGAAACGGACTTTATATGCTGCTGTATCAGGGCGCGGAAGCCTTCACCTTGTGGACCGGGCAGGACATGCCCATTGAACATATCAAATCCTGCTGCTTCCCCGATGCCGTGTAACCTCAGGACTGCTGCCCTTCTGCCTCAACCTGGATTTTACGGATGGTTTTTGTGCGGATTTCTTCTGTAATCTCCTGAATAAATACATCCAGGGGCCTGGAACCTTCATCTCCCAGATAACGGCTCCTCACAGAAACCACCCCTTCTTCCTGCTCTTTCGCTCCCACTACCAGCATATAGGGCACTTTCTCCAGTCTGGCTTCTCGGATTTTATAACCCATTTTCTCTGAGCGCTGGTCCACAAAGCAGCGGATGGAAGCGTTTCTCAATTTTTCTTCCACCTGTGCCGCGTAATCATGGAATTTCTCTGAAATGGGGATTACCCTCACCTGTTCCGGGCACAGCCAGGTGGGAAACAGTCCGGCATATTTCTCAATGAGCCATGCCAGTGTGCGCTCATAACATCCCATGGAAGTTCTGTGGATAATATACGGCCTCTCTTTTTCCCCGTCCGCATTGATAAATGTCATATCAAAACGTTCTGCCAGGAACATATCCAGCTGAATGGTAATCATAGTATCCTCTTTGCCGTACACATTCTTCGCCTGAATATCCAGCTTGGGACCATAGAATGCCGCTTCTCCTTCTTCTTCTGTATAAGAAATACCAATGTGGTCTAAGATGACACGCATCATATCCTGCACCTGGTTCCAGGTTTTTTCATCCCCCAGATATTTTTCCTGATTATTGGGGTCCCACAGGGAAAGACGGTATGTCACATCCTCCTCCACACCTAGAGTAGTGAGACAGTACTTGGCCAGGTCCACACATCCTTTAAATTCTTCTTCGATTTGGTCCGGGCGCACCACCAGATGGCCTTCGCTGATGGTAAACTGGCGCACACGGGTCAGACCGTGCATCTCACCGGAATCTTCATTCCGAAACAGCGTAGAAGTCTCCCCCATACGCACCGGCAGGTCCCGGTAACTGTGCTGCTCTGCCTTGTACACATAATACTGGAAGGGACAGGTCATGGGCCGCAGGGCAAAAATCTCTTTGTCCTTTTCTTCATCTCCCAGGATAAACATTCCATCTTTGTAGTGGCCCCAGTGGTCTGAAATCACATACAGGTCGCTTTTTGCCATCAGGGGCGTCTTCGTCCTCACGTATCCCCGTCTGGCCTCCTCGTCCTCAATCCATCTCTGAAGCTCCTGTATGATAGTCACCCCTTTTGGCATCAGAAGGGGGAGCCCTTGGCCGACCACATCTACTGTGGTAAACAGCTTCATCTCCCGTCCCAGCTTATTGTGGTCTCTCTTTTTTGCCTCCTCCAGCTGGTTCAAATGTTCTTTCAGCTCATCTTTTGTCCCGTAAGCAGTACCGTAAATCCTGGCCAGCATCTGGTTTTTCTCACTGCCCCGCCAGTAAGCCCCGGAAGATGACAGCAGTTTAAATGCTTTCACACCTTTCGTATTCATCAAATGGGGCCCTGCACACAAGTCCACCCAGTCCCCCTGGGAATAAAAACTGATTTCTGAGTCTTCTGGAAGGTCCTCAATCAATTCAACTTTATAGGGTTCATTCTTTTCCTTGAAAAATGCTATGGCCTCTTCTCTGGATTTGGTAAAACGTTCTAAGCGGGCGCCTTTTTTAATGATTTTCTTCATCTCTTTTTCGATGGCCTCCAGATCCTCCTGTGAAAAAGGATCACACTGAAAATCATAGTAAAACCCGGTGTCGATGGAAGGACCGATGGCCACCTTTGCCTCCGGATAAAGAGTCTGGACTGCCTGCGCCAGCACATGGGATGCTGTATGACGCAGTGCGGCCAGCCCTTTCTCATCCTTTGCCGTGAGTATGCTCAGACAGCAGTCCTTATCCAATACAGTACGCAGATCCACCACCTGCCCGTCCACTTCCCCGGCGCAGGCGGCCCGGGCCAGCCCCTCGCTGATATCGGAAGCCACGTCGATGACAGACACAGGCTGTGCATATTCCTTCTTTGAACCATCTTTTAATGTAATAATCATGTTTTCTCTCCTTTCTAAATGAACTGTTCGGAAGTTATTTTGAACAATTCCTAAACGCAAAAAAACCCGCACCCTGCGACAATATGTCACAAGGGGCGAGCCAGATATTTCTGAACCGCGGTTCCACCCTTTTTGCTGTTTTCAGAAAATATTTTATATTTTCTGCTGTAAAACAGCCTCTTCATCTTGATGATAACGGAATCACCGGGCTTGATTGGAGCCGCTCTGAGCTGGTCTTCAGATGCTTCTTCAATGAAATGCTTCCAGCACCGTATTTTTTCCACGGGCATCTCTCTCTGGAATGTTCCACATCCTACTGGTCTCATCTTTGCTTTTCCTGTATTCTTACTGGAAAACGTTTGTAATACGTTTCAGTTTATTATAGCACGAAAAGTGTTTTTGTCAACTATATATTTCCCGGGAAAATATGCAATTTAAAATATTGCATTTTATCCTTTACAATATACTTTCCATGTGATATAATGATAAAAATCCAATGGAAAGGTGGTGTTGTCATGGCTCTGACTAAAGAAGATCTGATGGCTATTTCGCAGGTGTTGGACAACAGACTGGATGATAAATTGACACCAATCTACTCACAGCTGGAATCAATTGATGGCAGACTGGATAACGTTGAAGACAGATTGACTCATGTGGAAGAAAGACTCGATAACGTTGAAAACAGACTGACTCATGTGGAAGAAAGACTCGATAACGTTGAAAACAGACTGACTCATGTGGAAGAAAGACTCGATAACGTTGAAGGCACGCTGACTCATGTTCAAGACAGACTGGATAACGTTGAAGTCACGCTGACTCACGTCCAAGACAGACTTGATAACGTTGAAGGCACGCTGACTCATGTCCAAGACAGACTTGACCACGTTGAAGGCAGGCTGGATCATGTGGAAGACAGTCTGACTCATGTCGGGGAAAGATTGGACTGTGTGGAGGGCAGACTGACTAAGATCGAACTGATACAGGAAAATGATATGCTGCCAAGACTACAGAACATTGAGTCCTGTTACCTCTCTACTTTCGACCGGTATCAGGAGCATGTGTCCGGCTATAAAACAATGGAATCGGACATTGAGCTTTTGAAAAAAGTTGTAGCAGCACATTTTTAAGAAACTGTATATAAATAACCTGGTGCTCCATCCGGCCAGCAGATGGCATAGGTTATTTACATACAATTCCTAAGATATTTATTATGGACAATCTATCACACCGTAAAACGGAACATTCAGGCAGCAAAACAGATTCAGGAATAAAACACGTTCCTTTCCCAGAGCGTGTTTATCATTCACTTTTTAGGCATGAGTTTTACCAACTGTTCTTCCACTATCCGAAAATGCTTATCAAAAGCTTTCATTGCAGCCTGCAGATCCTTTTTCACCAGAGCGTTATAAATTCCCCAATGGGACCGCCTTAATAATTCCGCCCTCATTTTATTCATTAAAATCTTGGTGCGGAAGTTTTCGATAAACTGATCCATCAGATTATCCAGCATAGAATTATATAAAATCAAAATCCGATTATGGGAAGCACTCACCAATGTATGATGGAATTCCACATCTAATTTTGCACTTTCCCTTGAACTCATAGGCTGGTCCATTTTCAGTAAAATCTGATGCAGTTCTTCTAACTCTTCAGGTGACGCAGTTTCAATTGCCAGTCTGACCGCCGCATATTCATACCCTGTCCGGATATGAAAGATCTCCGAATAATCAATTTTCATCAGTGCCATAACCATATTTACTGATTTCAGCATATATTCCATCGGGTCGCACCTGACATAATTACCGCTTCCCTGCATACACTCGATCAAACCTGTAATCTCCAGCATATGCATGACTTCTCTGACTGAATTGCGGCTGACCCCCAGCTTTTCCGCTATTTCCCGTTCCGGCGGAATTTTATCATTTAACTGCAGTTCCCCAGACAATATCTGCTCTGAAAAATAGTTAAATATGTACTCATATTTTTTTCCATTAAATTTAGAATTATCCACTATAATTATCTACTTTCTTACCTGTCATTGAGAATGACTGCCTGCAAACAATAACTTTAGAGCGTGTTTGAAAATTGCTTTATGTCAACCGTGCGTCACAATTTGTGGGAGATTTGTTCCGCATGAGGGCGCTGTAGCGGGCTACAGCAACCGAAT
>CAJURF010000055.1 GCA_910588825.1 uncultured Lachnospiraceae bacterium
AAATCTAACTTAAAATTAAAAAAAATTTGTCTTGACAAAGGGGTTCACTTTAGACAGATGTTGTAGTAGATTATCTGGGCGAACAGTTTGTGATTGAATTAAAGCTCTGGCGGGGAGATGAATACCATAAACGAGGCCGTCGGCAGCTGGTTGAATATTTAGAATACTACCATTTAGACAAAGGATATCTGCTCAGCTTTAATTTTAATAAAAATAAAACCACCGGGATTCGGGAAATATCTGTGGGGAACCGCAGAATCATGGAAGTGGTGGTATAAGCTGGTGCTCCATCCGGACGGAAATTTCGTTGAGAAAAGCTGTATGAACAATAAACATCATACAGCTTTTTATACCTGTGCATACACTGTCTCATTTCTATTTTAATCTCTCAGGGCATTCCCGCCGCCAAATCCACCACCCGTGTACACAGCCGTTTTACCAGCTCTTTGTCATGGCTGATCACCACCACGCCCATCTGATGTTCCTCTGCGTAAGAGAGCACCAGCTTCCAAATCTGAGCCTGTGTAATGGCATCCAGCATGGTGGTCATCTCGTCGGCGATGAGGAACCTGGTCTTGGGGTTCAGAGCCCGAATGACACAGAATCTCTGCAGTTCACCGCCGGATAATTCTGCCGGCCATCTGCTCATCCACTCCTTTTTAATTCCCGCTGCCTCTATCAGTTCCCCGGGAGGCATCCCCACCTCTGACAGCACCCTGCTCATTTTCCATTTGGGGTTTACTGCCTTTTCCGGGTGCTGGAAGATCAGCTGCACAGGGTTGTACCCTTTCCCCTTTTCTAGCTTTTTCCCATCTGCCTCCAGACACACTTCTCCTTGCAGCGGCTTTACAAAACCTGCCAGAATCTTGGCCAGGGTGGATTTGCCATACCCGCTGGGTGCGGTGAGGCCCACCACTTCCCCCTCATCCACGGTAAAATTCACATCTTCCAGGACTGTACTGCCCCTTTTGTATCCAAATGTTATCTGATTCGCTCTAAGCCGCATGGATACACCTCACTTTCCCTCCCCGGATGCTTCGGTATTGGGGACGCGCCCTCCTGCATTCTTCTGTACAAACCGGGCATCTGTCCGAGAACAGGCAGCCCTCAGGAAGTTCACTGGGCAGCGGCTGTGTGCCCCCTATGGCCTCAAAATTTTCCCCTGGCAAGGCCCTGCACAATGCTTTTGTATACGGATGGCGAAGCTCCTCCCCGCCCCGGGCAAAGTCTCTTTTGTTGGCCAGCTCCAGCGTGGCCCCGGCATAAAAAATGGCAATTTTGTCCGCTATCTCCAGCGCCGCGTGAATATCGTGGGTAATCATCAGTATTGCCTTCCCGCTGTCTGCAATCTCCCGGAAATCCTTCAGCACTTCCTGAAGAGAAGCCTCATCAAGCCCCGGAGTGGGTTCATCCGCGATAATCACCTTCGCAGATGAAGTCAGCGCCGTGGCCAGCAGCACTTTCCGGGCCATACCGCCAGACAGCTGGAAGGGATAATAGTTTTTCACCGAAGGGTCCAGCCCGTACCTGCCCAGAATATGGTCAATGATCTCCTCCTGCTGTTCCTTGGTTTCATTTTTCAGCGATATGGCAATCTGCTGCCCCACTTTCAGGAGTGGGTCTAGATAGTTGACAGACTGAGGAATCAGTACAATCTCATCTCCCCGCAGCCGCTCCTTGTCTGTCTGGGACAGTTCCCTGCCCTGATACTGTATCCTTCCTTTTGTCCTGGCATTGTATGGCAGGATTCCCATCACTGCATGGGCCAGCAGGCTTTTTCCCGACCCGCTGGAGCCCACCACGGCAAGAATCTCTCCTTCATTTACTTCCAAATCCAGGTCTGTGATAACAGTAAGCTCCCTTTTCTTCAAACCCCGGGTGTATTGAGAGAAGGAAAGCTCCAGATTCTCTACTTTTAATATTGGTTCTTTTTTCATCATTTCCCCCTCAATTATGTGCAGAACTGGAATCCAGCAGTTTCTCCAGGTTTTTCCCGATCCTGTCCACCATCAGTGAAATAAGTACCAGACACAGGCCGGGAAAAAACGCCAGCCACCATTTTCCGCTTGTAAGATATTTCATAGATTCGGATAAAATCACCCCGATAGCCGGCTCGTGGGCTGGAAGGCCGAATCCCAGAAATGTAATGGATGCCTCGTGGAGTATGGCGTGAGGAAAAACCAGCACTACCCCCACCACCAGCTGAGGGATGATATGGGGAAACATGTGCTCCCTGGCGATATACCACCTGCTCTTGCCAAACTGGCGGGACAGCTGAGTATACTCCGCGTTTAAAATCTGCAGAACCTCCGCCCGTATCACCCGGGTAAGTGAGGTCCAATGAGTACAGGTAATTCCCACCACAATCCCCTTGAGGCCTCCGCCGCAGGCCAGGGAGATCAGGATAATGATAATCGTATGGGGAACGGCAAGGACAAAATCAATCAGCCAGGAAACTGCCTTGTCCACAATTCCCCCAAACACAGGCCCCAAAATCCCCAGCAGGGCAGCTGCCGCAGCGCTGATTAATGAGGATAAAAGCCCTATCCGCATACTGATGCTTAACCCTTTCAGTGTGCGCAGCAGCATATCCCTGCCCACCCAGTCTGTTCCAAACAAATGACCTGAGCCCGGCTGGATAAAGGTCTGCTCCAGGTCTACCATCAGCTGATCCTCTGTAATGAAAATTCCGAATGTCATCACCAGGATAAACACGGCAAGGAACACTGCGGTAGCGAGAATGGTTTTCTCCCGGATACCAAGGGCAGTAAAATGTTTTTCTCTTTTCATGCCTGCCCCTCCCTCATTCTCGGGTCGATGAGCAGATACAGACAATCTGCCAGAAGATTCCCAGTATACACAAACAAAAGACTGATAATGACAATTCCCATCAGCAAAGGCGCGTCCCCTTTCAGCCCGGCCTGGACCGTGGCCTGTCCCAATCCCGGGTAAGAGAATACCTGCTCCACAAACACCGCCCCGCCGAACAGCTCGCTAAATGAGAGAAACTGTAAAGTAACCGCCGGCAGAGACACATTGCGTAGCACATGATTTTTCGCAATCAGCCCCTTGCTCTCTCCTCTGGCTTTGGCAAAAAGAACGTAATCGGAATTCATGACTTCACATACCTTCTCCCTGGTATGCATACAGATGTTGGCCACGCTGAGGATGCTTAACGTAAGGGCCGGAAGTATAATGTGCTGGATTTTATCCCAGAAAGTTACTTCCGACTGGATCACTCCGATGGGGACACTGAGCGCCACAGGAAACCACCCCAGCTTCACGGAGAATAACATGACAAATACAATACCCATCCAGAATGTAGGTGTGGAAATCAGCAGATGGCAGTAGATGCGTATCCCCTTATCCAGCCAGCTCCCCTCATAGATTCCCGACAGGACTCCCAAGAGGAAACCGAAAATACCAGAGAGCACCCAGGCAGTCATCATCAATGCGATGGAGGACAGAAATTTATCTCCAATCACCTCCAGCACTGGCCTGCGGTATATCATGGAAGTCCCCCAGTCTCCCTGGCAGATGGAGGAAAACCACGCCAGGAAGCGCTCCACAGCAGGCTTATCCAGCCCCCAGTGTTCTGCGATCAATTCCCTCTGCTGGGCGCTTACCTTGGTATCAGCCCCCACATAAGCGGTCACCGGGTCAATGGGTGACGCCTCTAAAAGTGCAAAAGTTACAATACAAAGTGCGATTAATAAAGTAATCAGTTTGGCCGCCCGGTGGAGCACAAACTTTCCTATCCTGTTTTTTTTCATTGGTCTTTTCCTATTCCCACGCCCATTCCACTACATTGTCAAAGATTCTTCCGCCGTGGGGCTGGACCACCGGCTGTCCGAAAGTGAATCCGTCGGCGCACAGATATACATGGTTGGCGTTCACCAGCCAGCAGTAAGGCGCGTCCCCTCTGGCCGAAGCCTGTTCCTGCATGGCCCTCCAGTGCTCCAGAGCCTCCGCCTCATCGGTGGAATCCAGGGCTTCGTCGATCTCCTTGTCCACTTTCTCATTTTTGTAACATCCCGCGTTATCCCAGGCAACCGCACCCCCTGCATTATCTCCATAATACAGGTTGAACAATTCAGACGGATCTCCAGAGCCGAATCCAAAGAATACCGCCTCTGTGTGAATCTGTTCTGTAATGGTATCCCAGGTTACCTTTTCCAGCGTAACCTCAATCCCCATCTCTTTTGCCACGTTCACAAATTCCAGGGCCATCTCCTGTCTGTAGACCCCATCAGTATACAGCAATTTGAACTTAGCCTCTGTCCCGTCCTTGTCAACGGTGCCGTCCCCGTTGGTATCTTTCCAGCCTCCATCTTCCAGAATCTTCCTGGCGCCTTCCACGTCTGCATATTCGGAGGGCTCTAAAACAGTCTCCTCATTGAGCCAGGGCATCTTCTCCAGACCGGTGGTAGACACCGTTCCGTAGCCGTTCAGCACGCCATTTACCACCCGCTCCCGGTCTACCGCTTTGTTAAACGCCTGGCGCACAGCCAGATCACAGGTCACATTATTTCCCATCACAGCCCCGTCCTGGGCTTTCTTTCCCTCATTGGGCACCATGGGGAAGCATACTCCGTAACACTCAATACTGTCAATATTTTCCACATACGTGCCTTCCACTTCCTGTTCAGCCAGAATACCGTCAATGGAAGCCACATCCACATCCCCGTTCTGCACTGCCGCAAACGCTGCGTCCTTATCCAGAAATACCATGGTCAGCTGTTTTATGGACGGAGCCTGCCCGTAGTAATCCTCGTTGGCTGTGGCAATCACCTGCTGGCCTTTGTCCCACTGCACAAACTTAAACGGCCCGGAGCCGATAGGCGCGTCTTTGAAGTTCTCGTCATAAGCTGCCTCCGGGACGATTCCCAGATATGCCAGGCGCTCGATAAAAGCGGAATACGTCCGGTTCAGCGTAAACTCCACGGTGGTGTCATCCAGTGCCTCAATCTTCTCAATCATGGTCAGGTCAATATCCGAACCAGATTCCTTGGCGGTGGAATATGTAAACGCCACGTCACCTGCCGTCACTTTGCTGCCGTCTGTAAATACCGCGTCGTCACGGATAGTCACTGTCCAGGTCAATTTATCATCTGAAACTTTATACCCTGTGGCCAGGTCATTGGTCCATCCCAGTTCCTTGTCCCTCATAAACAGAGTAGAGAAGAACACCTTTGTGATAGAGCCATGTCCTCCCGTAGACGGGTCAAACCCTGTATCCGGCTCCTCGCCTATGGCCACAATCACCTGATCATTTTCTTTTCTCTCTTCTCTTCCCACTGCTGCGGATGTCTCTGATCCGCTGTTATCTGACCTGCCCTTGGAACTTCCGTTTGTCTGCCGACCTCCATTTTGTCCGCCTGAATTTCCGGAACCGCCGCAGCCAGACAAAAGTACTGCCATCATAGTTACCGCACAAATCCATGTGATAACCTGCCTTTTCATATAAAATACTCCTTTCCCTCTATATGTTTTCTGTATTATAAACAGTATTTTTGTCTGACACAAGCCTCCCCCGGGGATATAAATTTGTTTTTTTTGAAAAAAAATAAGAACTGTCATTCGATTCTTTCAACAAAACGATAAACAGTTCTTATGTGAGTGAGTGAATCCGTCTTACCCAGACAATAAAATTAACAACTAATGCTGTTGCTATAAACAATAATACAAAGTAATCCGTTCCACAAGCCCCCCATGGGGATATTTTTTTTAATATTCAACAATGTCTTTTGTATTTTCGAAATCATTCCTCATGATCCAGCTCCACTACTGCAATGGATGTATCGCCGTTTTTAGCCCTTTCCACCACTGCCGCTGACAATTCTACAAAGTTACTCCCTGAAGAACTTGCCCCGCTGATCATATCCACGCTGCTTTCCCCCTGTCCTTTAAAAAGCTGTGCCGCATAAGCGCGGGTATACGCATTTGGATACGTTCCATTGACAGAATTCATGTTCCGCATATAAGCCATATCCCATGATTTTATAAATCCGCTGGCATTTTTGGCATTGTACTCCACTGAGACAATCTGATTTTCCATCACACAGATTGTCACATATTCTTTCCATCCATGACTATATTCCGCAGCTTCTGCGGTGTAATAGCCGTCCTGCATTTTTTCTGATTTTTTGCAGGATATCAATGACACACCTATCATAAAACAGATACACAGTATGCTTATTTTTTTCTTCCACATGGCTGCTACTCCTCCCTCAGCTTAAACTGTTCTGACATATATTGCAGTTTCTCCGCCTGTCTGTTGAGAGTCTGGCTGGCAGCTGCTTCTTCACGGCTGACGCTCAAATTCTGTTCTGCAAAATCTTTGATCTGTGCGATCTGGCTGGTTATATTGCCAAGAGACTGTTTCTGGACGTTCACCCGGTCAGCCAGCTGGTTTGTGATCTCTGCAATTTTTTGAGATATTTTTTCAATCTCTTTGAATGATTCCGCTACTTTTTCTGCATACTCTGTTCCCTTCTCAACTGCTTTTAATGAGCTGGAAATCATATTTGAAGTACGCTGTGAAGACTCTGCACTCTGGGCTGCCAGACTTCTCACTTCATCCGCCACAGTGGCAAACCCTCCCCCAGCGCTCCCCGCCCGGGCCGCTTCTACAGAGGCATTCAACGCCAGTATATTGGTCTGGAAAGAAATATCCTCCAGGAATTTATTGATTTTAGTAATCTCCATGGAATTCTTGTTAATATCCTCCATTGCCTGAAGCAGATTTCTCGTATATTCTCCGCCAATGTCCATACTCTGTTTAACAGTGTCCATCAGTTCTTCCACGTTCCTGGTATTCTCGTCTACTTCCAGGATATTCTCTTTAATAGCCGCAGTCTCATCTGACAGTACACTCAGGGAATTGGACTGCTCTGTGGAACCGTCCTGTACCTGCTGCGCCCCCTGGGAGACAATATTTGCAGTGGAAAGCACCTCTTTCGAAGACTGTTTGATAGCTCTCAACATCTGATTCAGGGAATCAATAATCTTATTTAACGATTCTTTCATAATGACAAAGTCACCGTCAAAACGTCCCCTCACTTCTACCTGGAAATTCCCTCCCGACATATTTTCCAAAATATCAGACAGTTCGGATATATACCCATTGATGCTGTCCACTGTATCACTGAGTGCATGGGACAAAACCTCTGTCTCATCCTTCGTCTGAATAACTTCTGTGGGGGTTTTCAGGTCTCCCTGCGCCAGAAGCCCGATTCTGTCTGTTACACTGGTCAATGATCTCTGAATCTTGGAAGAGAATCTCAGCGTCAAAATCCCCGCGAGCAAAAGCAGTACTGCCGTTATCACTGTACTGAGCAAAATGCCGGTATTGGCCGGTCCCATAAAATCGGCTTCCGGTACAATCACTGCCAGATACCATCTGGTTCCATTGATGGGTGCGTATCCAACATAATATTCTTTTCCTGATGATTTCATAATCACCGTCCCGGTTTCTCCCGAAGTCACTTTCTCGGTGATACCGTCTATCTTGGTATCCTCCTGAATAGTGGCATCCTGGTCCACAAGCCCGGTATCCCGGCTCCCCATGACCTGCCCCTCATGGTTTACGATAAAAGCCTTTCCGTTGGCACTCAGGTTGATATTGCTCAGCACATCGTTGAGTACATCATATTTGTAACTGCCCACAAAATAATACAGCAGATCTTCACCTGCCATAATGGGAGTTCCCACTGTAAGCTCCAGTCCCTCTGGAGACGATGTCACATCATCCACAACCAGATTCTGCGTCTCTTGAAGCATGGGAAACATAGTCCGGTCTGCGATGGCCGCCGGACAATTTTCATCTCCCAGATATAGACTGCCGTCCTCATTGTAAAGGCCAAGCCACAGGAACTCGATACCCGATTGGGCTTTCTTTAAAATACTCCTCTTATCATCTTCTGTGCTGTCCCGGGATGTAAAGATATCGTTGTCTCCGATCATAAAAATCCTGTCTGCCAGCATATGCATATTGCCCTCGATACTCTGTGAGGCAGTTTTTATTGTGGATGGCAGCATTTCTGTCAGAATTTCTTTTGTCAGTACCTGCATAAACGCTGACATAACGGCCACCAAAACTACTGCCAGCACAATAACTATCGATATGGTATTCATCACAATTTTTTTGTTAATACTCCGCTTCACGTCCGATTCCTCCATGTAAGATGCTGAATATTTTTGACGCTCTAATCATTAAAATCTATCTATAGATTATCAAAGACAACCGTTTCTTTCTCCAATTGCTCCACAACTTCCTGATTGACGCCCATGCGTTGGGCAATATCTTCCATGTCGCTGGCAAGATTTTTGGTATTGCCTGCCACACCGGTAATTCCGCTGGCACCTTCATCAATGGCCTTTGTAATGGCTCCAATGGAGTCTGCGATTCCAGACACAGAACTTTTCAGGCACTCCGTACGTTCATAAAATCCATCCATGAACCGGCGGATACAGGCCGCATCCTCCTTATATTGGCTGCCAGACTGGACAAATGCCTGAAACTCTGTGAGGACAGACTGGCTCATATAATCAATCAGATTCTGTGCATTTTCAGAAAGGTTATATACCGCGGACGTAACCCCTTCGTTAATGGACTGTATCCGATTGGCAGTCTCCCGGCTGGAATTGGCCAGCTCTCTCACCTCCCTGGCCACAACAGCGAAGCCCTTTCCGGCAGTCCCGGCGTTGGCGGCCTCCACAGAGGCGTTCAGCGCAATCAAACGGGTCTGCTGGGAAATAGCCAGAATCTCACCGGTGAGATTCTTAATCTGATCCACACGTCTGCTTTTTTCAATGGCATCGTTGAGGGAATGGAGGATTTCTTCCGCCTTGGCCCCAGTTATCTCCACACTCTTCTGGGCAGACTGCTGCATAGCGTCTGCACGGGCGTCCATATGGACTGTATAATCCGTAATGGCACTGCATTCTTCTGCTATATTATGTACGTCTTCCCTGACACTTTTTGTATTTTCATTGATAACTGCCACATTGCCAGCCACTTTCTGAATAGTTGCTGACAGCTCATGTGCCAGCGCGGACAGACCAGCTGCACTCCCCTTGGAATCCTGGGTCTTTTCTAAAACTTCTCCCGTCATATGATTGATGCGCCCGGAACTGTCCTGAATAGTCTTCAGAATGCTTTTGACCGGAATCACCACATACTTGGTGATCAGTTTCAAATCCGTGAACACCAGCAGCGCACAGGCTGCCACTGCCGCAACCCCCACTGCCAGTGATATGAAATACACGGCAGACAGACGCTTCCTGGCGTCAGAGGTCTGTTCACTGATAGAAACGTTCATGGCATCAATATCCGCTTCCATGGCACTGGCATAAGAAGCCACATCCCCATTGGCAAACCCATAGGCGTCCTGGGTCTTATGGCCTGCGCTGGCACAGACCAGATGGACCAGTGCATGTTTAAATGAATCGTAATTGGCCAGCAGCGATTCGTACTGTTTTTTATCCTCCCCTTCCACATGCTTTTTATATTCTGCCAGCATATCATCCAGAAGCCTCTCTTCCTCTTTGATCTGCTGGACAAGGGTGATCATCGTATCGTAATCTGTGGCGACAATATGGCTCAGCGCCATTTTATGGATATTCATAGAAGCCTGGCAGATTTCTGCCAGCCTGCTCTTGCTGTCCATGTAATTGTCTGCAATATTGGAAGCGTTTGCATTCACGTTATGAATATTGATTACGGAAAGAATATTTGACAAAAATGCCACAATGCCCAGAAGGGCAATGGGTATAATCAAACGCTGTTTTAAACTGATATTTTTCATAATGGCTGATGCTCCTTTATATCTTTCGATTATCCGATTTAAATGCCTAAGGGGCAGTAATTCCCTCAACCATTGTATCCAGCTGTTCCTGGAGACTCTCTCCCGCTGGATTTCCCTCCAGAATATTTGCGGTAAACACGCTCACCGGTTCCCAAAAATTACCCCCTATACGCTGCAGACAGGAGTACTCAGCCTGTTCCAAAAGCGCTGCAATTGCCGGGGAATTCTGAACTTCCTCTGAAGACGCCGCATTCCTATTAGACGGCCCCTGCCCCCGCATCTGAAACCGCAGTTTCTGATTTTTCTCATTGGCAATCCACTCAGCCAGCCTTGCCGCCCATTTCCTGTGCTTTGAGTAAGCATTTACTCCGATCAGCTTATAGCCAGAAAAAGACGCCATCTGAACCTCACGTCCGGCACAGGTATAGGAAGGCAGCTTCGCAGCCCCGAAATTGCTGCCCCAGGCTTCTTCCACTGCCACCGCGTTCCACACACCATTGATACCTGCAATAATCGTATCATTTTTGACACCTTCGAGAAATCCTGCATCGTCTGTACTGATAAATCCCGGATGCCCCGCCATGGCTGTCATGGCCTGGGCTACGTCAGTTCCCTTAATCTCTCCTTCTGTACTATTCCAGGTACAGTAATTGGTAATTCCGTCATCATTCAGCCCTACAGTAAGTCCGGTATTGCCGAACAGAGAATACACGTACCACCCAGAAGACCATTCCATGGAAACTTTTTTTCCATGTTCTGCGGCAATATCCTGCATCCGGTCAAAAGATGCAATGTCTTCCTCCGAAAAATATTGTTTATTATAATATAGAAAATACCCGTTATCTGCCGTCAGCGGCAGTGCATACAGAGTATCATTTACCGACGCCGCCAGGACAGCTTCCGGCAGATTAGACTGCTTGAAAGACTCCGGGTTTTCCACCGGCTCCAGCGCACCGGCAGCCACCAGCGCATTCAGCTGGTCGTCTGCAAAAGCAAACACATCTGCGCCCTGCTCCAAATCCGCCATCAAAGCATCCATACATTTGCTCTCACTCTGAGGCATATAGGTAATAGAAAACTCCGCCTGCCCGCTGTATTCTGACTGAAATCCATCAATAATCTGACTGAGCAGCTCTTCATCTTCTTCAGCACCCCATACAGTCAGATTGACTGTATCGGAATCAGGCTTCTGCTCCTCTTCCAAAAGTTTCGAGTCACTTTTTTGGCAGCCGGACATGAGTATGGCCAACAGAAAAAGCGACAACCATAGTCTGATCTTTCTTTTCATAGCCTTCTCCTAAAATTGTAATATTTCCGTTAGATAATCTTAGATTATGTAAAGAATTATATCAGAAACAGTACACTTAATCAATCCAAATCCTGCCATGAAATGAATGAGATGCAATTGTTTAAAGTTTCCTTAATGCAATAAAAAACAGGGGATTGCCAGTCCCCTGCTGCAATATAAAAATATCAAATTGATCAAAAATCAGGGCGTCTGCTCCGATCCCTGTTTTTCTTCTATTCCATGTGGAAATACGATTACACGGCAGGCTTCTTTTTTTCTCATCAGCTCAATTCCCACATGGATATTTTCCAGAGAAACCCGGTGGGTAATGATTTTTTCCAATTGCAGCTCTGGATTTTTAAGAATCTCCAAAGCCGCCGGAAAGTCTTTGCCAAGAACCCCTTCCATTTTCACCTCGTTCAGCGTGAGGACAGCCGGCGGTATGGCCGCTGCTGCGTTCTGATCCAGTCCAAACAGAACAATACGTCCTTTGGGATTTACCAAATGAACGGCTTCCTCCAGAACATTTCCCCGTCCCACTGCATCAATAACCAAATCTGCTTTGAAAGGCCAGTGCTCCTTCACCACATCTGCCACAGATTCCCTGGAAACATCTACTACAACATCTGCCCCGCATGCATAGGCTTCCTGCACACGCTTTTCACCTTTTGCGGCGGCAATCAGGTTCCTGATTCCGTATATTTTGAGCACACGGATAAAAGACAATCCGATGGGACCTGCGCCGTAAAGCAGAACATAATCTACCGGAGCCGGCTGTGCTGTCCTGACTGCATTCATAATACAGGCCATGGGCTCAGCCTGTGCTGCGATTTCAGAAGGAATAGAAGATTCCACATGATATAGCTGTCTTTCATCTACCAGGGCATATTCTGAAAAACCTCCGTCAGCCAATTGTCCGTAATGACTGGAATTTGAGCAAAGATCACCTTTGTTATGAGTACATTCATAACACCTTCCACAGCGCACCCGTGGATTCACTGCAGTCATTTCGCCAATTTTGAATCCTCTGACTTCAGACCCCATTTCCACGATTGTTCCGCAGAACTCGTGGCCATAGATGATGCCTGGTTTCATATACTGTCCCGGAGGCACTGCCAGTCCATGCAGGTCGCTTCCGCAGATGCTTGCCGCCTCAACTTTGATGATCAGCTGGGTTGGCTTTTTTATGACCGGATAATCCACGTCTTTGATTTTCAATACGCCTTCCCCCTCAAAAACAGCAGCTCTCATTTTTTTCATCAACGATTTTCCCTCCTGTGCATAAAGATGTACTATCTACTTATAAAACTCTGGTGTCTCCGGCATTTCTATCTCTTTTGCGGTACCGCCTTCTTCCCTGCACCGGCCGAGAATGCTGGCTGTAAGGCAGGCCATATAGCCGTCCCATGCGCTTGCACCACAGACAGTATCCCTCTTGACACTGTCTACCCAGTCCTGAAGCTCAATATTGTAAGCTTCCGCAAATCTGTCCTCCCATCCCGGGGCAATGGCTGCCGCCCTGGAACAATTGGTCTTGGTAATCACTTTTGGCGGGTCCGGAAGTCTTGCCGTTCCAAGATCTCCAACAACCTCACACTGGATATCATAACCATAACCTGAACTCTGGCTGATTTCCACATCAATGCAGATTCCACTGGCCGTACGGAGCATCACAATCTGCGGGTCCTGAAGCCCTTCTCTGGACGAGATTCTGCTCTGTCTGGGCAGGACAACCTGGCCATGTACATAGTCTTCTTCCAGAAGCCAGCGGAGAATGTCAATCTCATGTACACCGGAATTCTTGATGGAGAGTTCTGAAGTCATGGTGTCGGCATGGCTCATGTTTCTGTGACAGCAGTGTACCATCAACGGCTGGCCGATCTTTCCGTCCTGGATGGTTTTCTTCAATTCTATGTAGCCAGGGTCAAATCTTCTCATGAATCCAACCTGGACAATCCGTTTTCCCAAGTTCTGTTCCGCTTCCACCACCGCCTGGCATTCTGAAATTTCAACTGCCAGGGGCTTCTCACAAAATACATATTTTCCTGCTTTGACAGCCTCCATAACATACTGGGCATGGGCCTGATCCCATGTGGCCACCATAACAGCCTGTACTTTCGGACTGTTGATCAGTTCCAAACCGTCAGCATAAAATTGTGCTCCGTAGTCTTCGGCTGTCTTTCTGCCGATTGCCTGGTTCATCTCAGAAACCGCAGCCACTCTGCATCCGGTAATCCTCTCTGTCAGTCTTTTTACATGCTCTCTGCCGATGGCCCCCAGTCCCACAACGCCTATCTGCAGAACCAAATCTTTTTTTCCGGTCATTTTGCCTCCTTTTGGATGTACGCTCTAATATTACAGTTCTACCCAGACATTTCCCTTGGCATTACTCTCAATACAGGCGTCAATGAATTTCAGTCCGTGTACCCCGTCATCCACGGTAGGATAATCAAAGCTTCCCACATCCACACCATATTTTTCTTTCAGGAGCTCGCTGCAGAACCCTCTGTAAAGATTGCCGAATGCTTCGAAGAAACCTTCCGGGTGTCCGGACGGAAGTCTGGAAAGGCTCCTGCAGGATTCGGAATCATAGTCCCGGGTAGGGGTATAGATCTGTGGTGCCTCATTGATCCTTGTCACACGCAGTACTCCAGGTTCCCTGTGCTGCCATTCAATGGCTCCCTTATCGCCAAAGATACGAATCAGCAGATCAGTCTCATGTCCGATTGCCACCTGTGAGGTCCAGATCATACCGGAAATGTCGTTATCAAATCTGCAAAGAATCTGAACGTTATTTTCCAGAGGCAGTTCCTTTTCTTTTGGAAGCTTCTCGAAGTTTGCAAGCACCTTTTTTACAGAAAGGCCCGTCATCTTTTTGATCAGACACTCCACATGGGTTCCAATGTCCGCGCAGCATCCGGACGGACCACTGCGGGCCGGGTCCATTCTCCACACAGCCTGGTCCGATCTGCCGCTGACCATCTGTACAAGCAGCCACTCCTGGGGATACTCTGCGGATATGGTAAGAATGTTTCCGATTACTCCGGCATCGATCATCTCTCGGGCCTGCTTCACCATAGCATATCCTGTATAAGTATACGTCACACCGAACGGCAGTCCCTTTTTCTTTGCAAGCGCAGAAAGCTCCTCTCCCTCTTTCACCGTCAATGCCAGTGGTTTGTCGCACATGACAGGAATGCCATGTTCCAGAAAACATTTTGCAATGGGATAATGAGTATCATTTGGCGTTGTAATACTGACAAAGTCAATGCCGTCTTCCCTTTTTTCCTCTTTTTCTGCCATTTCCCGATAGTCCCCGTATACACGGGCAGAATCTGAAATTCCCCACTTTTGGGCAGTCTCCAGGTTTTTCTCCATAGTTCTGGAAAAGCATCCGGATACCAGCTCCGCCAGATCATCCATTACTGCCCCATGTCTATGTACGTTTCCTATAAATGCACCGTTTCCTCCACCCACCATACCAAATTTTAATCTCATCTTTTTTATTTCCTTTCTTGTATTTTTATGTCAGCTGTGTATCACAGTCTGCAGCATCATCCAGATTTATCCAGACATTCCCGTTTCTATGACTGTCTACGCAGGCCTGCACGTATTTGACTCCATTCAAACCGTCTTGTACATGGGGAAAGTAATAATAATGCTCATCTTGCAGACAGCCATCTGCCCTGTCAAGAAGTTTCTCACAAAACGAATGGTACAAATTTGCATACGCCTCATAAAAACCCTCAGGATGCCCGGCAGGCAGTCTGGATGCCTGTCTGCTGAAATCACTCATATAACTTCTGTTTACAGAATAAATCTGCACGGGCTCATGGAGAATGGACACATGCAGATGGGTCATATCTTGATGGGACCACTCAATAGAACCCTTTTCGCCATATACTTTCAGATACATGCTGCAGTCATGCCCCACAGCCACATTGGAGGTCCAGGCAAAACCATGTGCCCCATTGTCAAATCCAAGGAGAACGCGGGATATTGTCTCCAGCCTGGCATTCTCCGGATAATATCCAAAATCCGCAAGCACTCTCTCAATTTTCAGTCCAGTTGCCGCACATATAAGATAATACAAATGCACCCCCATAGCAGCTGTTACATTGGAAATTCCTGAATATTCCGGGTCACCAATCCATTTTGTAAAATCTTCCTCGTCATTGTTCAGACCGAGAATCATCCAGTCCTGGGGATACTCCGCTGCCACATCAATAATCTTTCCGATCCTGCCTGTGGCAATCAGACTGCGGCATTCCCGAATTGCCGGGTAATGAGCATATGTATAAGGGACACAGACCTCCAGGTCTTTTTGAGCAGCTAAAGCCGCGATTTCTTCTGCCTCTGCCACGCTTCTGGCCATTGGCTTTTCGCATACCACATGAATCCCATGTTCCAGAAAGCATTTCGTAATGGCATAATGTGTATGATTGGGCGTCACGATGCTTACAAAGTCGATACCGTCTTCTCTTTTTGACTCTTTTTCTGCCATCTCCTGGTAACTGGAATAAATTCTGTCCTCATCCCCCCAGAATGTTCCGTCTTTTTTATTCTGTTCCTGATTTCTGGTAAAATTTCCCACCCCACCGTTTATTTACATACAGTTCCTCACTTGCTTAACTCTGCTTTCAGCTTATTGATATCCTTGCGGAGCAGATCCATGGGATCGGCTGCTTCCTTTCGAAGGGGAAGCTGAGAATAATAATTTTCAAAAACAAACCACCCTTCATATTCATGGGCCTTCAGCCAGGCAATCTGTTCTTCAAAATGAGAATCCCCCTCTCCCAGGCATTTGCTGCTGTATGCCTGGCCAATTCCGTCTTTGACATGAAGCTGATTACACATATATGGATATACCTTGGGAAGATGATCCATAGGATTATAACCCCGGAAACACATATAATTCTGGGAGTCATAGAACAGGGTCATATTTTCCCTGCCCACATCTTTTGCCAGCTGTATAAACTCATCCGACTCCACCGCTGTCTCCATGGCAATAGCAATCCCCGCCTTCGCCGCCTCATCGCAGGCATACGCAAGGGCAGCGATTACATTTTCCCTGTCCTGTTCACTGTGGATATCATTGTCCAGAAAATGTGGAATCATTAAGGTATCAATCCCCATGTCCGCCGCCGCATAGAGAGCGATATCCAGATGCTCATAAGCGATATCCCCGTTTTTGGTGCCGCGTCCATTTCTGAGCCCATGATTGTTCAGATCATTCATGACAATGGATATCAGTTCCATATTATAATTTCCGGCAGTTTCCACATACAGATCCCTCACTCTTTTATGGGAAAGTTTAAATCCTGTCTCAGGCCATCCTGCCTCAATCTGCACTCCGTCCAACCCCATCTCCGAGGCCATGCGGATCCCGAAGATGGAATCCCCGGGCATACACCACTCTGGTACTGCCAGCTTGTATTTTTTCGAATTGTATTTTTTCATATTCTCTATCATCCTCTCATAAACTTATGCCTCCTAATCACTTCATGCTCTAATCATAAAATTCCGGCTTGTCAATCATTTCCACTTTCACGATTTCACCGCCTGACAAACGGGATTTTGTACAGGCTTCGGCTGCGGCTGCCGCCGCATAGCCATCCCATGCATCCGGGCCTGTCAGCCGTCCACTCTCCACGCATATAACCCAGTCCCGCATTTCAGCAGCATACGCATCCGCAAACCTGTCAATCCATACAGGCTCAATCTTGCACCCGCGTACCCCATCCCCACGGATCATGGCGTTGGACAGATCCGGCAGAGAAGCAGTCCCTTTTTCTCCAACTACCTCACAGTGAATATCATAGCCATAGATACAGTTCATATAAATTTCAAGATCCACATGAATCCCTGTCTTTGTACGGAGAATCACCATCTGGGGGTCAATCAGGTCCGGGTCTGCATTCCTGGTGCTTTTGGGACAGATCAGCTGTGCGGTATCATACTCATCCCCTGTCAGCCATCTGGTAATATCAAATTCATGTACCAGGGCCCCGTTTGCCGACATATCCGTTGTGTGCTTCTCCCCTGTGGGATGGGCATTTCTATGCTGTTCATGCAAAAGAAGCGGAGCTCCGATACAGCCGCTGTCAATGGCTTCCTTTACCTGAACATATCCTCTGTCATAACGGCGCATAAAGCCTACTGTCAGATACTTCTTTCCTGCTGCCATCTCCTCATTCATCATACGCACACATGCTTCAGCCGTATCAGCAAGAGGTTTCTCACAAAAAACATACTTTCCTGCCTTAATAGCGGAAACAACAAATTCCTCATGGGTTCTGTCCCAGGTTGTCACAATCACTGCATCTACAAGCGGCGACTGAATCAGTTCATGGGGATCATCAAAAACTTTTACTGACGGATACTGATCCGTAACCTTTTTCATATTCTCCCTGCTGATATCATTCACAGCTGTAATCTCTGCTCCCGGAATCTGCCCCATAATAATATCTGTATGCATACGGCCAATCCCGCCTGCTCCAATCAAGCCTAATTGAATCATCTGCTCCTTACCTCCTCAACCATTTAACCATTACAAACCAGCATTTCACAGCCAGAGTCTGGACTTTTTTCCTTTACAATGTACTGGCAAGAATTTTCTCCTGTGTCATGTCCTCTTTCCTGTCAATTTCCAGAGAGATGGAACCTCTTCGCATAACATAGATTCTGTCACTCATACCGATCAGCTCCGGAAGCTCAGAGGAAATCATAATAATACCAACCCCCTGCTTTGCAATATTATCCATAATCTCATAAATCTCTGCTTTTGCATTAATATCAATGCCTCTGGTGGGCTCGTCCAGAATCAGAAGATCTGGTCTGCTCTCCAGCCATTTTCCAAACAGCACCTTCTGCTGATTTCCTCCTGAGAGTGTGCTGACCAGCTGATCCATGCTTCGGCAGACCACATTCAGCTCCTGAATCTTTTCCGCTGCCCGCTGCCGTTCCAGACGGTTATTGATCACATGATTCCTAAACAGTTTCCTGATGGATGCCATAGAAATATTCTCTTTGATATCCTTTGCAGTCACCAGGCCGTCAATCTTCCTGTCCTCTGAAAGATAGGCAATACCGTCTGCTATGGATTTTTCAGCTGTGGGATTTACGTATTCCTTTCCTTTGTAAATAATTTTACCGCCAAAATACATCCTTACACCGAAAATACCCCGGGCAAGTTCCGACCTCCCGGAGCCGACCAGGCCCCCAAGTCCCACGATCTCCCCTTTCTTCACATGCATGTTCACCGGCTCTGTGTCAGGCCCGATCTTAAAGTCACTGATTTTCAGAATATCCTCATCTGCAATTTCATGTGTGCAGTTGAACATATTGGTAATGGTGCGCCCAACCATCTGCTTTACTACATAATCCTGATCATAATCCTCCATGGAAATGGTCTCAATAGACTGGCCGTCCCGGAGAACGGTAAGCCTGTCCCCCACAATCTTCAATTCATCCATGCGGTGAGAGATGTAAATAATGCTGACCCCTCTGGACTTCAGCTCCCGGATCAGACCGAACAGATGGTCAATCTCACTGGAGGTCAGGGAAGCTGTGGGCTCATCCATAATCAGAATCTGGGAATCATAGGACAGCGCTTTTACGATCTCTACCACCTGCTGGCGGGCTGTGGAGAGATTTCGTACCATGGTCTTCGGATTGATATCTGTAAAGCCAAACTCATCCAAATACTCCCTGCTTTTCTGATAAATGGTTTTGTGATCCACAAAGCCATTCTTTTTCGGTTCCCTTCCAAGGAAAATATTGTGCGCAATATCCAAATTCAGACAGAGATTCAGCTCTTGATGCACAAAAGCAACCCCTTTTTCCCTGGCCTCTTTGGGACCCTTTACAACATAAGGCTGTCCGCACAGAAGCATTTCCCCTTCATCTGCCGGAATATTTCCGCCGAGAATTTTCATCAATGTGGACTTTCCTGCACCGTTTTCTCCTACGAGAACATGAACCTCCCCCTTTTTCAGGTCAAAATTTACATCTTTTAGGATTTTTACCGTGGTGCCGCTGATCTTTTTCCCATATTCATCAAAGATATACTTTGTGATATTTTTCATCTCCAATATTTTTTCCATTTTGCGCCCCTCCTTTACTGCAGCAGTCTGTTCTTAACATTCTCAAAGATAATTGCGGCCAGAATGATAATACTCTGCACTGCTGTATACATGTAGAAGTTCACTCCAAGGATTCCGAGAATGTTCTGAATCATGTAGATGGTAAATACACCCAGAAGAGAGCCCCAGGCTGTACCGATACCGCCGAACAGGCTTGCACCGCCAAGCACAGCCGCAGTGATGGCGGTAAAGGTAAAATCTGTGCCGCCCATGGTAACTACACAGTTATTCACCCTCGCCGCCATCAGAACTGCTCCGAGAGCCGTCAGGGTTCCGCAGATCACATATACCATGATGGTGGTAAAAGAAACATTGATTCCCGACAGGGCACTGGCTTCTTTATTCAGGCCGACAGAGGTCAGGGCCCGTCCGAATGTGGATTTATGCAGAATAAAGTATGCGGCAATTGTTGCCAGAATCATAAACCATACGACGGAATTCAGCCCAAGAATGTTAGTTCTGGCTACGGCAAGCATAGAATCCGGAAGGGGTGTAATCGCGGAACCGCTGCTGACAATCTGCGCAATCCCGTAAACAATGTAGCCGGTACCAAGGGTAACAATAAAAGCCGGTATCTTAAATACCTAAACCAGTATACCGTTGAGCAGCCCACAGACCGCACCCACAGCCAGGGTAAGAAGAATACCTGCAATAACCGGGAGTCCTGCTGTTACTGTGGACCATCCAAAGATGTAAGTACAAAAGCCAAGTACATAGCCTACAGAAAGATCGATACCGCCGGTCATAAGCACAAATGTCATGCCCAGACAGCAGATTGCCGCAATTGCAGCCTGGGAAATAATTCCGATGATATTATTCAGACTCAGGAAGGCCGCCGGTCTGGCAATAATGCCTGCCAGAAACACACAGGCAAATATAATAACATTTCCATATTTTTTAGCAAAATTCCTTGTCCGCTGTTTTCCAGTTATTTCCTGTGCAGTCTTTGCATTTGTTGCAGCCATTTGTTATCCTCCAAATTATTCTTCCAGACAGATTTTCTGCCTGTTCTATTTGCAAATCTATTGTTTCCGCTGTCAATAGTTAGAATACTTTCGCTTTTTCAAGTTCTTTATTTTTATTGAATACACTGACGCCAACCACAAAAATAATAGCTGCACCGATAAACAGATTCTGGTAAAATGGGTCGATTGCCAGCATATCCAGACCGTTTCGAAGGAAACCAATGATCAGAGCTCCGAGAACCGACATCCAGGCAGCGCCTTCACCGCCCAGCATGCTTACGCCGCCTACAAGAGAAGCCGCTACCGCATCAAGCTGATAGGAAGCCCCTTGTGTCGGATGAACTGTTGCCATCTGTGCTGAAAGCAGAATACCCGCAATGGAAGAATACAGCCCGCAAAGAGCAAAAGAAAAAATTTTAATGGTGTCGGGGTTAATTCCCTCCGTCTTAACCACATTTTCGTTCCCACCGAGGGCATAAATATGTTTTCCCATACGGGTATATTTCAGAATCACAGAGGTAACCACAAGCAGTACAATCATGATCCATGTATTGATGGGAATATTCAAAAACAGACTGTTGCCGATTGCCACATACAGTTTCGGCATGCCGCTGATAGAGCTTCCCTTTCCCACTACCAACGCAAGCCCAAGGGTAATCTGCCCTGTCACATAAGTGGCGATGAACGGCGGAATACTGATTTTCGAAACAAGCACTCCATTTACGATTCCGATTAACAGCCCTGCCAGAGCTCCTGAAAGCATGGCGATAAAAACACTGACACCGCTTAGCATCATAAATCCGCTTACCATAGCGCAAAAAGCCATAACTCCTCCGGTTCCAAGGTCGATTCCCCGGATAATCAGAACCAGTGTCATTGCCAGTGCACAGATTGCAATCGTGGATGCCTGACGGGTAACATTTAAAATATTTTTTACAGTGAAAAATCCAGGAATCCGGCTGCCGAAAATACATACCGCAGCCACCATCACCAAATAGACAATATATTTTGTCTTAATCTTATTTTTCTGCACGAATTTCCGCCTCCTCTGCACAATTTCTTCCCCTGCCATTTATCTTATAAAGTCATAAAGCCCTGGCAGGGCACTGCTGCACCATTTCGTCAGATCTCAAATATCAGGCACATAGAGAGTGTCTACGAATCGGTGTGCTGCACTCCTGCCAGAGCTCTATATTATCAGATACTGTCTTTTTTAGAATGCTACAGACTCAGATTCCTCAATGGTATCTGTGCACATAAAGAAGTAACCGGAATCCTGTTCTGCCTCAACATCCTCAATTGCAAGGTCTCCATTTAAGACATCAATCATGGTATTTGCAGACATCTCGCCGATGTTAGCCGGATACTGGGCTACGCACCCATAGCAGGTGCCATCTTTGATGGCATCCAGAGCGGAGATATTTCCGTCTACAGAAACGATACACAGCTGGGAAGGATCCAGCCCTTTATTCTGGACACCGGAAATAACGCCTGAAAGCATACCGTCAGAGCAGAGGAAGATGCCATCCATATCCGGATCTGATGTAAGCATGTTCTCTGTCACCTGCATAGCAACATCACTGAGCCAATTGCCAAGCTGCTCGTTTACAATCTCAATGTCCGGATACTCAGCAATGGCTTCCTCAAAGCCCTGGGAGCGAAGCTCGCTGCCCATAGCTCCTGCAGCGCCCCGGACTACACAAACCTTGCCTTTTTCTCCGATAGCCTTTGCCATCTGTTGTCCCGCCTCACGTCCGATAGCAATGTTGTTAGAACCAATATGAGACATAAACAAATCGTCGTTTCCTTCATCCAGGGAAGCGTCGGCAATGATTACTGGAATGTCTGCATCTTTCGCCTTCTGCAGTGCCGGAATCAGGGAACTTCCATCCATAGGAGCTACAATAATGCCGTCAACACCTTTATTGATAGCATTTTCAATGTTCTCCACCTGTTTGGAAACAGTCAGCTCATCGCCGGAAAGAGTAAGCTCAAATGTGTAACCTGCTGCCTCAACAACCTCCTGGCATTTCTCAACCATGATTCTCTGGAATTCATTATTTGTGATTGTTTTTGTGGAAAACAGAATGGTTCCCTTACTTCCGCTGTCAGTTTCTTTTGCATCAGCGGTTTCTTCTTCCTCTTCCGGTTCTTCTTCGGCTGCCTTTGTGGTATCTGAAGAGCCTGCAGAATCCTCCGTGGAACTGCTGGATGTACATGCTGTCAGGGAAACAGCCAGGGTCAGTGCCATCACAATTGCCAGAACTTTCTTTTTCATGCGTTTTCTCCTTTCATTCCTCTCGTTTCAAAAAACAAGCCCTATTTATATGTCCCTTTACTTGTCTTGCTTTTTGAACATCTTGTATTTAATTGATATCCTAATGTTACTCTATTTTCTCCTATTTTTCAATGCATGTTTTCTCTAAAATAAATACATGTCTTTTAGCAAAAATGTATGTTTTTATTTAATATTGACCTGACTTTTATGATTTTTTCCAAAAATTGCCTGATATATTATAACCATGTTTTTCACAAACGTTTCAAAAAATATACTTTTTTGCCATTGAATTTGATTTCCTATCTTCTTTTTCATTTGATTTTCCCTTGCTTCGAATTTCCTTTTTAATACAAGAAAAAAATAGTTGATTTTTATCTTGTATTCTTTTCCCCAATGTCCTATAATTAGCATAAATTTAAAAGGAATATTATATTTTTACCAAAGAATATGTTTTACCGGAGGGAACAATCTTGCCTAAATATTTAACCATTGCAGACGATCTGGAAGAACAAATTAAAAGCCGTGCCTATAAAGCAAATCAGAAACTGCCCTCTGAAAAAGAGCTGGTCTATCAGTACGGCGTCAGCCGTCAGACCATCCGAAACGCACTGGATTTTCTGACAGACCGGGGGCTGGTGTACTCAGAGCAGGGAAGGGGAACCTTTGTGGCCGCCCGTACCCGCGCCGATACTGTAACCACCAATAACATAGCCGTCATTCTAAGCTGTCTGAATGATTATATATTTCCCTACAAGATTGCGGGCATCAACTCCGTTTTAGTGGAAAAAGGATACTTGTCCAACATTTTTACCTCCAATTACAGCATACAGACCCAGGAACAGGTATTTGCCAACCTGCTGAGTTCTTCCTGTGCCGGTGCCATTGTGGAGGTCACAAGAGCCAACCTGCCCAGAATGCGCCCGGATCTCCTGCGGAAGCTGGCCGACAAAATGCCGGTACTCCTGCTGGATGGATTCTATCAGGGTTTCGAGGACCTTCCAACGATTACCCTTGACGATTTCCAATGCGGATACAAAGCAGCGCAATATTTGATCGAGAAAGGACACCAAAAGCTCTTTCATTTTGGAAAGATGGATGATTCACAGGGAATTGACCGCTATAGAGGTTTCATACAGGCTCAGCTGGACCATGGAATTCAGCCAAAGGATGAAGACATCTTCTGGCTGACTGGCAACAGCTGCTTCGTCTCTCCGGAGATCAACTACGGCCCTGTCATATCCCGCTTGCAAAACTATACAGCTGTCTACTTTTTTAATGACCTGACAGCGCATATGATTGTACCTGAAATTCTCAAATCCGGTTATCGTATTCCAGAAGACCTGTCCCTGATGAGCAACGACGACTTCTTCCCCACTATTGAGAATATATCCATCTCTGGTATGCGCTATCCCCATGTGGAAATGGGACAAAAAGCAGCAGAACTGCTGTTAAAAATGATTGAAGATCCAAATTTTGATGCGAATTACCGGTTTGACCCCCAAATTGTTGAACGCAATTCCATCAGGGAGCTGACTCTCTGCGCAAAACAGAACGAAATTGTATAAAGGAGTAAATCCATGCATTTTTCTTTATTTTCCATTGATGAAATACAAAAAAGGCTGTCTGATAATACAATCCAAGAGCCTCTTCTTCTTTATGTGGGGTCCCATGATTTCCGCGAAAACCTCCCTGACCGCATGCCGCACTCACACGAAGATATCGTTGAGTTTGTCTGCTTTCTGGATGGCAAAGGAAAATGTATGGTAGGTGAGCACCAATATACTGTCTGCAAAGGAGATCTGGTCATCTATATATAACGTGATTGATTATTGCTCATAAACACAGGCGGTCTATGACCAT
>CAJURF010000056.1 GCA_910588825.1 uncultured Lachnospiraceae bacterium
AATCATGATCAAAATATCCGTATACCCAATGCCAGATTCCGCATTAGACTTCACCACCCAGCTTTCTTCTGCCCTCATCAGTCCCAGAAGCATTCCGTGGTAAAAGTTTTCTTTCATTTCTTTCCTGACATAAGTATCCCGGATGCTGATGGAATCTTCCATAAAACTGTTAAACAACAGTTGGAATGTTTCCGCATCCCCCTCTTTCACTGCCACACAAAATTTCTGCCATCGTTGCGTATTACTGATTGTCTTTGTTTCAAACCAGGTACGAATCTTTTCCTCATAAATTTCAAGGATCTCCCTGTTGGGAATCACCAGCTTATGAATTCTGCCGGCTGGTTCTTCTGCATCTGTCAGATATCCCGCCGCAAAAAGTATGCTCCACAAGTATGTCTGCTTTTTCTGTGGCTCCCTGCTGTCAAAATCTGAATATGTGAGACCGGAAATCAGAGGTTTTTCCACGCATTCGCCGGAAATTAATTCAGGCTGTTATGGAGATCTGAAGGCTTTTCCAATTGATTCTCCGCCAGCCGTTCAAACTTTACCTTCTCATACTCCATGAGCCTATTGCTTTCCATGAGAAAATCCAGTCTTGCGGCTTCTTCGCTGACCACAGTACACAGAGCATCATATGCAGTTTGAAAGTCCTCACCTTCCACATCTTTCAAACTGATGGAGACAACCGGATATTTTCCCATATACTGCTGGCACAGTTCTTTTTCCTGCGCAATTTTCAGCCCTTCAAATAATCCTGCATCTGCACCAATCTCAAAAAATGATTTGAGCATATCCAGATTTAAAGTTTTACCAAAACGCCGGGGACGTGTAAAGAGATTTACACTGCCCCTGGTTCTTAAAAGTTCACTGATAAAATCCGTCTTATCTACATAATAGAACCCTTTGGTTCTGATATTGCGAAAGAATTCTTCTCCTATGGGAAGTTTCTTCTTCTCATCCATAATTATGTGCCTTTCTGCAGACATAGCGCTTCACGTCTCCATTTACCAAGGTCATTCACATTCACGAAGCACCTCAATCTTACACCCATGTTCCTTGGTCTTCCTGTCATAACTAATGCCCACGGCCAGAATCCGTCCCCCGAAGCGCCTCTGTTCCCCCATCCTGCCCTGGAATTTCAGCGCATACTGCCTGTCTTTGATCTGCTGGATGGCATTCTCCGGCGAATGGTCAATTTTCAGCTCCAGAATAATGCCGTCATCACCTTCCCAATCCGGATAGAAAATAAAGTCTGCATACCCGATTCCTGCCTTATCCTCCCTCTCCACCCGGTATCGGTCTCTCGCCGCAAGATATACAAGATTTACAACCGCAGACAGCTCTGTCTCATTATTATAAGACAGCATAGGTGTCTCCGTATTATGTGCGTATTCCAATATTTCCGCCATGGTTCTGGTATCTCCCTCAAGGGTTGCTTTCAGCATCCGGTTTGATTTCCTCGCCAGACGGTATACATATCCCAAAGCTGTCTCCTTTTGAATCATCTCACTGAATTTGTCCATCAGCTCCCTGTTGGGAATACTCACCCTGCCCCCGCGGTAAGTCAGGAACCCATACACCACCATTGCCGAAAAAATTTCATCCCGTGTGGCAAGGTTCATGGAGGCCGCCGCGTATTCCCGGATTTTCGCCGGAACAGACTCTCCGGCAGCCATCATGAGGAGATCTTCTCTCACATCATCGATATTTTGTTCTATATAATAATAGATTTCATCGTAAGGACCAGCGCTTGTCCAGTAATTTCCAAGATTATCATTGATCAGCGCTGCTGCCACAGATCTGGGATTGTAGACTTTTACACCGCTTTTGGTATCATAACCGTCATACCAGTCCTTCAGCCCCTGTCTTGTAACAGCCCGTGTATTCTTCACAGACAGATAGCGCCCATACAGCATGTCCACCTCAGCCCCGGTAAACCCGAAATCCTTGCTGAACCTGGCTTCTGAGGCCATGGTATATTCCAGAAACATATTCAGCTCCGACCCGCTGGAATATTTGGCAATGGGAAGAATCCCCGTCATATAAGTGAGGGCTGTATATGCTTTATCCTTCAGCAGTCCTTTCAAAAACAGCAGGTAAGACTTTTTATCTGCTTCTGTAATAAACGGTGCATAAAACACGGCATCCCACTCATCCAGCACAAACAGAAATTTATCCCCTGTCCTGTCAAAGATTCTCTTCAGGTCCTCACTTACCGGACTGTTCTCCCGAAATGCAATATCCGGATAGGCAGCCCGCAGGTCTTCCCTGAGAAGTGATTTGATGGTGCCGATATATTCCTGATAACTTTCACACCCATCATCCATGATACTGAAATCAATGGCAATCACATTGAATTGGTTCAGATTTTCCCCATATCCTTCTGCTCCCGCAATTTCCAGAGAATCAAACAGTCCGCCGGCGTCCACACCTTTGCCAAAATAGGCTGCCACCATGTTGGCCATGACCGTTTTTCCGAACCTGCGGGGCCTTGTAATGCAGATATGCTGATTCCCCTGGCAGGCCAGCGGAATCAATTCCAGAAGCAGTTTCGTCTTATCCACAAAATAAGGGCTTTCCACCTGACTTTTATATAAAACATACCCATCAGAAGTATTTAAGTACATGGCCATATTTTCAGCCCCCTACAGCTCATGATAATAAGGACAAATATCCTCATAATGCCCGTCCGGCATACGAAACCCCCGGGGAATCACCCCCAGCTGCACAAACCCCAGCCGCTCATATAAATGGCGGGCGTGAATATTCCCTGCCACCACTGCGTTAAACTGCAGGATGCCAAACCCGTGGGCTTTTCCCTGCCCCAGACAGTCCCTCACCAGTTTTTCCCCAATGTGCTGTCCCCGGCATCCTTTGTCCACCGCGAAACTGGCATTGCAGATGTGTCCGCACCGCCCCTCGTTATTGGGATGCAGAATATATAATCCGCAGATTCCCTCCGGGGCAGCGGCTACGGCACAGTAAGTCTGGGAGGCAAAGAACTCCCTTCCTGTTATCTGATTCAGGCACTCCTCCTGGGGAAAGGCAGTCCCTTCCTCCACCACCTGGTTCCAGATTCCAATCATTTCTTCCAGATCCTCTGGCTGGTATTTTCTGATTTGAATGTCCATTTTCTCAAACCCACTCCTTCGTATGAACCAATATCCGCACCTACTGTCCATTCTCCAGTCTGCACAAGTATTTCTCTATGGTTCCTTATCTCCCAAACTCTGACAAGACAAGCCCGTCGTTTCTGTCCAGGGTCATCCCCACACTCCAGGCATTGACAAACAACAGCAGGGGATTTCCCTTCAGATCTGTAACCTTTTTCATATCAGAAGTGCCCACTATCTTTTTCACATCCACCTCATCTGCATTGGCGATCCAGCGGATATGTTCATAGGGCAGATTTTCCAGAATAATCTCCACATTGTATTCGCTGTGGAGGCGGTATTTCAGCACGTCAAACTGCAGAACGCCCACCACGCCCACAATCACTTCCTCCATGCCGGAGTCCAGCTCCTGGAAGATCTGAATGGCCCCTTCCTGGGCGATCTGGTTGATTCCCTTGGTGAACTGCTTTCTCTTCATGGTATCCACCTGCCGCACCCTGGCAAAATGCTCCGGCGCAAAGGTGGGAATTCCCTCATAGGCGAATTTCAGCCCAGGGCGGCACAGAGTATCTCCGATGGAGAAAATCCCCGGGTCGAAGACACCGATAATGTCTCCCGCGTACGCCTCGTCCACCACATGCCTGGACTGAGCCATCATCTGCTGGGGCTGGGACAGGCGCAGTTTCTTATTGCCCTGGACATGATACACTTCCGCCGCGGAGTCAAACCGCCCGGAACAGATGCGCATAAATGCAATCCTGTCCCGATGGGCCTTGTTCATATTTGCCTGAATCTTAAACACAAATGCGGAAAAATCGTCACTGACCGGGTCAATACTCCCCTGGTCTGAAACCCTGGGCAGGGGCGGGGCTGTCATGGCGAGAAAATGCTGTAAAAAGGTCTCCACACCGAAATTTGTCAGCGCTGACCCGAAAAACACCGGAGACAGCTTCCCCTGGTCCACCAGCTTCTGGTCAAACTCTGCGCTGGCGCCGTCCAGAAGCTCGATTTCCTCTAACAGAGTATCTTTTTGTTCCTGGCTGACCATATCCAGCAGATGGGGGTCATCCAGGGCAATGTTCTCCCCGGTTCCCTCTTTCGTACCTTTCTGTGTATCGGAAAATGTCAGTACCTGTCCGGTTTCCCGGTCATAAACTCCCCGAAATGCCTTTCCGGAGCCGATGGGCCAGTTCACCGGACAGGTGGCTATTCCCAGTTCTTTTTCAATTTCATCTAACAAATCAAAGGTATCATTGGCATCTCTGTCCATTTTGTTGATAAAAGTAAAAATGGGGATATGGCGCATCACGCAAACCTTGAACAGTTTGCGGGTCTGCGCCTCCACTCCTTTGGAACCGTCGATAACCATCACTGCCGAGTCTGCTGCCATCAACGTCCGGTATGTGTCCTCGGAAAAGTCCTGATGTCCCGGGGTGTCCAATATGTTAATACAATAATTGTCATAATAAAACTGCAAAACAGAAGAAGTAACGGAAATTCCCCTTTCCTTCTCAATTTCCATCCAGTCAGATACCGCATGTCTCGCCGTGGCCTTTCCTTTCACAGAGCCGGCCAGGTTAATGGCTCCGCCGTACAGCAGGAATTTCTCTGTCAACGTAGTTTTTCCGGCATCTGGATGGGAAATAATCGCAAACGTACGTCTCTTTTCTATTTCTTTGGTGTATTTTGGCACTGCAGACCTCCTGTATCTCTCATCTATCTCATCCTTTATTTTCTGGTAACTATATACAACGTTTCCATTCTATTACACCCAAAAGGGGCTGTCAAGGTGTGAAATCCAATCCGTCAGTCAGACGCCTCACTCAGCGGAGTGATGACAATATTCTCTGCTGCCACTTCTGCTTTGCGCTTCACCACATCCTCAATCTGCGCCCGGGAGGTGTCGTCAAGCTGATTATCAGGCACCACCACATCTGCACTGTCCCCGGTTAAGTTCACCACCACATCCACAAATCCTTTGGATTCCAGAAGGGATTCCGCAGCCGACTCTTTCTCTGCGATTTCCGACAGGGTAACCATACTGGTGACAGCCTCCTGCTTCTGTTCTTCTGAGATGTCCGGATTATCAATGATCTCCATCAGATTTGCTTTATTCTGAGAACGGACCTGCTCCCGGCTGATTTTTGCCTGTGCGGCAAATCCGGTGGACCCTGTGAGGACTGCTTCCCCTGGGGTATCCGTGTTGATATCCTCCTGTGCCTGGGCATCTGTCTGGGCGTCCTCAGGAGTTTCTTCCGGTGTCTGTGTATTTTCTGCAGTTTCTTCCCCCTCCTGGCCTGCGGGAGATTCTGCAGGAGAAACCTGTGTGGTGGTACTGTGGGCGTTTTCTTCGATTAGTGCTGTCTCGTCGCTGACATCATAATCCAGACTTTCAATATCCTCCAGAATATTGTTGTCCGCAGTTTCTGTGCTGGCCTCCTTCATTCCGAAGTCCACATCGGAAAAACTCAGATAGCCTGCCACGGCAATCATAATTGCCAGTGCTGTGATAATCACCTGATTCTTCTTAAATACTTTCTTCACTTTCCTCTCCTTTATTTCATTTTCATTACTTTAATTTTATGGGCTTCCACCTGAAATAATGCCATAACTGCCTCCTGAATATTTCGGACAACCACAGAATTGTCCCCGCCCTGTGCCGCAATCAGCACTCCCTGTATGGATACAGAAGGGTTCTGGGAAGAAAAAGAAGTCATGGTATCCTCTGAATTTTCCAGCATCAGCATCACTTTTACCTGCCCGATTCCCTCTACCTGCTGCAAAAGCTGCTCCAGCTGCTGCTCCAACACAGCCTTTTCTGTCAGTACCTGCGCATCTTCATTGGAATTTCCATAGAGATTTTCATAAATCCCGCTGCCGGCCATGGTATTTTTACTTCCTGTCTTCTTTTGGGATACGGTCTGGCTGATTTTCTTTGTGGGTATGGCCATAACCAGAAGTATCAGTCCCAGCAGCAGCAGAATCATCCACTGCTGTTTATCCCACTTTTTCAAAGAGAATTTCCACTTTTTCTCCTGGGATTTCATAGGTTCCTGCCAGCTCATTTTCCACCCTCTCTCTCAACTGGCTGTTCTCAGCGCCTGACAGCCGAATCTGCACAGATGCGGCGCCCAGCTTCTGGGATTCCTCGTCCAGCTCCATTTCCACATGAATTTCCCGGATTTCACACCCTTTTCCCAAAATTTCTTCCAGAGATTCCCCCATTAGACTCTCCATCTCCCGCTCATATGCTTCTATATAATACTCACTGTCTGCATATTCCCCATACACCTGCCCCCAGCGGGAGTTTAGGAATTCTTCTTCCAGAAGCTCCCGCCGAAACCTTGCATTCATGGTGCTGTCCAGATTGAGCAGGTTCAGCAAAGGGGATGTGATGATTAAAATCAGCAGCACCCCCATAAAAGAACGAATATACCTTCCATATTGCTGGCTTGGCATCACATGGATGACAGCCTCCAGAACAATATAATAGACAGCCAGATTCCTCACCCACTGATAAATCGCCTGTGTCACATTATCCACCTCCAAAAGATGCTGCCAGTACTGCGATGGTAATCATACAGAGAATCTCTGTGGTGTACAGAATCTTTAACAGCAGGCTGCACCCCTCCCCCATCACACCCAGACATCCCACCAGACGCTTATCTGACACTGGCTGTACCAGTGCCGCCGCAAATTTATAAAGCAGAGAGCAGATTCCATACTGAATCAGCGGCGATACGCCCCAGATGAGCAAAATGGCCAAAAAGGCGGCACCCAGACAGTTTCTCACCAGCACAGCGCTTGCCAGCACAATCTCTGTCACAGCGTTTAAGGCATTTCCCACCCCGGGGATTACACTGGCGGTCTTTCCCAGGGTTGTCCTCCTCAGACTATCGATTACAGGGGCCACCAGCCCCCTAATCACCTGCATGCCTATTAACACTCCCATCAGGGTCTTCAGGCTCCACTCCACCAATGTCCGTATAAGACCTGCCAGCCTGCTCAATATCTCCTCTTTTGACAGGAAATTGACCATCTCAAGAAGCACATACAGACCTGTGCAGGGCAGAACAAATGTGAGAATCGTCCACTGAATCAAAGACACTAAAATCAGCACCAGCTGATAGAACATGGCCGCGCTGGCCACCCCAGAGGATGCCGCCACAGCCAGATAATAAGCGGGAGTCAGCCCTTTCATCAGTTCCAGCAGCCCGGATATCTTCTCCTCTAACTGTCCGCTCAAATTGTAAAACCCATTCAGCAGCAGGGTAAAAAGAAGCAGGTACACAATATAAAATCCCATCTCCCCCACCTGCCCCTTGTCAAATACCTGGGAAAAATTTGTAAACATGGCAGCCAGCAATGCCAGAACCATAGCCTGTACCAGAAGATCTTTCTGTCTGTCCAGCTGGGAAAATACTATCTGCCAAACCATGTCCAGTACCTTTTCCTTATTGATCATCTCTTTTCCCGCCATCAAGTCCTGCACAGCCTGTCCCAGCGAAAACGTATCTTCTCCCAGCATCTCATCAATCATCTGCTGCACTTCCTGAAGGTCCATATCCTCCAGCAGTTCCTGAGCTGCCTGATTTTCCATTCCCTCCTCCTGCTGTGCTGTCTGATTTCCCACTTTCGCATCTTCCGAAGCCCCAAATACCAGAGTCTTTGATGTGCTCTGCCAAATGCAAAGACACACAAGAACAGCAAGAAAACCGAAGATAATCCAGAAAACCAGAAGTCTGTTCCCCCTGCTCATGACAAGAACCCATGGATCGTTTCCATAAGAGCCAGCATAATGGGCATACTCACCGCCATAATCGCCAGTTTGCTGAACAATTCAATCTGACCCCCAATGGCCCCGTATCCGGCGTCCTTACAGATTCCGGAAGAAAATTCGCCGATATAGGCAATCCCTACCATTTTCAGCAGCGTTTCCACATAACTGCTGTCCATGGGAAGATAGGCTTTCAGATTTAAAATGGTCTGAAACAGATAGCTGAGCTTGCCAACTGCCAGAAACAAAATGGCAATGCCTGCTCCGAAGGAAACATAGAAACTGTATTCTGCCCGGCTCTCCTTTAGTAAAAACCCTAAAAGCACACTCCCAATACCCAGCAGGGAGACTTTCACCACATCCATTTTCTCTTCCCCCTGTCACAACAGAAACAGATTTTTAATTGTCTCAAATAATTCATATATATATGGCAAAATCCAAAACAACACAATAAGCAGACCCGCCAGGCTGATGAGAAATGCCTGTTCATCTCTTCCGCTGTGCTTTAGCACCTGGCTCAGCATCGACACCAGGATGCCAACTGCGGCAATTTTAAAAATAATGCTGACTTCCACAGATTTCTCCCTTCCTGCACGGCCCGCCGCACACGATTTCATATCAGCAGAAGAACCAGGAACAGTCCTCCCAGAATTCCCAGACTGCGACATAATCTCTGCTTTCCGGGAATGCTTTCCTTTGCAGTCTGAATTTCTCTGTCCAGCTCTTCCAGATACAGCTCCACGGTCCGAAGCTGCATATCTTTATCCAGATAACCCAAAAAAGCACCCATCTGCATAAGTGCTTCTTTGTCTTTTGCTGATAACGCTGACTGCTTTAAGTTTTCCTTCACTTCTTCCTGAAAAACCTGCTGAAAGCTTTTATCCGGATATTCTCTTAATCTGGAAGATACCTGGTTTAAAAAAAAACAAAACGGTTCCTCCAGCTTTCTCCCAATGGAAGCCAAAGCTTCCGTAAGTGCCGTATTTCCATAGGAAATTTCTCCCCTCAGAAGGAGTGCCATTCTCTGTAGCTGCCGCAGCTGCTCCAGGCGCCGTCCCAGATGGAAACTGTAAGAAAATCCCATTCCTGTACTGGAAGTTACCACAAGGATAACCCCCAGAAACCGGGTCATCCCCGCCTCCTCTCCTGATACAGACAGCTTCCTCTCCGGTCAAAGACAGCCTTCACTGCGCCTGCCTTTTGACGATTGCTCAAAAGTATGTATCGCTCAAACACATGCTCATTCATCAGCCGTTCAAACAGGGGCTTTTGCTGTAGATCTTCTATGGAATCCCCATGTACAGTGGCAATCAGCTTACAGCCGCAGTTGATCACCGCTTCAATGGCATGGATGTCCCTGTAATCTCCAATCTCATCTACCGCCACAACCGACGGGGACATGGAGCGGATTAGCATCATCATTCCCTCAGCCTTTGGACAGCCGTCCATCACATCCGTCCGGATGCCCAGGTCATTGCTGGCCGCACCTTGATAGCAGCTGCCGATTTCTGAGCGTTCATCCACAACCCCCACTGTCATCCCCCTGCTGTCAGCGTCCCCGTCTGACAGCTGCCGGATCATATCCCGCAGTATGGTGGTCTTCCCACATCGGGGCGGAGAGATAATCAATGTATGAAAAATGCTGTCCCCCCTGCGGACATAAGGCATTACAGTCGATGCACATCCTTTCACCTGATGAGAAAGCCTTACATTGATATAGGAAATATATTTGACACCCCGGATGTGATCACCCTCCACAATGGTTTTCCCGGCAATCCCCACCCTGTGTCCTCCCTGCACGGTCAGATATCCCTGGCGGATCTCCTCCTCGTAAGCATACAGCGAATATCCTGCAATATGCTCCATAGTCTCCTGCATATCTTCTCTGGTCACACAGTAAGCCTGACCCCTGTCCTGTGTGATGCTTCCCCCTTGTCCCAGGAAAAATTCCTGCCCCTGATACAAAATGATACAGGGATTATGTACCCGAAGCCGTATTTCATAGACCTTCCCATAGTCCAGTCTATTCCTCTCCAGACGCCGCCGGATATTACCGGAAAAGAGACGCACCACCTGGTTCTGAATCATTTCCGTTCCCTGACTTTCGTTGATTGTCCTCACCTCCGTCAAAATCACAATGATCTACTTACATATATGTATATGAGGACAATCCCTCTTTCATTCATTTCTTTTTAGAAACTGCCGCACAATACCTTGTGTGTTTTGGTGCAGGGGATTTCTTTGGAGTGATTTCATCCAGGAAAAAAGAAGGTTCCATCTCCTTTTCAAACCGGCGGCGCACATAACACAAAGTCAGCTCTTTTCTCGCCCGGGTCATGCCCACATAGAACAGACGGCGCTCCTCCTCTATCTCGGAAGCCAGCTTTGCCTTCTTATAAGGTATGGTATCCTGGTTCACATTCAGAATCCATACTTTGTCATACTCCAGCCCCTTTACACTGTGCAGCGTGGACAGGGTCACCCCCTGGGGTTTTTGTTCCATTCTGGATGCCTGTTCCTTCATGCGCTGGGTACACTCATCCATATAGTCTTTCCACTGGCCGTAATGTTCGAATTTCTTCGCACTCTCCTGAATCCGGTCTGCAATCTCCGAGAGCTCTTTGTAGTCCAGTCCCCGGACGCTGGCATACTCATTCAGATACCCCTCATAGCCGATGGCATGACGGATATAATTGATTGCCGCAAAAGGAGGCATCTCCCTGATTCTTTTTAAATCCGCCTCCAGCTGGTCAATCCGGTCACACATCCACTCCCGGTCTTCATAAAACATCCGCAGGGTTTCCATTTTTACCGCCTGTTCGTAGACCGCTTCCCTGGAAATATACCGGTTGGGACGGTTCATAACTTTCAGGAAATCCTGCCGCCGTATCACTGGCCCGGCAGACATCTGTATGTATGAGAGAAAGTTCTGGCAGATCCAGTGTTCATAGATATTGGGCAGTCTGTCCCGCATGTAGAAAGGAACCTGGTACTCCATCAGCACCTCTGCCACATATCCGGCCTCCTGCCGGGTTCGAAACAACACCGCTGTCTTTTTGAGGTCGCCCCCTTTTTCCTCCCACGCCTGCAGTTCTTTTAACAGAAACATGGCTTCCTGCCGGGGATTTTCCAGCTGCAGAATCTGCACAGGATTCCCCTGGGGATTGGGGGTGGTGATTTTCTTGGAAAAACGATGACGGTTACAGGCAATCATATGCTGGGAAGCCTCCAGTATCCGGCCGCTGCAACGGTAATTCACATCCAACAGCACCTGCTGGGCCTGGGGATAATCTTTCGTAAAATTCAGCATCAGCTCCGGCCGCGCTCCTCGGAAATGATAGATAGACTGGTCGTCATCTCCCACAATGAACAAATGATCCCCGTATCCGGCCAGCATGCGCACTGTCTTGTACTGTATGGTATTGATATCCTGAAATTCATCCACCAGCACATACTGGAATCTCTGCTGCCACCCTCTGCGTATATCCTCTCTCTGATCCAGCAGATCATGGCAGAACACCAGCATATCGTCAAAATCGAACAGCCGTTCCTGGCGGCATCTCTGCTCATATCCCTGGTAAACAGCACGAAACGCCTGATCAGGACATCCTGCTGAATGATAGTTTTCCAGAAGAATGCCATTTCCCTTCACCAGGCTGATCTCACGGGAGATATCTTCCAGAAATTCCTTGTCGTCTGCTAAATCTGCCGCATATTTTCCAATTAGCTGCCGCAGGAATTCCCGCCTCTGGCTGTCTCTTAATATCTGATCCCCTTTTAATCCATAGGCATGCTTCAAAATACCAAAAAAAATACTGTGAAAGGTTCCAAAAGTCACCTGGCGGCCTCCGGGAACCTGCTGGACCAGAAAACGTTCCTTCATTTCCCGTGCCGCTGCCCTGGAAAATGTCACCACAAGAATCACAGAGGCAGGAATATGGTGCTCTGCGATCAAATGACGGATTCGATTAACAATAACTGTGGTTTTCCCCGAACCGGGACCTGCCAGGACCTGCATAGGCCCTGACAGGTGGGCGACTGCCCTTTCTTGAGATGGGTTTAATGTTCTATCCAATTTCCTGCTCCGATTCCTGAAGTTTCTGTACAGCCTGCCGGATTCGCAGCAGGGATTCTTCCTTGCCGATAACCTCCATAATCTCCGTGGCGCCTGCCGGTGTCATCTGCTTGCCAGACAGGGCGGTACGGATGGGCCACATCACATAGCCTGTCTTATATCCCTGCTCTTTCACATAACCGCTTAAACATTCAAAAAGAGCATCGTTGCTGTAATCCTCCTGCTTCTCCAGCAGGGGAAGCACCTCCTGCAGCACTGCCAGGGACGTTTCCTGTGTGGACTTCATCTTCTTATGGGCATACATGGACACCTCATAGGGCAGAACCTCCTGGAAAAAATCCACCATTTCCGGAATTTCCGGCAGAACCTCAATGCGGGTCTGCACCATTTTCGCGATTTTTCTGAAATCCACCTCACGGCTCACCGCTTTTTGAAGCCAGGGAAGAGCCATCTGGTAAAAGGTTTCTTCATCCATGGCCTTTAAATATTCCCCGTTCATCCATTTCAGCTTAACAATGTCAAAAACAGCCGGAGATTTGCTGATATGGTGATAATCAAATGCCTCCACCAGTTCTTCCAGGGAATAAATCTCCCGGTTTTCAGAGGGACTCCATCCCAGCAGAGCCACAAAGTTGACAACTGCCTCAGTCAAAAATCCCTGCTCCATCAAATCCTCATAAGAAGAATGGCCAGAGCGCTTGCTCAGTTTCTGGTGGTCTTCGTTGGTGATCAACGGACAGTGGACATATGTGGGCACTTCCCAGCCCAGTGCCTCATAAATCCGATTATATTTAGGCGCTGAGGACAGATATTCATTTCCCCTCACCACATGGGTGATCTCCATCAAATGGTCATCCACCACATTTGCGAAGTTGTAAGTAGGATACCCGTCTGTCTTAATCAGAATCAGGTCCTCCAGCTCCTCATTGGGCACTGTGATCACTCCGTAAATGTCATCGTGAAACGTGGTGGTACCTTCCGTGGGCATATTGAATCGGATCACATAGGGCTCACCGGCATCCAGCCTGGACTGGACTTCTTCCCTGCTAAGCCCCAGACAGTGCTTGTCATAAATGCCCACCTCTTTGCCGGACACGCTGCTTCTCAGACTCTCCAGACGCTCCTGTGTACAGAAACAATAATAGGCATCCCCCTGTTCAATCAGCTGCCTGGCGTACTTCAGATACACCCCCTGCTTATGTCTCTCACTCTGGACATACGGGCCATAACCGCCGTCCTTGTCCGGTCCCTCGTCGTGGGCCAGCCCTGTCTTCTCCAGGGTCCGGTAGATAATATCCAGCGCGCCCTCCATAAACCGCTCCTGGTCAGTATCCTCAATGCGGAGAATAAAATCGCCGCCCTGGTGCTTTGCAATCAGATATGCATATAACGCTGTCCTCAAATTCCCCACATGCATCCTTCCTGTGGGGCTGGGGGCAAATCTGGTTCTCACTGGACTCATACTTTCTCACTATCCTCGCTTTCACCGTGAATGATCTTCGGCAGGATTTCTGAGATCGTCCCATAAATCACAATATCCGCCCGTGTATCGGAATAATGTTCTTCTGTGTTAATCAGAACCACTTTACTGCCTCCAAAATATTTCAGATGGGTGGTGGCAAGCTTCTGGGCCATGGTACATCCTACCAGCAACAGAACATCTGCCTTCTCCACTTCCTCTGCCGCCCGGGTAATCAGCGCGTTATCCACCTGCTCACCCACCAGACACACCTGGGGACGGATCACTTTGTGGCATTTCTCACAGGCAGGCAGACCCTTTGCATTTTTCACATATTCCAGAGGATATTCCTTCTTGCAGTGGGAACACTGGTTATGGAACACACTTCCATGAAGCTCCACCACATTCTTACAGCCGCCCCGCCGTGCCAGGCTGAAAATCTCCCGGGTGATGGTGCATTTCAAAATGCCCTGTTTTTCCAGTTCCGCAAGGGCTAAAACACCCTCTCCAGGCGTCCCGGTATGTTCCAGAATCTCCTTATAATATTTAAAAAACTTCTCCGGGCGGGTATTATAAAAACTGGTGTTGAACATTTCTTCCGAGGCATATCCGTACCTCTCCTCAATATCAAAAGATATATTAGGGTCACGGTAATCCAGACAGCCGCAGTCTGTACTGGTATTATGTCCCTGCAGACATACAAGGTAAGAACTGTTCATAATTGCTTTGCGCGCAGCCTTTAGTTTATTTTCCATATAAACTACCCCCTCCTTTTATTAAAAACACTCTGAAAACAATGTAATAATAGGGATACTGGTTACCCAGCACCCCCTATTTATTCAACCGTCACACCAATACTTTTCAGATAATCCATTACAGAACCTACAGTAAGCAGATCTGTCAAGTCTTCTGCGGGAATTTCCACATTGTACTCATCTTCAAGCGCCATGACCAATTCAAATAAATCCAGTGAATCTGCTCCCAGGTCCTCTTTAAACAGTGTATCCGGCGTAATACTGTCAGCCTCACAGTTTAATTGTTCCGCGATGATTTCCTTCATTTTCTCTAACATAGTTTTATCTCCTTTTATTGCCAAATATTTTTAGACATACCCTATAAAAACCCGGACGGCAAACATGTCCGTTTTATAAGCACAGTATATCTTCTGCCCTTATATTTGTCAAGAATAATTTCCGCGCAGGGAATGTACCAGGAAACATTTCCGATGCTTCTGTACCGATATCGTTCAGCACACCCATGCAGACCCTGTTTGCCGCGGTAAAACGCTGGGAAAGGTAGCGCAGGGAAGCATTGATTTCGCCGTCAGGCCCGCCATATTGACTTTGGATGTACTGCGCCACTTTCGCATTAGGAGTTTTAATATTCACAGGATATTGTAATCTCTTTTCATAATTCCACATAACTATCTACAACCTCCTTTATTTTCCCAGGGCCATGGCTGCAGCACCCATTCCCAGGATTTGCTGGCACACTCGTCTGCGGTATCAATGGTAAGGGGGCCGTAATTCTTTGCATACAGCTTGAGAGCCTCTTTACGCTTTTTCACATTTTCCCGGTAGCACTGAAGCCCTTTCTCACAATCCGGATGGGTGTCCAGATACAGCAGAAGATCGTCCACGGCAAAGCTGTGCTCGTTGATTTTTTTCATCAGTTCTTCTTTAGAGGGACACGTCTGCATTCCGTTGGAATTGCCACTCATCGACAGCACCTCCTCTCGCCACAGAACGGTTTAAACAGTTCTGGGAATATGGTGCCCAGCTGCAGGGCTTTGCAGAGTTCAAAAGTCGTCTTAAAAGTCTGGCAGGGTACGTAAGCCATGGCAACAGGCAGGTTCTGCAGTCCATGAAACATTGACGGCTCTTTCTTGCATTCTTCTTCCACTGGAGCACACTGCTTTCTCGGCTGCACAGGCGCCTGGCTGTGAGGCTGGCGGCCGCACCGGTTCATCGCATATCTATCCATAATACTCCTTTCAATTCCTTCTTTTTTTGATTGTATCATTGACTGGCATCTGATACACTTATATTTTATGTTTCTATGTTGTCTGGTGTGACTTGGCCAGCCTGTGTTTGAAAATGGAAATCCGGCTGAAAGTGTGGTATAGTGTAACATATCAATTTCGGAGGACTCTATGAAAAGATTATTATCCTGCGGCAGAGCATTACTGGGATATAATTTTTCCAGCCTGCTGCTTTTTGAACTCTTTTACTGGATCGGAACCTTTACCCTGGGACTGGAAGCCGTCCGTCTTTTGTTAAACCGCGCGCTGGACTTTTCCGGTTTCAGCAGCCTGACAGCGGAAAACTATGCAGCTTTCCTGATGAACCCGGCCACACTGGCAGGAATGGCTCTGGGCACAATGATACTGCTGTTTTTCTTATCCCTGCAGATTTCCGCGCTGTTGGCCTGCTTCCATTACTCTTACCTTAGCCAGAAAATCTACATCAATGATTTATTTTTCATCGGTCTGCGCAGAACGGTAACATGGATGCGCAGAGACCCTGCCGGCTGGCTGGTTTTGTCTTTTCTGGCAGTGCCATTTTTAGAAGGACATTTCCTGATCAGGGAAGTTAATTATGTGAAAATCCTTCAGTATACGCTGCAGCTGTTTTATCAGGTGATACACTGTGTTCCGGTATTGGCAGCTTCAGGAATTCTGCTGTTTCTGTTGTCCTATGCAGCCCTTTTTTCTTTTCCTTATATCATTTTGGAAAAAGAAAAGACATGGGCTGGGTTTCGAAGGGGCTGGAAGCTTTGTAAAGGCCGGACAGGAATCCTGTTCTCTGCCGGAACGTTCGTACAGGCAGGAAGCGCCCTGCTTCTAATGATTTTCCAGGGAACTGCCGGAATCGGGGCTGCTGTGTACACCACTGTTTTCAAAGCTCCCACCGTGAGAATCCCCAGCATCCTGGTTTACAAAGAATGGATCGAAATCACAGCAGGCCTGCTGGCAGGAGCTGTGGGCACCGTACTGGGAGTCCTGCTGGTCTACACCATATACTGTTCTGAACGGGAACCCGTGCGGCCACCGGCCCGCCGGAAACAATCCGTCTCCGCTGAATCAGCTTCCCTGCCCTCCCTGAAAAAAACACTTAAGAGAAAAAAAATGGCTGCGGCAGCGGTGTTCCTGTTCCTTCTGGAAATCAGTTATGTTTTGTATCTGGCGGAAAATAAAGCAGCCATTTCCGACGACCTGCTGGCAGGCACACAGATTACCGCCCACAGGGGCGGAGCAAAAGAAGCGCCGGAAAATACTTTGTGTGCTCTGGCATATGCCCGGGAGCATCTGGCCGATTATGCCGAGATTGATGTACAGGAAACACAAGACGGCGTGGTGGTTCTTTTACATGACAGTAATCTGAAACGTACCACAGGATTAGACAAAAACATCTGGGAGGTAGATTATGCAGAACTGAAAAAACTAGACGCAGGAAAGTATTTTGGCGGGGAATATGCCGGTGAACCTATCCCCACCCTACAGGAAGCCATTAATTTTTGCCAAAAAAACTTGAAATTAAATGTGGAGATCAAATACAATGGAAGAAACGACCAGATTGTGGAAAAAGTAGTCCGGCTGTTTGAGGAAAACGACCTTGTGGAAACCGCCATCTTATCCTCCATGAATTACCGGTTTTTACAGGAAGCGAAAAAAATAAATCCGGATATACAGACCAGTTATGTGATGACCATGACCTATGGAAGCGCTGTGGAGCTGATCTATGCTGACTATGTCAGCGTAAAATACTCTTACATTAATCAGGACTATGTGGAAGATGCCCACCGTCTGGGCAAATCCGTCCATGCATGGACATTAAACGGCCCCTGGTCTATCCGCAGAATGCACTATTATGGGGTAGACAATATCATAACCGATGACCCTGCCATGGCCCGGAAAACCGTGGAAAATTTTCAGGCTGAAAACCCAGGGATTTGGGAGCTGATAAAATATATACTGTGATTTTATAAATACTGTGATATAATGACACAGAAACAGTTACCATTTTTTGAACACGCACGGAGCAAAGGAGCGGGAACATGTCAAACGTCAGTACAAAGAGAACGATTCCCAGATTTCAGAAGAAAACAGAATACTATGATTACAGCCTGGTTGCCGTGATGATTCTGCTGATTGTTTTCGGCCTGATTATGCTTTACAGTACCAGTTCCTATGTGGCACAGCTGCATGAGGGAAACGATATGTTTTATTTTCGGAAACAGGCACTCATCAGCGCCGCAAGTATTGGATGTGCACTGATACTCTCACAATTTGATTACCATCTCCTGGGGAAAATTCCTTCCCTCATCTACTCAGCAGCCATGGTGCTGATGATTATGGTAAAAATTACTCCTTTCGGGGTGGAGGTCAACGGTGCCAAAAGATGGCTGAACTTTGGCGGACTACAGTTCCAGCCCTCGGAAATCGCAAAAATTGCCGCCATTGTGACCATTTCTTTTATGATTGTACAGATGGGCAAAAAGGCCGCAGAAATCCGTGGAATCGAAGTCCTGCTGGGTGCCGGCGGGGCGCTGGGGCTGGTAACCTTTGTCTTTACGGATAATTTAAGTACTGCAATTATTATCTGGGGAATTACCTGCATCTTAATCTTCATCGCACACCCCAGGACAAAGCCGTTTATCATTATATTTGTCTGCCTGGCCGCTGTGGCCGCAGCTGCAGTCTTAATTTTAACAGCTGCAATCGATACCAGCAGCAATTTCCGTATCCGCAGAATCCTCACATGGCTGCGGCCGGAGGAATATTCTGCCTCAGGAGGATTTCAGGTTATGCAGGGTCTGTATGCCATAGGTTCCGGTGGATTCTTTGGAAAGGGACTGGGAAACAGTGCGCAGAAACTGGGCTGGATACCTGAAGCGCAGAATGATATGATTTTTTCTATTATATGCGAAGAACTGGGAATTTTCGGTGCCTCTATTATTTTACTTTTGTTCGTCTATCTCCTTTACCGGCTGATCTTCATCGCCCAGAATGCACCGGATCTGTTTGGTTCCCTGCTGGTGAGCGGAGTTTTTGTACACATAGCCCTCCAGGTAGTCTTTAACATATGCGTAGTCACCAACCTGATTCCCACTACGGGTATTACGCTGCCATTCTTCAGCTATGGGGGAACGTCTATCCTGTTTTTAATGAGCGAAATGGGTATTGCACTGAGTGTGGCGCGGCACATAAAATTTCAGGGAGAAGCGTAAGCATCCGGGCTTACCCAAACTATATAGTCTACGGTTAATTACCGTCAGCTGCACCGCCCAGGGCCGCCGGAAGAACTCCTCTCCAGCGGCCCTGGGCAAATGCAGATCAATCGGTTCCAGACAATGAGATGTGATAATGCTCCAGCCAGTAATTCACCTGCAGAAGGTACGCCAGCAGCTGTGGTCCGGCCATCAGCTGTCCATAAAACGGGCGCCCATAATCAGATGGGCACTTCATATAAGCCTCCACTTTCTTCTTGTCAACAAGGGTACAAAGGGGCGCATTCCCATTGTCCAGTACTTCCATTATTTTTGTTTTCAAAAGGCTCTCATAAGCGGGGTCATAGGTTTTGGGGTAAGGACTTTTTCTCCGATAAAGTACTTCATGGGGCAGATGCTTTTCACCCGCAGCCCGCAGAAGCCCTTTTACCACACCGCCCCGGCATTTCATATTCCATGGCACATTCCATACATACTCGATAATCCTGTGATCAGCCAGCGGTACCCTTGCCTCCAGGCCTGTATGCATACTGGTTCTGTCCATTCGGTCCAACAGAGTCTGCATAAACCATCTCAGATTCAGATAGGATATCTCCCGCCGTCTTTTCTCCTCCGGCGGCTCTCCTAAAAGCTGCGGAGTTTCTGCCACAGACGCCTCATAGGCTGCCTTTGCATACTCTTTTAGGGGCAGTTCTTCAAGAACCTCATCTTTTAACAGCATGGTCCGGGCAGTAAAATCCATGGACCATGGAAAACAGTCTGCCTCAAAACATTCTTTCTTATGAAACCATGGATATCCCCCGAAGATCTCATCTGCACACTCCCCGGTAAGGGTTACTTTGTGGTGTCCTGCCACTTTACCGCAGAAATACAGCATGGAGGACTCCACATCAGCCATGCAGGGCAGGTCTCTGGCATCCACTGCCTCAAAAAGATACTCATATAATTCCTCATTCCTGCATTCCAGATAGTGATGTCTCGTCTTCGCATATTCCACCATCTTATCTACCCACGGGCGGTCCTGGGAAGGCTGAAAGTCATTGGCTGTAAAATTCACATCATTTCCATAGAAATCAAAGGAATACGTATCCAGATGCCGCCCCTGTTTTCTCAGCTCCTCACTGCAGATAGCTGTCACAAGACTGCTGTCCACCCCGCCGGAGAGGAAGGTACAGATGGGTACATCGGACAACATCTGCATTTTGACAGCGTCCGTCACCAGATATTCTGTCTTTTCCACTGTTCTTTCAAAGGAATCTTCATGAGGACGGCTTTGAAGCTTCCAATACGGCCAGCTCTGTATCCCGCTTCTGCCCACTTCCAGTACATGCCCTGGAAGAACCTCCCATATATTTTTAAATACGCCTTTTCCATAGGTTTTCGCCGGTCCCAGACCGAACACTTCACAGAGCCCTTCTTTTCCCACAACAGCCTGCATGCCGGGATAACTTAGAATTCCTTTGATCTCTGATGAAAATAAAAACGTATCCAAATGCTTTCCATAAAACAGTGGTTTCACCCCTGCTCTGTCCCGGAACAAAAGCAGGTGTTTCAGTCTCTCATCCCAGATAGCATAGGCAAAAATCCCGTTCAGACGTTTCACAAATTCCCGCCCATGCTGCATATACCCAGCCAGAATTACCTCTGTGTCAGAGGTTGTGGAAAAGACCACACCCTCTGACATCAGTTCCTGGCGGAGCTGCCGCATATTATATAATTCGCCGTTATAGCTGATGGTACACCGATGATTTCCCACCTGCCTGGTCATGGGCTGATGCCCTGTTTCCAGGTCAATAATTGAGAGACGCACATGAGAAAGACCACAGTGCTCCGACAGAAACGCCCCTTCTTCGTCAGGACCTCTGTGTTTTTGAGCCTGGTTCATTTTGTCCAAAATTCCTGCCCATTTCTCAGGTTCTTCTTTATAATTTATCACAAAATTTGTAAAGCCTGCAACTCCGCACATAACAACGCTTCCCCTCTAAAATGATTTCAAAATAGGCTGTATCTGCCTGTGTTCCAACGCCATCTCCAGGGATGGAATCAGCTCATCGGTGTGAGCAATCAGTGAATTAGGCTTTTTCTCAGGACTATCCTGGCCAAATGGCAGGAAGTAGATATTTTTGGCATTTAATAAAAGCCCAATATTTTTCATATTCATCCCCAGTCCATCGTTAGTGGAAATGGATATGAGCAGCGGCTTCCCATTTCTGAGATGTGCTTTGGCCCCCATCAGCACAGGCGTATCTGTGATGCCATTTGCCAGCTTTGCCGCTGTATTCCCTGTACATGGGAAAATGACCAATGCATCCAGATAGCTCTTGGGGCCAATGGGTTCTGCTGTCTCAATGGCAAGAATCGGTGGTCTCTTAGTAATTTCCTCCGCTTTTTTCATATACTCCTCCGGCGTTCCAAAACGGCTCTTAATGCTCTGGGAAGCATCTGAGAAAATCGTATAAACCTCCGCCCCTGCATCCACCAGCTTCTGTAGTTCTACAAATATTTTCTCAAAAGTACAAAAAGAGCCTGTCAATGCGACTCCTATTTTTCTGCCTTTTAATTCCATAACTCATACCCTCTCCAATATTCTGTTTTTAGATAGCCTTGCCAAAGTCTCTATGACAAATTCCGCCAGCTTCTCTCCTGAGACTTTCGGAGCATACTTTCCTGGAAGCCCCGGACAGTGCACAACGCGGATTTCCTCCAGCTGCGCCGCTTCCTGGTCAATCCCTCCCCCTTGGGAAGCCAGCTCCAGTACAATAGCGTCTTTTCTAATTTTTTTCAGCACATTTCCCTGCAGAACAATGGCAGGAACCGTATTATAGATATATTCAAAATCAGAAATTTCCTGTTCCAGCTGGTCAAAGGAAATCACCTTATGTCCAGATGCTTCCGCCCATCCCTGTGCTTCCTGATTTCTGCAGCAGATAGCCACCTGTGCATCCAGCGCTTTTAACTTCGCCCCAAGAACTTTGGCACATCTGCCATATCCCAGAATCAATGTTTTGCTGCCGTGAAGATTGGTAGGCTGATTCCTGACTGCTTCCAAAACAGCACCTTCTGCTGTGGCAATAGCGTTGAAGACAGCCAGCGGCTCACAATCCATAAAATCATACCAGCGAATCCCCTGCTTTTCACAGTGCGCCTGCACATTTTGGGGAATCACCCCTGCGAACAGACTCTGGCCTTCTTGTAATAAATTCAGAAATTTTTCAAGTTTCAAATCTGGAAAATCACCTTTTGAAAAAATCCTGTCCCCTTTTACCAAAGGAATTCCGGCAGCCACAACGTCTGCATGTTCTACAGCCTCTCTGAGAGACCCTGCATATGGAATCTCTTTATATCCACTGGTACTCTCTGTTGCATAACACAGCACTTTATATCCTTTTTCAAGAAAACGGGGAATCATATATACCAGCCGTTTATCCCCGCCTATAATTGCTATATGGAAACTTTTCATAATAAGATTCTCTCCTAACAGCAAACATACTGTTTATAAGATTACTGTCTATAAGAATATTATTATGTAAAAACAGATAAATTGGTGCATGTACGTAAAACAATGCGGAACAGACAGCTTTTCTATCTGCTCCGCATTATTGCTAATCTGCCTGATATACTCAAGAGCATACGTATTTGCCAAATGATTTGCTATTTTACTTGAAACAGTTGAATGCCTGCTGGCAAATCATTTGGCTCACGGGTATAACTCCATTTCCACGGCAGTTCTTTTAAATATACATCTATATGGTCCCTGTCATGGACCACCACCCGGTCTAGAAGATGCCCATAAAATTCATCTTCATATTCCACACCGCCAGATAGTTCTTCCGCTGTGTGCCAAATCGCATCCATAAGTCCCTGATGCGCACCTGTCTTCTTCTGTGGCTGTTCCATGCTGTTGATTTCCGCCTCCAGACGTGCTGTTTCTTCATCGCATTTGATTCCTGCAGCTGTAAATTCCTCTCTGGTAATTTCCTTTTCCATATACAGGTCAATCAGCCTCATTTTCTTATCTTTGGTTTCCTGAATTTGTCTCCTGATCCTGTCACCGGGCGCATCATTCTCGTCCTTGCAAATTACAGATTCAATCACACCAGACAGCTGGCTGATGAATTTCTTCCTATTATATAGAAGACTTTTGACTGTCAGATTCATCAGATGAGTGATATCTTCATTGCGGATGCCAGGGCCTGTACACCCCACCTGGTTTCCTGCCTGGTCTGTATGGGGACTGCCATGCTTCACCGCTTCACCACAACGCCAGGCTTTATATCGGCTGCCGTCTTTTCTGGCTTTATAGCGCGCCGCATAGCTTCTTCCACAGCATCCGCATTTGATTTTCCCGGAATAGGGATATCGGTTACTATGTTTGCATTTTCCCTGCTGTGAAAAAGCCCTGCTGTCTAAAATCCGGTTTGCCGCATCAAACATCTGGCGGGAGATAATCGGCTGGTGATGGTCTCTGATAATGACAAATTCCTCCTGCCCCCTGTTATACTTCTTTTCATGAGACAGAAAGTCCGGTGTATATGTCTTCTTCTGCACCAGGTCACCACAGTATTTCTCATTACGGATAATCCTAAGTATCACTGTGTTCTGCCATTCTTTCGCACAGCGCATGGGCTGAATCCCCGCCTCCCTCAGTTCCCGGGCAATCACATGTGTTCCCTTTCCCTCATTCACAAACTTGTGGAAAATCAGACGGACAATCTCAGCTCCCTCCGCGTTGATGTACATCTTCCCCCCGCGTACATCATACCCTAGAAGGTCTCTGCCAAAAACAACCCCTGCCTCCATCTGACGCTTCTGCCCCCATTTTACCCGCTCAGAAGTTTTTCTGCTCTCCTCCTGTGCAATGGAAGCCATAATGGACAGACGAAGCTCAGCATCTCCATCCAGCGTATTGATATTGTCATTCATAAAAATGACACCGATGCCGTATTTCTTTAGCTCGCGGGTATAGTAGATACTGTCTAAGGTGTTCCTGGCAAAACGGGAGATCTCTTTTGTGATGATCAGGTCAAAATCACCGTTTCTGGCGCATTGGATCATTCGGTTGAATTCATTGCGCTTTTTTGTGTTTGTGCCTGAGATGCCCTCATCTATGTAAACGCTGTCTTTGATACAATTCGATTTTGCCTTTGCACTTTTTGATTTTGCCCCTATACCTTTTGATTTTGCCTATACTTTTTGATTTTGCCCCATAGGAAAATCAAAAGGTTTGGAAATATCCCGGTATCCGTGGTATAATTGCTTCATCGAACGCTTAAGGAGGCACATGGAATGGATGTATATCATGATAACAATATATGGGGGAAAGGCAAGCCTGAAACCAAGCTGACAGCCCTCCCTGTCAATCACTCTTTTCTTTGGGGAGAA
>CAJURF010000057.1 GCA_910588825.1 uncultured Lachnospiraceae bacterium
TCTGTTATGCCTCCTCTTTGAGACGAATCATTGACCTGTTTCGCAATTACCTACATATTCGTAATATGTAACTATAAAGTTATACTTCGAGATCAGAGTCTGGATAAATCCTTGCCCTTTTTAACCCCCAGACAGCTCATCCAAAATATCCTGATATGCCACCAGCGTAACATTCCCCATACAATCCGCCAGCTCAACACACCCTTTCGTAAAACCATTTTTTGCAAACAAATACAACTGTATCTGTTTATAATGAAACAGTCCGCTTCTCTTCACCAGCATTTCCAGAACCCCTGTGTCAACCTTTTCATTTGTCCATTTGCACTCACCAAACACAGCTGTGTTTTTATCCTGCTCTCCCATCATGTCAATCTCAGTCTGGCTGCGGGTGGACGGGTCAGTTCCCCACCAGCGTCCCAGATCTTTGAATTGGACAGCTGATTTTCCCCTGAGCATACATGTCCAGAGATACTGCCTGCATATCTCTTCAAATACTTTTCCCATATAGTCGGACAGGTGCGGCTCAATCCGCTTATACGCCAATTCAGCGGCGCCGCGGACAATTATCGAATTATTCTCCGGCACAAACCGATACCAGAAGCGGAACATATTATCGCCAATAGCATAAACAGATTTTCTCGACACTTTTTCACCATAAGGTGTTTCTTTTTGAACCAGGCCAAGAGCTATTAGATTTTTCAGATAAGCAGCGCAGACGCTGGTGTCCTCTCCCACTTTTGTGGAAATCTCAGCCATACGGGAAGCCCCTGACGCAATTGCAGTGACAATTGCATTATATAACGCCGGCTCCCGCACTTCCTGTTTCAGTAAATTCTCAGGCTCCTCAAATAGAGGAGATGCCGGATTCAAAAACGTATTTTTAATATTGTCTTCAACGCTCAGCTTATCACTCATTTGCAGCAGATACTGGGGCGTACCGCCGGCAATTCCGTAAATAAGCGCTTTGTCCTCATGGGAAAAATTTCTGAAGTACCGGCAGGTATCTGCAAAGTCAAACGGCTGAATCTTCATCTGTGCCGTACGTCTGCCATATAACGGCGCCTTATAAGCCAATACATGGTCCTCCATATATGACATAGAAGACCCGCAGAGAATCAGCATCAGCTTTGAGCTGTCTTTGTATTTGTCTATCAGAAGCTGAATGGTAGATGCAAGACTTTTGGAAGACCGGGCCACATACGGATATTCATCAACAGCCAGAATCATCCGTTCTTTCTCCGCCAGCCTGAACACATACTCAAACGCAGCCTGAAATGATAAAAAAGATGTCTCTGCCTGAATCTCCGGCTGATACTCCAGGATGCTTCTGCTGAAATTTTCCAGGTTCTGTTTGGCATTGCTCTCAATGCCCATAAAATAGACTGCATTTTTATCCCGGATAAACTGGCTGATCAGTGCTGTCTTTCCCACGCGGCGCCTGCCGTAGATCACTGCAAATTCAAACTGATTTGAACGATACATTTTGTCTAAAGCGGCCAGCTCCCGCTCTCTGCCAATGAACATACTCCTCCTTCCTTAAGCGGGAATGAATTTTCAGACACGCTTTAAATGTAAAATATATGTATTTGCGATAAGATAAGTATATCATGCTAGGCACATTTAGTCAATTACGTTTTACTAAGATATATCTTACCAACTTAAACCGGCAGATAAAAAAACAAATGAAACCTCTGCTCCTCCTGCTCAATCTCCATCTGTCCGCCATACTTTTGCACAGTTTTCTGAATGCTCTTCAGCCCTAACCCGTGATTTCCCTTATCCTTTTTGGTGGTCTTGGGCAGCTTCCCGTCCTCTATATCCAGCTTGTGCATACAGGGATTTTTCACACTCACGGCAAATATCCCTTTCCCCGCCCTGGCTTCCAGCTGGACCTCCCGCAGTTCTTCCGGGAGGTTCTGGCAGCCTTCGGCGGCATTGTCCAGGGCATTGGCCAGCATCCCGCAGATATCCGCTTTTTCGAAAGGAAGCTCTTTGGGAATATCCATTTTTACATAAAACCGGATGTGTCTCTGGCGCATCAGGCTTTCTTTTGCCGTGACTACCACATTCACCGCCCCATCGCCGCAGTAAGAAGTCACCTGGGTAAATGCCTCATGGTCCAGCAGCCCCTGGATATAGCGCTCCCGCTCATCCCCGGACAGAGACAGAATCACCTGCAGATGGTTGGACAAATCATGGCGCAGCCTTCTGATTTCAAACTGCTGCTGTTCCATGGCTTCATAATATTTCCGGTTATGTTCCGCCAGAGCGCTCTCCTGTTCCAGCTTTTGCTGCTTCTCCAGCACTGACAGCGCCAGCAGCAGCCCGGTAAATAAGAAAATAACCATCAAAAACACCACTCCGTCCGCGATAAACGTATGCCCGGTCTGATAATACGGCGGATTCAGAAGCACAAGGGATACCACAATTCCCAAAGGCGGAACCGCAAGTAGAAGAATCAGCCTCCACAAAGCCTCTGACAGCTCAAAGTCCTGTTCCAGCCTGTGAGTCCGCATCACCAGATACAAAAGCAGGGCAAAGGAGATTCTCCCCACCCAATGAGGGATATACTCCACTCCAAACCCATAATAGATCACATCCGCAATACAATTATCGAACAGGCCGGCAAAGGCAGACACTACACTGGCAAACATAACCCCCACAGACAGTTTCTTCCATCCAGAGCCCTCACAGACCACCCAGATCCCAGTCAGGAACACAGCCATAGCCAGGGACAGATTCACCAGATCGCCGATATAAATAATCGTACTGATAAGGACTGCGCACAACACCAGAAAACCCAGCCTGCACCACCATTTTTTCTTTGGCTGTATAAGACAGGACAGTGCCCTGCTGGTGAGCCAGCCTGCTGACAAAATTCCCAGCCATCCGGCTGCCGCGCTCATAACCAGTCCCCTTCCATCATGGCTTTCGCCAATTTTGCCACAGCGGACTCTTTCATTGCCCGGCTTATGGGCAGACGCCGTTCATCCCCTGCTCCCTCTGTACCCATACACACGTAGTCTTTCCCAATCATCTCCACCCGCTGAGGATTCACCAGATACCTTTGATGAATGCGCACAAAAGCGCCAAAGAGCTGCTCTTCCACCTGGTCAAGCTTTCCGTAAAATGAATGTTCCATAAATTCCCCGCCTGCCCCGCTCACCAAAGCCACTTTCCTCTTATCACTGTAAAAATAAGAAATCCCGGACAGGGCAAACCGGTATGTGCCATCGCTGTTCTTAAAACAGTAAGTCCGGTCCCTTTTCTCATAAATCTGCACTCTGACACGTCTGAGCACCTGGGCCAGCCTTTCTGCCAAGGCTGGTTTTATCACGTAGTCCAGGGCATTTACCTGATAGCCGTCAAATACATAATCTGTATATCCGGTCACAAATACAATACAGATCTCCTTGTCAAATTCCCTGATCTGCCCCGCTGCTTCCATGCCGCTTACCCCCGGCATCTCCACATCCAGAAACAGCAGGTCAATCTCCCCGGGATGTTTTCTCAGCCAGCGCACTGCCCCTGCTCCTGTGGAAAACTCATACACAATTTCTTCCTCATCCTCACGCATTACCCTCTCCAGCTGAATGCGCAGGGCGTCTCTTGCGTCCGGCTGATCGTCGCATAATCCAATTCGAAGCATATTTTATCCCCTTTTGCCTGCAGCTCATTATATCTCATTGTAACTATTTATATTTTGCCACAAAACAGCAGGCTGTCAAGAAAAATCCTGTGCGGAAAATTACCATATCCCTGCCAAATATGACATTTTCCCCTGGTTTTCTCCAAACATGACATCACAGCTGCCAAATATAACACCCCTGATTCTGCAGCCGGAAATCTGTGATACAGTAAAGCGTGTCATACATCTGGCAGAAGGCAATTTTCAGACACGCTCTACAACTATCCAATGATCCACCCATCAGATGACAGAAACACAACAAGGAGGTATTCCCATGTTATATGTAAAAAATCTTCACAAGTCTTATCAATCCGGAAATAAATCTTATCCTGTGTTAAAGGGCATTGACTTATCTGTTGCAGACCAGGAATTTACGGCTGTCATGGGGCCTTCCGGCTCCGGAAAAAGCACCCTGCTCAACTGCATTTCCTGCTACATCCCCTTTGATGAGGGCACCATCACACTGGGCAGCCAGCAGCTGAAAGGCTTAAGCGAAGACGCCCTGGCCAAAGTGCGCAATGAAAAGCTTGGGTTCGTGTTCCAGGATTTTATGCTCCTTGACGGACTCACCATAAGAGAAAATATTCTTGTCCCCAGAATCATCCGGGGAAAAACAGGCAGAGATGCTGAAAAACTCACTGACCAGCTCCTGGCGCTCTTTGGCATTGAACATATTTCTGATAAATATCCAGCCGACGTCTCCGGCGGAGAGCGCCAGCGCACTGCTGTGGCCAGGAGTTTAATCAACCAGCCCCTGCTGCTTTTGGCAGACGAGCCCACCGGGAACCTGGACAGTAAGTCAAGCCGTACCGTAATTGAATCCTTTGAAAATGCCAGAGACCAGCTGGGCGCCTCTATTTTTATGGTCACCCATGACAGCTTTGCCGCCTCTTTCTGCGACCGGGTAATCCTTCTGAAAGACGGCCGGGTATACGACAATCTGAAAAAAGAAGAAAGCCAGAGTGCCTTTCAGGACCGTCTCCTGGCAGCCATCAAACAGATGAGCAGCGAAACTGTTTAACCTATTGTATCATTCGTGTCAGGAGGAATTTTCATATGATGACAATGAAACTGTTAGAAAAAAAGCTGCAGAAAGCAGATCAAAAACAGGCAGCCCTCTACCTGTTCTGTAATTTTGTATCCTTAATGATTATCACCGCCTACTCTGCCATGATACTATCCCCCACAGTCCTGCTGGTGCTGCCCGAAGGCGGAGACAGCAGAAAGCAGATGACAGCCGTTTTTGTGCTGGCCCTGTTTGGCTGTACGGTATTTACCGTGTACGCCTCCTGCCTGTTTTTCCGAAAGAAATCAAAACAGCTGGGAACTCTCATGGCTCTGGGCGCCTCCAGGAAGCGCCTTGCCCCGGGGCTGTTTCGGGAAGTGCTTATGTTAAGCGGCACCTCCTCCCTTCTTGGCATTTTCGCAGGCATTCCCTTTGTCTGGCTCCTGTGGAACGGCTTCCGGCTGTTTCTGGTGGACAGCGAAGAGATGACACTGCGGGTGGACTTTCGCTTCCTATATCTGTCCGCCGCCTTCTTCGTTTTGGTGGTGGCATGTTCCTGTATCAATGCCTTCCGCTATCTGAAACGGACCAATATTATGGACGTGGTGCGGGAAGAACACAGGAATGAACCGGTAAAACAGCTGGGCAGATGGTGCGGCCCCCTGGGATTTCTCCTGGTATTGGCAGGGGCCGTCATGGGTTACTCGGCCCCCGGTGTATATATGAATCTTTTCCATGCCTATCCCAATGCCCTGCTGAACCTGCTCTACGCCCCGGTTTTCGCCGGCCTTTACCTGATTATGCTGCACACAGTTACCCACGGCTGGCACATACCCAGAAAAAATCCTTACAAAAACCTCATCTCAAGAAGTATGATGAAATTCCAGGGTAAGCAGACAGTGAACAACCTGCTTGTGAGTACCGTGTTAATCGCCGGAGGCTCTTTTGCCATGTTTTATCTTCCCACTCTGGGTGTGAGTTCTGTGCTGGAAACTGCCTCCCGGCCTTTTGACTATTTCTATCACTACCGTCAGGACCAGCACATACCCGGCGAAAAAGAACTGTCCGCCATGGCCCAAGAGCACGGCATGGCAATCAAGGATTTCCGGGAAGTGCCCTATCTCTCCCTTGGCATGGACGGCACCACACAGATGGAGGATGAAGGCAATGCCTTCCATATAGAATATATAGAACTTCTGGAAGAAGGAAAATTTTTCTCCGAAACGGATTACGAAACCCTCACAGGGGAGAAAATCTCTGTGGAAAAAGGTTCTTATTACGCCATTTCCAATGACGAGGAAACGGGAACCTACTATTCAAATACAGATGCGTCAAAACTCACCAATATGGACACCCGCCATTCACTGTCTGTAAGTTTTGCCGGATTCGCCCACTACGGACTGCTGTCCGGCCGGATTGGCTATTATATTCTGAATGACCAAGACTACAGCCAGATTGCAAGAGATCTCTCCGCCCCATGGATGGGGCGCTGCGCATGTTTCAACGCAGACGGCACAGACAATTATGCATTTGCCCAGGACTTTTACCATACCCTGGTATCCTCCTTCGGCCCGGAATGCGAATACCCCGACACTTATGACAGAATCTATAAAACCTATCTCAATGAACGGGGAGAAACTTATTGGGGAGACACAGACCGGATGAGCCGACTCAGCTATGACCGCCCTGATACCACAGACTTCCGCACTTACTGGGCTTATATGCCCAAAAGCCGGATTCTTGACCGCAGCGACTTTGTGAAAAACTTTGCCGTGTTCCTGATGATGTTCTTATTTATCGCCATTATCTGTTCCCTGGCGGCTATGGTCATCGGATACACCCGCTGCCTTACCATTGCCCTGAACAACCGCAGCGTCTTCGAAGACCTGAAACGCCTGGGCGCGTCCCCGGCATTCCTGAGAAGAGAAATCAAAAGCCAGGCTGGACCTGTCTTTCAATTTCCCGGGCTGATGGGAATGGGCATTATGTATTTTCTGTATTTTATGATTCTGCTTGCTAATGATGGAAAATTCACCACAGATGAAGCCGTTGGAATGGCCGCATGTTTCGGTCTGCTTCTCATATTTGCCGGAATCTATTTCCTGGTTTATCGGTTTACCGTCAAGAGTATGTGCCGGCAGCTGGAAATTTTGTAAAATAAAGTCTATCCCTCTTTACAAAATCAGCTCCATATGATAGAATATGAATTCGTGAATATTCGTTTTGCGGACAGACTATACATCCGGCAAAATGAATCCTTGCTCCTTCCACCAATCGAGCAGAAGGGGCCAGAAGACCAAAAGGAGGAAAGAAATGAACAAGTATGAATTAGCATTGGTGCTGAATGCCAAAGTAGAAGACGAAGTACGCCAGGCCGCTTTGGAAAAGGCAAAAGGCTACATCACCCGCTATAACGGGGTAATCACAAACGTAGAAGAATGGGGTAAGAAGAGACTTGCTTATGAAATCCAGAAAATGCGTGAAGGATATTATTACTTCATCCATTTCGAAGCAGAGCCTGCCTGCCCTGTTGAATTGGAAAGCCATATGCATATCATGGACAATGTTCTCAGATACCTGATCGTCAATGATACCGACGAGACACCGGTAGCAGCGCCAGAAGCTGAGGATACCGCCGGTTCCGACGAGTCTGCTGAAGAAGAAAAAGCACCACTGTAATGCCGATTCCAAATTGCAGATTATGAACGAGGTATAATATGAATAAAGTAATACTCATGGGACGCCTGACCAGGGATCCTGAGGTTAGGTACTCTGCCGGAGAAAATGCGCTGGCAATCGCCAGATACACTTTGGCAGTGGACCGCCGCTTTCGGAGAGAGGAAGCCACCGCAGATTTTATCAACTGCGTATCTTTTGGGAAAACAGCTGAGTTTGCCGAGAGATATTTTCATAAAGGAATCCGCATCACTGTATGCGGAAGAATTCAGACCGGAAGTTACACCAACCGTGAAGGGCAGAAAGTATATACCACAGAAGTAGTAGTAGAAGAACAGGAATTTGCAGAGAGCAGGGCAGCCAATCAACAGTATATGGCGGAAAATGTTCCGCAGATGCAGCAGCCTGCCGAGATGCCCACGCCCAGTGCCGCATCCGCAGACGGTTTTATGAATATTCCCGATGGAATAGACGAAGAGCTGCCATTTAGTTAAAGGAGGTATAAGCAATGGCTTACGATAGAGGAAATAGATCCGATTCTCCCTATAAAAAGAGAGGCGGCCGCAGGAGAAGAAAAGTTTGTGTATTCTGTGGCAGAGAAAATAACGACATCAGCTATAAGGATGCCAATAAATTAAAAAGATATGTATCCGAGCGCGGAAAAATTCTTCCCAGAAGGATTACCGGCAACTGTGCGAAACACCAGAGAGCTCTCACAGCCGCCATCAAACGCGCCCGCCATATGGCAATTATGCCGTATATTCAGGACTAAATAATTATCATAAACCGTCATTGCAGATGCAGTGGCGGTTTTTGTATACAGTTTCTTAATCACCGCTTCCTATGCAGCGGCACATGCCTGTCTTCATCCGTTTATGCAAAATATAACATTGTAATAATTATCTAATATATATTAAATATAAATTTATTCTCAAATAGACCGTGACTTTTTTTATTTCCTGTGATATAATCTGTCCATGATAAATACTCGTCCAAAGCATTCTTAGAAAACCTCTTTCATATTTTTACATATTTTAAGATGTTTTCGTGAATGCCTGCCATGCACATAGGAGGTATGTTACTATGACCATTGATGAAAAACTTGACCTCATTTTAGAAGAAATGCAGGGGATGAAGGCTGACATCAAAAACATGAAAGCCGAAATGCAGGATATGAAGACTGATATCAGAAATATGAAAGCCGATATACAGGATATGAAGACTGATATCAGAAACATGAAAGCCGAAATGCAGGATATGAAGACTGATATCAAAAACATGAAAGCCGAAATACGGGATATGAAGGCTGATATCAAAAACATGAAAGTCGAAATACAAGGCATAAAGGCCGATTTCAAAGACATGAAGGCCGAAACGCAAAGCATGAAGGCTGAAATACAAAACATGAAGGCCGATATACAAAACATGAAGGCCGACATCAAGAATATGAAATCGGATATCCTGTATTTGAAACAAAAGGTAACCGGTATCGAACTAAAGCTGGAAAGAGAGATCAGCTGTGCTATCCAGCTGCTTGCTGAAAATCATTCCACCCTGATCAACAAACTGAATCAGGCAGTCAAATCCGCTGACAAGAATTTGGTCTGGGAGGTGGAGCTTTCCAGCTTTCGAATGAGACTTGGAAAACTCGAAGATGAATTTGCTGTATGGAAAAGCAAGATGGCATAAAGTGTAAGGTAATATTATCGGCCCAGCAAGCAGAAATGCCGGGCCGATATATTTTTCCTCGTATAGACTTCCTTTTATGAATGCTTATGCATACCGCCATCCACCATGAAAGACTGCCCTGTTAAATAACGCCCTTCGTCACTGGCCAGAAAGACGATCAAAGGCGCACAATCCTCTTCTGTTGTACCCACACGCTTTAACGCAGTTTTAGCCTCCAGGGCCTTCAGAGCTGCCGGCTGTGTTTCACGGAATGTTTCTGTTGATATAATGGGAAGGAAAACATTTACGGTAATCCCATACTGCCCCCATTCATTTGCAGCAGTTCTTGTGACCGCGCGTATTGCCTCTTTTGCCATACCATATGCGCCGAAGCCTTCGTTGCCATCATATCCTGCGGCCGAAGCCGTATTAATAATACGCCCATGTCCGCTTTCTTTTAAATATGGAAAACACTCTTTCATAAAATTAAGTGTCGCCAGCGCACCGCTCTTATAAGCCAGCAGAGCATACTCTTCGTCCATTTCCAGCAAAGTCCGGTACAGCATTGCTCCCTGTGCAAGATTTACTAAAATGTCAACCCCGCCATAATGCTTTACACACTGCTCTACCACATTATGAATCTGTGCGGAATCGGTGACATCGCAAGCCACCGGGAACATATCGCCGCCAGCCGTGCGCACTTCTGTTGTCAGTTCCTCCAGCTTTTCCATGCGCCGTGCGCATACACAGACTTTTGCCCCATTCTCTGCCAGCACTTTTGCCACGCCTCGGCCAACACCTGAACTCGCCCCAGTAACAATCGCAACTCTGCCATCTAATCTCCCCATAGTTTCTTCTCCTTTCCATGTACTAAAGAATTAAATGATTATGGTTTCTATTATACCATCGAGTACAGATATGGTAAACCATATTAATATAGTTTTCAGTAAAATAAACCCTTGCTTTTTAGCAAAACTGCTATTTTTTGGTTACTGCCGTTTTTCTGTCAGACCAGTCAGAATACAATTTTCTGCTTTTTCCGTTCACTTTCACATTTTTATAAGTACGAATCCGAACATAATATTTCTTTTTTCCTTTTAATTTCGAAATCTTCTTTACAGAAACATTTTTCGGAGCCGTAGTAATTTTTGCTGTCCGGCCTTTAAAATCTTTATTTGTACAGTACTGAATCTGATAGCCATCTATGGGCGTTATCTGTCTTTTCCACGTAACCTGGATTCCTCTGGATTTTGATACTGCTTTCTTCAGAATCGTATCCTGGGGTCTTATCATGAAAGTTTCTGTCACTCTTCCACTGTAATTTCCGCAGAATTTCAATACCGCAGTGTAAACCCCTGGCTTTTTCCTTCCTGCTGGATAGCTGATCTGATAATCCCTGCCTGATGTCAATCCTCTGCCTTTTCTGTCTTTCACTATTGCAGTGGGAGTCTTTGCCTTTCCGTTATAGGTAAAATCTGTCTGGCTCCATATGATTTTCCATGGACTTTCAATGACAGTTTCCGATTTTATTTCTGCACATTTGCTGCACACCTGCTGGACTTTCCCATTGACTTTCATCGAAGCCGGTATGCATTTTTCTATGTACCGATGATTCGATACTGGAATTTCCTCTGTATACTGGTCTCCACAGCTGCAGGTGTATGTTTTAACTCCTGGTTCTGTACATGTTGGGGCTTTTGTGACCGCACTCTCATATGTATGCGTGTGCCCCGGTTCTTCTGGCTTTGGTATCCCCAGCGCCGGGATACTCTCCTGTGCTTTCAGAATCGCTCCACATACTCCGCAATGCCTTCCCTCTGTCTTCCCTTCCGTCGTTTCTGTCGCTTCCACTGCCGGGTCTTTCACTTCCTGATGCCCGGACGCGGCTATTTCCTCTGTATACTTATCCCCGCAGCTGCAGGTGTACGTCCTGATTCCTCTCTCTGTACATGTTGGGGCTTTTGTGACCGCACTCCCATATGTATGCGTATGTCCCGGTTCCTCTGGCTTTGGTACCCCCAGCGCCGGGATACTCTCCTGTGCTTTCAGAATCGCTCCACATACTCCGCAATGCCTTCCCTCTGTCTTCCCTTCCGTCGTTTCTGTCGCTTCCACTGCCGGGTCTTTCACTTCCTGATGCCCGGACGCGGCTATTTCCTCTGTATACTTATCCCCGCAGCTGCAGGTGTACGTCCTGATTCCTCTCTCTGTACATGTTGGGGCTTTTGTGACCGCACTCCCATATGTATGCGTATGTCCCGGTTCCTCTGGCTTTGGTACCCCCAGCGCCGGGATACTCTCCTGTGCTTTCAGAATCGCTCCACATACTCCGCAGCGACTTCCCTCTGTCTTCCCTTCCGTCGTCTCTGTCGGCTCTGCCGCTGGGTCTATTACTTCCTGGTGGCCTGTTGCCGCTATTTCCTCTGTATATTTATCCCCACAGCTGCAGGTGTACGTCCTGATTCCTGGTTCTGTACACGCAGGTTCTTTCGTCACAGCACTCTGATACTCGTGTTGATGTTCCGGCTTTTCTGGCTCCGGTAAATCCTGGTCATAGAAAAGCACTTGTTTTTCAGCTTTTACAATACCTTTTAACTTCTTTACATCCGCTGCTGTATACAAATTATCCGCTACATAATCAGAACAGAATAAAAACGTATAATTTCCCGTATCTGCCCCCTCTAATGCCTGCAGATAATATCTGCCTGGATGGTCCTCTGACGCCATAAGCGAAATCTCTAATTGAGCCCAGTCTGTTTTATCCAAAACATCCTCCGCATCACTCTCCCAATAATCTGTTCGAATCAAAATCACATAGCCTGGATCATAAAACCAGCAATCATTCAAGATATCACTATCGCTAAACGCCTCCCCATTCTCATCATACCATGTAATTTCAAAATATGTTTCCGGATCAGGAATTACATCTTCAACATCCTGTTCCACCTGGATTTTTCTCAAGTCCACTTTCTCCGGAGCATATGAAACATCTATACGTCCAATCTCCCGGAAATCTTCCAGCCCCCCGCAGACGGTCCACTTCCCCGCATTATATTGCAGTTCATATCCTTGATCTATGCTTTTCTGCGCCAGCACAAAGTTTTCCGCCATCCCGCTGCCATCGTTAGTGGAAATATATGTTTTATCTGATACAAGTCCCCCTGGAAATAAGCGATGCCCTGTCTGAAACTGCGTGGTCCCTGTAACCTTCCCATTAATGGTAAGTGTTCCCTGTCTATTTAATACAAGTATTCCACGTTCCTCTGCCGGGTTTTCCACTCCTGTAAAGTTTCCGGCTATCACTGCATCTGTCACACCATTAAAATCAAGACAAGCTCCATTCATTAAGGTAACATTCTGCAGTTCTTCTGCCGCAGATGACATGCATGCTTTATCTTTCAGCACAACACTGCCCACGCCTTCTGCTCTCGCATTTTCTATGGAAACTCCACTCAAAGTCAAAACTGTGTCTTCATTTCCATAAAAACCGCCTGCCCTGGCATACTGATTTTCCGTCCCATTAATATTAATCTCTGCCTTGCTGTTCAAGCTTGTATCAACAGCATCCCGGACTAAGGCTTTTGCGTCCAGATTCAACACCGAACTCCCCTGATAGGGAACTTTATTATCGTCTCCCGCCTCATGCCCCATATAAATTGCCTGAAACATTGTCTCATCACTGGAATTTCTTACAGTGAGGGAAGCCTGCCCGCCAATGACTGTATTGGAAAATCCCCCTGCGTACACCGTGGGAAGCAGTTCTTTTTCTGTACCGCCCAATCCTCCAAGTCCTTCCCCTCCTTTCAGATAGGTATTCACTTGATCCAAAATCAGACTGTGGCCTGCAAGAAAAATTTCCCGATGAGGAACACTCCCCAATGCGTTGCTGGACTCAAAAGTCAACTTAATATTTTGAAAACAAACACCATCCCCCTCCAGCTGTATGGGACCTCTGGAACATATACCGCTCTCCGGGGTACTCCCCTGAATTACAGTGTTTTCCGGAAACATCACCGGACGCATTCTGCCATCACTTTCTGCCTCATCCCCAATACTAATAAGACCTGTAACAATGATAGGACTTTGCCTCTTCTGAAGAGCATCCATGAACTCCTCCCTTTTAGAGACAGTAACTCCATTTTCCCCATACAGCTGACCAGCCCGGCTTTCCCCTGTCTGCTGTTCCTCCACCTGCGCCTGGACTGATACTGGTACCTGCAGCCCGCTCATAAATACCGTTACAGCCGCCAAAATACTCACGCATCTTCTGATTTTTCCTTTCATCTCCACTTTTCCTTCCTTAATTTCTCTTACTTGAAATGTTTCCCGTTAGGAACTGTAGGAAAATAACTGACACATCCTGACTTGTCTATTTGGTCCCAACTCGTCACGTGTGAAAGCAGTTTCCCAATTGTCTAAACTATTTTTGGTTTTCTGAAAAATCAAAAATAAGTCTGATTATAGCAAATCTCATCCTATCTGTCTATAGAATTCAAACATTTTTACACGGCCAAATATATTCTCTAAGGGTTCTCAATTTCAGATAATTATGCTATCATAACCTCATCATAAAAGATATACTCAAGAGCATACGTATCTGCAAAAATATTCATTATATATAAACACTGATAATCACCAAGCAGAATACCGAAAGGAAAAAGACATGACAAAAAATCAGACAATCGACACCATTATTTTTGACGTAGGCAACGTACTCATGGATTACCACTGGAAAACTTACCTGGACAGCTTCAATTTTTCCCCTGATGTCCGGGATGCTGTGGCTTCCACCATGTTCCTCAGCACACAGTGGAATGAAATGGACCGCAGTCTGCTGCCAGACCAGGAATATTTAAACCTGTTTATTCAGAATGCCCCCCAATACCAGCGGGAAATCCGGCAGGTTTTTGAAAATTGCGAAGACTGCATCCATACTTATGATTACGCCGATTCCTTTGTCCTAAAATGCAGGGAGCAAAACTGCCGCACCTATATACTCTCCAACTACTCCCGGTATCTATTTTATAAAACCGAACATATGATGCATTTCCGCAATTATATGGATGGGGAGCTTTTCTCTTTCCAGGCAGGACAAATCAAGCCGGAACCGGAAATCTACCTTACCCTCCTGGAGAAATACTCCATCGACCCCCGGCGTGCCCTGTTCCTGGACGACCGCCAGGAAAACCTGGATGCGGCGGCCCGGCTTCACATTCATACTCTGCTGTTTACCACTTATCCGGAAACATTGGAAGAACTGTTACGGTTTACTTCGCCCTGACGCTATTTCCAGAGCCAAGGAGGTATCCCCCATGCCCTTATCAGACAGCCCCAAAACAGAAAAAATCAATGGAGCCATTTACAGTATGTCTCCATCAGCAGATTACAGACATTCCATAATAAATCTCAACATTTACAGTGTCTTACGCCAGAAGCTGAAAGGCAGTTTATGTATGGTATTCTGTGAAAATCTGGACTTTGTACTGGATGAAACCGGAAATTATGCCATTCCGGATATCATGGTCATCTGTGACAGAAAACAGCTTAAAAAGGGGCAATATTACGGCATCCCACGGTTTATCACAGAAACATTAAGTCCGAGTACTGCCGCCCGTGATAAACAGGAAAAGAAAAAAATTTATGCAGAAAAAGGCGTTGACGAATACTGGATTATTGACCCCTTTTCCCGCTCCATTGAAGTATATCACCTGAATAACCAGAACTATATACTCCAATACACGGCAATACTGGATGATGACCCGGGCAGTGAATCCTATAACGCCAAGCAGGAAATTACCCTGTACGCTTTTCCCAATATCAGCATACGTCTTGAAGAAATCTTCGAGGACACCGTTTTGGATGTGTAGGGAATTGCCAGTAAACGTACGGTCCGCTGTTACCGTTCCACGGGTAATATTCTACGGGCAGCCATCAGCAGATGGATGAATACTGCTTGATTTTCCCGTTTTCTTCCATTATAATGATCCTATGATTAACCCTCGAAAGTCCTGCAGGCAGATACAAAACTGCAGGCTTTTGACGATTTCATCTTGTTTCGAAAACATAAAAACACTCAGAAAATACAGGAGTCCAGAAATGACCATCAAAAACCAAATAAAAAAATGGCGGAAAAAAGGCACTGCCTTATTTCTCACCGCAGGGCTGTTATTCTCAGCCGCTGTACCTGCATCTGCCCTGAGCACAGGCCCGGATGAAGAACATTGGCCAGGTGCGCAGCTTACAGCGCCCAAAGCCCAGACTTTCACCCCTTCCTATTCCAAAAAAGGGCTGCAGTTCGGCGAAAGTATTGAGGATGCCCTCAGCCTGGGGATTAATTACTGTCTGTTTAACATTAATATTACAGAATTTATGACACCCTCCAACAACCTGCTGGAATATATTTACAACGGCAATACTTACACATTTAATATGAATGCATTCACCCACTGGGGCAGCCTGTTTTCCCAGCTTCAGGATGCAGACGTCAATCTGTCTGTGGAATTTCTGCTTCCCTGGGTGGACGGTTTCACGGATTTGATTCATCCCGCTGCCCGGACCCAGGGGGCACATAATTATTACGCCTGGAATATCAGCACCCCCGAAGCCCGTGAACTGTACGCTGCTTTGTTCAGCTGTATTGCAGAGCAATTCGACGGCAGACACGACATGGGTTATATCAGTAATTATCTGGTGGGGAATGAAGTGAATGCCTACGACGAATGGTTTTATACCGGCTCCACTTCTCTGGAGGAAAATGCGAATCTTTATGCGGATACATTCCAGATTGTCCACTCTGCTGTCAGAGAAGCCTCCCCGGATGCAAGAATCAGCATCTGTCTGGAACACAGCTGGAATACCAACATTCCAGGCAGAGTCCACGGCGGAAAATCTTTCCTGGACACCTTTGCCCAGAGGCTGAAGAAATACGACAGTCCGGATTTTACCATCAGCTACCACGCATATTCCGAGCCTCTCACCGATGCCGCTTTCTGGAACAACTCAGAGCACCGGGTAAAGGACAGCATTGATTCCCCGTGTATTACCATGAAGAATATAGAACAGCTGACAAAGTATGTGAAATCCACCTACGGTTCCAATACCAGAATCATGCTCACGGAACAGGGATTCAGCTCCCACGGCGCGGACGGCGAGATGAAACAGGCCGCCGCCATTGCATACGCCTACTACAAGGCAGAATTTAACGATATGATTGACTGTATCATTTTCCGCTGTCAGGCAGATTCTCCTCAGGAAATCAGCAGCCACGGCCTCTATATGGGACTGTGGACTGAAGGAATGGGGCAGATGAAGGCTTCCCATGAGGTATTCAAATATATGGATACCCCTGAGTGCGATTCCTACACAGCCGGCTGCAGGCAGTATCTGGGCATCAACGACTGGTCCCAGCTGGTGCCTGATTATGAGACAAAATATTTTGATTTTAAGACAACCAGTACCACAGGAGCGGGTATTTTCTAAAGAACCAGAATATGCGCGTGATATCTGTTGGAAAGCAGAATATCATGCGCACATTTTATTTCCCCCCCTGCTCAGCAGTTTCCCACTGCGTTTCTTTTTTCCCCTCTGCAGAAGGCATCAATATTCTGATACGTCTCCTCCACCGCCCGTTTTCTCGCCTCGATGCTGGCCCACGCCAGATGGGGTGTGATGATCAGTCTGTTACTGTCCATGATCTTACTCAGGGGATTGGAATCCTGCATAGGCTCTGTCCCTGTCACGTCCAGTCCCGCCCCGGCAATCATATGTTCCGTCAAAGCTGTGTACAGCGCTTCATCATCCACCACCGGCCCCCTGGCCACGTTCACCAGAATTGCCGATTTCTTCATCTTCCTGAGTGCTTCCAGATCAATCAGATTTCTGGTCTTATCACTCAGGGGACAATGCAGGGACAAGAAATCTGACGTTCTCAGCAGCGTATCAAAATCCACCCTCTCATATTCTGTGCAGGTACTGCTGCCAGAAGTGGAATAAAAAATCACTTTACATCCGAACGCCTCCGCAATTTTTGCCACCCTCCTGCCAATATTTCCCATCCCTGCGATTCCCCAGGTCTTTTTATCCAGCTCAGTAAAAGGAATATCAAAATTAGAAAATCTATCCTGGGCAGCATACTGCCCCGACTTCACATAATGGTCATAGTGATGCAGTTTTTCCAGGACATAGAAACAAAGAGCAAAGGTGTGCTGTGCCACAGCCGCCGTAGAATAATCCACCACATTCACCACCCGGATGCCCCGTCTGTCACAGTACTCCAGGTCCACGTTGTCATACCCTGTAGCGAGCTCACAGATTAATTTCAGCGAAGAAGCATGTTTCAGGGTTTCTTCATTGAGCGGAGATTTATTTGCAATCACAATCTCCGCCTCTTTCACCCTGCTCTCCACCTCTCCTGCCGCCGTGTTGGGGTATACTGTCAGTTCCCCCAGCTCATGGAGACAGTCAACGGAAACGTCCTCCCCAACACTGTTTCTCTCCAAAATTACAATTTTCATACAAACCTCCTCGTCACTTAGCGTTAGAGTATCTACAAAATAGTGTACTAACCCAGCGGTTCCTGGGAAAATTCATCCAGAAGTATATTGGTATCCATCACAGAAAGCCCCTTTCTCAGGGAGAACATGATCACAGCATCTCTCTGCCTTCTGGGATACAGCGCACCTGCCCCGGCCACCTTGAGGACACGCTGTGTTTCTTCGCAGGAAAGATTCAGCGCCAGACACAGCGCAAGCACTTTATCCCGCCTCGGCTTCCTCACTCCGCTTAAAATATTGTATCCGTAACTCCGGGGAATCTGCGCAGCCCTCCAGAGCTCGCCGGCTTCCAACTCTCTCTCCTGTATTTTCTCTTTCAGATACTCCGGAAAAGAAGGTACTCTTCCTGACTTCTCCAATTTTCCCACAAAATTGCCCAGTTCAGCCTCTGAATGAACAGAAGTAAGTATATTCAGCAGCTCATCTGTTGTTTTTTTCATCATTCATCAAAGAGCTCCTTTCTTGAATCCATATTAGAAATATTATATAATCTTCTGTATAAAAAAACAAGACACGCTCTGCCGCGCGGACTGAATGCGGGGCAATTTAACCGCAAAATGGGGCGTGTGGGTGGCGTGACTGATTTTTAAGACACGCTCTAAGTTATGGAGGATGAAAATGGAACTGACGAAAGAATATCTCCTGTATCAATATGAGGAATTGGGAAAATTAGAAGGCAATGCAACTGTGAAAATCGTAAGAAATTCTATAACCGGCAAGATAGCGGTGAAAAAAACCATGAGTATGGAACAGCTGCCCGTCTACGCCTTTCTCCGGTCCCAGAAAAGCCCTTTTATCCCCGAGATCTATGACTATTTTGAAAACGGACAGCAGCTAATCGTAATAGAGGAATATGTGGAGGGCCGGAATCTGGAGGATATCCTGTCGGAACAGAGTATCCCGGCAGAAAATGCCTGCCGTATCATAAGAGAGCTGTGCCAGGCACTGGCTCCCCTGCACCGGGCCAGTCCCCCAATTGTATGCCGGGACCTGAAACCGGAAAATATCATCCTCACTCTGGAGGGCCATGTGAAATTCATCGACTTTGATATTGCCAGAGTCGTAACCCCTGGAAAAACCAGAGATACTGTAGTTATGGGGACAGAAGGTTTTGCCGCCCCTGAGCAGTACGGCCACCGCCAGACAGATGGCCGTTCAGATATTTATGCTCTGGGAGTCCTGCTAAATTACATCATTTTACATAAACTGCCAGTAGAAGAAATGATAGGCGGGAATTTACGGAAAATCGTGCAGAAATGTACTGCCCTCAACCCGGATGAACGGTATCAGACCGTAGAACAATTGGATGCAGCCCTGAAAAAGCAGTACCTGCCGGGCAAAAGGCCCTGTACAGACGCCGGAAATACCTGGAAAAAATTTCTGCCTCCCGGATTCCGAAGCGGCAGCATATGGAAAATGGCCGCGGCCCTTCTGGGCTATTTTTTTCTCATAGACTTGAGTCTGTCCCTGGATATTGAGGAAAACGATATCATCCTTACCGGCATACAGACCTTTCCTCAGAGGGCCGCGTTTTTCACCGCACAGCTGGTGGAAATCGCCTTTATCTTTAATTATTTGGGATGCAGAGAGAAAACGCCCATTCTGAACTCTCCCATTCAACTCACCAGAGTATTGGGATATATCGTTTTGGAACTTATTTTAATGACCGTGGTTATTGCGTTCTGGCTGTTATGCGAAACACTGCATGGGGTGGGGTAAATGAATTTCGGGAAGCGAGTGCCAGTGGAGTGGGTGGCAGTGGATTTTCAAGAAATTTTCAGCAGGTGATTGACATAAAACATCTCTGTAATTATAATAATAGTACAAGGGAAAAGATTTTCCCCATAAAATAGTGACCGCTCCCTGATATGCGGCTTAGAAATGTTCAGAACGACAAATAGTGACCGCTCCCCGATATGCGGCTTAGAAATGTTCGGGATTAAAATGTTTGTAACGTCCTGCCCAAAAGCAGGGCGTTACTTTTATACAGGAGATTTTCTTATGCCACAGGCTCATTTGTATTTTCTTTCAGACCAATATTATCGGGATTTTCCAGATGACAAACTCAACAGCAGCTCCATCAAGTTCCCGACCTGTCCAGCAAATAATTTCTGCCGCCGTATGGGCTAAACCCTTTCCTGTACGGCGGTTTTCCTTTCTATATGAAAATGTATGCTGCCAGCATACCACAGCACTGAGGCAGTATGAGATAATAAATATGAAAATTTTGTAATCTGTGGTAAGAAACTGACCAATTACCACTTTAAGAAAGGGGAGCATAATGAAGATACTGAAACTGGTGACAGGAATTCTATCAATTATTTTATTTGTGTTTGTTGCCTTCCAATCCTGCGCCGCCGGATTGAGCAATGCCCTGTCCGATAATGGCGAGGTAAGTGGAAGCGCTGGACTGCTGACCGCCATCTGCCTGCTGACCGCTGGAATTGTTTCCATCGCAACCAGAAATGCCGAAAGGAATGGCGGTAATATTGCCTGCATAATCATTTATTTGATTGGCGCTTTATTAGGATTTGTGATGGCTGGAAGTTATTCTGACTTAAAAATCTGGGCTGGTTATGCATGTATTTGTGGAATTATCCATTTGATATCTGCTATCAATAACTAGAGCGTGTCTTAAGCAGCCACATATCTGCGAATCAGTATACTAACATATCATTACATAGGGAAAAATTTATATGAAATGTCCAAATTGTAATAACGATGTAATTATTAAAGAATTAAACGACAAGAAATACGCCGTATGTGACAGTTGCAAAAAAATTTATGATTTAGACAAACTGATTGCCATTAGAAGTAAAAAAATTATGCAGAATGATACTTTTCGGCCAACAAAAATAGTGATCTCTATCTTGGCATCTTCGCTGATTATTGTAATAGCTGTTATTGCCGCTCTGCTGGGCACTCCTGCAGAATCTTCTGTCTCACATACGGCACCCCCAAAAGACATGGCCGAAACCTCTTCTGTGAAAAAAACAAAATCACGGAAATCCGCAACTGATCGTTCTGATTCGGAAGTTACGGCAAAGGATGAAAATATCCCCAAAGAATTTCAATCTGCAGTAAACTCAGCTGCCAATTATAGTAATATCATGCACATGTCTAAAACTGGCATTTATAATCAGCTCACATCCGAATATGGCGATCAGTTTTCTGCTGAAGCTGCCCAATACGCCATTGATCATATAAATGTTGACTGGAACGAAAATGCTCTGCAAAAGGCAAAAACCTACCAAGATGAGATGAATATGTCTCCTGCTGCAATCCGCGATCAGCTGATCTCTGAATATGGAGAGCAGTTTACTACGGAAGAGGCAGACTATGCAATCAGCAATCTCCATTAACCTGATTTTCGCTCTTTCCGTTCCCGGCAGATTATAGTAGAATAAAAGCAGGCCATATATTGATATGACACATGATGTAAGAATTCGGCACTCTATCTGAATGTCTCTCAAGATTTTAGGAGCTGTAGAAAAATCTTTCTTTCAGATAGAGAACTGGGAAAGGTGCGAAAATGAGAGCGGATACCCTTGTAAAAAACTCAGCTGGCAAAACGGCAGGATTTACCATCAATGGCACTTTCATAACCATTGACGAAGCCCTTGCAAACAGAGATATCATCAAAAACCTTACACTGAATCAAGACGGCAGTTTTATCTCTGCTGAACCCCCTCTGCCTATCCAGACACTGCGCCAGGTAAACGAATACAGATACCGCCAGATTACAGAAAATAACTGCCTGGATAGAGAGATACAACATGAATTCTCAGACTGGAAGAACAACCATTCAAACTATGTCTTATATCTCTCCGGGGCAAGACAGATAGGAAAAACAACAGAGCTTCAGAAATTTGCATATAAAAATTATGAAACAGTACTATACGTTGATTTATCCATAGATCAACTGCGCGAAAGTCTGGAAAAATGTGTACAGGACACCCTGCACATGACATTTGCGTTTGCTAATTTCTGCAGACAGAATCGACTGCTGCCATTTGAAGATTGCCCAGATACCATCATCATTCTGGACGAAATACAGGAAAGTGTATTGCTTTACAACCGGATACGCCAGATGCCAAATGACCTCCAATGCCACGTGATCGTAAGTGGAAGTTATCTGGGAAAAACCATCAATTCCCAGTATTTCAAACCGGCGGGCAGCGTTTGGAATCTGGAAATGATGCCTTTATCATTTGCAGAATTCTGCGATGCCTTTCAATGCAGAGACCTGCTGTTTACCATTGACATATTTGGCAGTGATTCCATAAAAAATTATACAAAACTTTATAGATTGTATGAAATATACGTCCAAATCGGCGGCTATCCAGCAGTGGTCAGTGAATACAAAAAGCATGAGAATATACCAAAGTGTCTGGCAGTAATCAGACAATTACTCCAGACATTCACTGACGAATCAGCCGCTTATTTTTCCGACGATAAATGCCGGATCATCTTTGAAAATGTGTATAAGGCAGCGTTTCACATGGCCGCACATGAGAAAAAGGGCACTTCATCCAAAGATATTGAAAAAGTAACCAATTTTGTGAAAAGCTCTTCTAAAGAACATGTGAGCAGAAACGAAGTCAACCGTGCCATATCCTGGTTGAAGTATTCAAAAATCATCGGGGGATGCGATTTATATAACCGGGGGAAAGTTTCTGATTTGCTGAATGAACGAAGATTCTACTTTATGGACTGTGGAATTGCCAACTGCATTGCAAAGATGACCCCTGCCGACAATCGCACTGTTACGGGAATGCTCACTGAAAATTTTGCATATACAGAATTATACCGTTTATACCAATCAGATAAAGTGAAAGGCGATAAGCCCTGCTGTTCTATATATGGCAATTATGAATTAGATTTTATGGTGGTGGACATCAATGACAAAAAATATGGAATCGAAATCAAAACTACTGATGATAACTCTCCTGTCTCCCTGACTGTCTATCTGAACCAGAAAATAGTGGATGAAGGATATCTCGCCGTAAAGACCAGAGGCGGCATCCGTAAAAATCTGTACTCTATCCCTGTTTATGCTGTGGGATGCAGATTTCCTTATCAATAGAAAACCTGTAAAGACAGCGATAGACACTGGTGTCTGATAAAAAATCCGCAGCATTTCTCCCTTTATGTCGTGTTCTTTTCACTCTGAAAAAGATAGTCTGTATGTGAAAGGAGGAAAAAATTGTGAACCCAAAAGAGATCGGAGCTTTTCTGAAACAGCTTCGCAGTGAAAAAGGCGTTACGCAAGAACAGTTGGCAGAAATTCTAGGTGTCTCAGGAAGAACTGTTTCCAGATGGGAAACAGGGCGAAATCTGCCTGACCTTAGTATTTTGGTGCAGATTTCTGAATACTACCAGGTGGACATTAAAGAAATTCTAAATGGAGAAAGGAGAAGCGGGAATATGGATAACGAATTAAAGGAAACCTTATTAAAAGCTGCTGATTACAGTGAATTGGAAAAGCAGAGAGCTGCAAGAACCGGGAATATTTCGTTTTGTATCATGTTTCTGGTATGCGCTGTGGTGATTGTCGTACAAATGCTTATAACAGGAAACCTCTCTCTGGTTATTGGAGAAACGATATCTTTATCTGCCGGAGGAGTGATATATATTTTTTCTGCTATAAGAAATGGCGCATGGAATGGAGGCTTGACGAAAAGCACTCCGAAAAAGGACTTAATTATCAGCTTGATATGTGTAGGAATATTCAGTGTTGTGTTCTGCTTTATATTGAGGAAACATATGACCACTCCACAGGCTGTAGGGATAGCGCTTTGTTTTTTCGCTGTTCTTTCGGCAGCAGCCTTTGCATTGCTTAGAGGAATCTCGTATCTTTCGCAAAGAACGGCTGATAAATTAAATGATGCCGGGTAGATGAGGGGATTTTCCCCCGAAATAAGCATAACAGGCAGGGCCTAAATAGCCCCAGTGCCTGTACCCTTTAAACAATATAGTCCAGCTAATAAATGTCAATAGAAAAATGAAAAAAATTTTCTCCTAAAAAA